>CAZUMH010000056.1:0-21321 GCA_964621645.1 uncultured bacterium
CTCTGCCATTGTAATGAGATTCTCTTTCTCTCCTCCCTGGCCGTAGATATGCAGTGCAGCCCGGGGTTCCTTTTTCGCGATCGCGGGAAGAGCCTGAATCGCAAGATCCACACCGAATATTTCCGAGAGATTACCATGGTATACTAGATTGATTTCTTTGCTTTTCCATTTCGCCTGTTCTGACCCGTTACGGAAGAAGAGATTAGGATCAGGAGAGTTCAGTATTACCTCCACCTTTGCGGCCGGGGCGGAACGGGAAATGATTCGATCACGCCAGATATTGGTCACCGTGATCACTGAATCAGCATACAGGCATGCTAATCTTTCCACCCACTTCAGTATTCTTATCATCAGACTGTTATCATCAAGCGAGAATTTTCTCTGGTAAAACTCCGGGACGAGATCATGAATATCCAGGATCACCCTGGCCCCGAGAAGTTTAGGAATAATAGTGGCGAAAACACCGAAATCCGGAATGTTGTGAAAATGCAAAACATGATACCGATATCGCAGATGAAGTATTCCACATGTCAAAGTGGAAAGCGTGAAAAAAAGAAGCATCTGCCACAGATAGCTAAGAGGATTTGATTCCCGGTAGGAACGGGACATTACCCGGTGTACCCTCACTGCTCCCAGCTGTTCCACTCGTTTTTGCCCCTTGGCTCCCAGAGAAATGACATGAACCAGATCCCCTCGCTTGCAGAGAGATTCGGCGTAACGATGAACCCGGTTATCGAATTCGAACTGCGAATAGGAAATCATGCATATTTTCATGAGCTGATCTCTCCTGCCTGCCCTTTCTGACGCTTTACATTCCACTGGCGAGAACGTATCCATTCCATAATGCGGCGAAACGTCAAATTGAGAAAAAACATTCTCTGCACAGTATCCGATGCGAAAAACGCGCCGGCTATTCTGCCCAACAAAGGCAGTTTAGGGAACATGCGGGCGATAGCCTCACGGGTTACCTCCTTTTCCACCTGTCGTATCCTTTTCAAAATACGCAGCCGGTCCTCATAGCCAAGCTCAGGAGTGATAAAAACCGGCACGTTTTCGTTTTCAGTAACAAAATTAAGATATTCTTCCGGCTGGGTGATGAACCAATTATTGGCTTTGACTGTGTCGAAAAGTTCCGTTCCCGGATAAGGAATAGGATTGTTTAAAATAACCCTCTTAACTGGATATTTACGAACCAGACGGATTGAATCTTCGATATCCGCCTCAGTTTCGTGAGGCATCCCCGTAATGACAAAAATCTTTACGTCATATCCCAATTCACAGGCAATCCGTATCCCGGCTTCAATCTGTTCAATAGTTTCGCCTTTTTTGTTAAAGCGCAGCATCTTGTTATTGCCTCCGTCCACACCGAAGGCAATATAGTTAAAGCCGACGTCTCTCATCCGGGCCAACAGCTCACGATTGACCCGATCAGCCCGGATTCCGTTTGAGCAACGGTACTCGGCATCGGCTAATCCTCTCTTTTCAATAAGATCACAAATCTCGTAGACACGTTCGTTAAGAAGCGTTAAATTGTCATCGTCATAATTGAAAACCCGATATCCTTTTTCGTACCAGTACTGTATTTCATTGACAACATTTTCTGCACTTCGGTAGCGATATTTTCGTGTCATGATCTTATTGGGACAAAAGACACATTGGTAAGGACAACCTCTGCTGGAATTAAACGGCATCTCTCGAATATAGCGGCTTAAATTCAACCCCTGATAACGCGGCCAGGGAATGCTGTCCAATTCTGTAGTAAGAGGACGGGGACCGTTTACGATGATTTCATTCCCGTTTCTATAGATCAGACTCTTTATCTCTGAGATATCGAGATTGCCTTGACACAGCTCCAGTAGAGTAAATTCACCCTCATTAACGACCGCATAGTCAATTTCACTGCACTCCTCCAGTACTTTTTCCTTTAGTACAGTAACATGAGGGCCTCCCGCAACTATCTTCGACTCCGGACTGAGTTCCCTGATGGAATGGATAAGTTGGTATGAACGCAGATATTCCAGAGATACGAGACTTACACCGATGAGATCATAGTGGACTGACTGTATCATCTTCTTTAGTTTTTTATCGCTTGAACCGAACCGCAAATCCAGAATATCGCAGGAAATGGTATTATCATGCAACGTTTGAGCCAGATATCCAAGGTTCTGAGGAGGTCGAGCAGCTCCCAAATAACTGGAAGAAGGTGGACTAATGAGCAGTATTCTGTCGAATCTCATGCGGTTTCTCCCATTTTCTGAGATTTCTGTTAATCCGTTTCACTCTGGTGTAGGCCATTGAACGGTAGTTTTCGCCAACTGGTTCAGGAATCTGCGGATAGACCAGTGTGCCCTTTTCCAATGTTTGTATCGTTAAAGCCATAAGTTGCGCACCACGGGCAACGGCACGGTCATTTATCCGTGCGACAGTATCCCTTTTATTTACGGGCACACGTTCACGCAAAATGATACGTCCCCGGTCGATTTTCTCATCAATAAAATGCACACTTACTCCAGGGAGGTCTCCCTTTTCCAAAGCATGAGCATTTGCGCCTAATCCCCGATACGTCGGCAGCCAGCCGGGATGTGCATTGAGACATCCAAGTCTCCCCTTATTAAATATATATTCCTTCAAGATAGGTGCTGAAGCAATCGCTAAGAGATCGGGATGCAATGATGAAAGCAGTGTTTCGCATTCTCTGCTGTTGAATTTTGCAACTGTATAGACCGGAATAGCATTTTTATCCGCCAACTTAGTTACTGTAGTCCCGGTTATCTTTAACCAAAGTATCTGGAGCATTCTCCTTATTGTTTCCGATAATCCATCGCTGGCAATCTTGCGGCGAATACGGTTCCTATGACTGCCTGTCGGTTTAATTTCCGTTACCACTCCGGTTATATTTATTTTATCCCTGAGAAAAGCTTTTATAAAGGCTGTTCCCACGGGATTATCTGGATAGGCGAGAAGTATGACGGATAATTTTCCCTTTTTTTCGTTCATATGGTCCCTTTCCGTTTCAAGCGAGACTGACACTTTTGGATTTCTATATACTGTCCAATACTGCCGCCTGCTTGTTTCCGGCATAGCCTTACGGCATACAGTGGAACGGACCCTCCAGCCAGTCCGGATCAGTGTATCTGCGTCCTTACCGGTGATAGGGCAAGAATAAAAGCTCTGCCGCCAGATAGTCTGGGGCCACTGGATCGCTACTCGCCATCACACTGGCCGCCCGTAGCGGTTTTCATATCTGCCGCAGGGTCCTACGGTCTCCGCAGCGATGATATTCAGGTCAGCCCGCCTTATATTGTTCATAAAGTATCCAACCGCAGCACCCAGCGCTTCTGGATGGGATGGAGCGGTACAGCGTATTATCTTGCTTAAAATTACGGATCTGTGTGTTGCAGACGATCCCGCCAGGTTCAACACAATCTTTCCCAAAGCCATGTCCTTTGGTCAATCTAATCCTATACAGAGAATAGTATAATAACCGAGCAGCTGTGATCCATGTTCACCATAAGCTGCTCGAGAAATTGTTTTCGCTGCGCTACTTTCATGCGCTTTCTGGAACATTTTCTACCACTGCCACGACGGTCTTGCCAGCCTTTACTGTATCACCCTCTTTTGCGATAATGCGTGTATTCTCCGGAAGAAGTATATCGACCTGTGATCCGAATGTTATCATGCCAATCCTTTCACATCGTTTCACACGGTCACCCTTTCTCTTCCAGATCTTTATCCTGCGAACCAGGCGTGATGCGATTTGAATCACAATCACTGTTATCGTGCTTCCTTTGATGATTGTACATACACGCTCATTTTCGTGCAGGGAACGAAGATCCCGTAATGACAGAAATTTTCCCGGAAGCCGTATTATATCATTTATCTGGCCAGACATGGGGGCACGGTTCACATGCACATCAAGCACACTCATCTCAATTCCGATATGCCAAATATCACCGGAGATAATTCCCGAGCTGGACATTTCAGTATAGGGAAGGATTCTCCCTTTCTTTATTCCCACCGGGGTCTCCCCTGCGGGAGATTTTTTGACATACCTTACGGTTCCATCCGCCGGGGAAACCAGGTAGTGTTCCTTTTCATTACAACTTCTTTCGGGATCCCGATAGAACCTGCAAAGAATAAGAATGATCGTCACTACCAGAATAACCACAACACTATATATTATAAATCCAATACCTTGCGGCTTCCAGCCCAGGAAAAAGATACTTCGAGTGATTAAGACGGATAGAATGCCGACAACCACACCACCAAAGAACCCGTATGCTATTTTAACATGCACTTTTAGGGACAATATGGTTAATAATAACAGCGCAATACCAACCTGAATGGGAATTATCTGCACCCAGCTCATGAAAATCCTCTTTCCCTTCTTAGGTGCGGAAGCAGCATTAGTTCTCCCCAAAAGGGCAGCGGATCTTGAAGCGAGAATACTGCAAAAGTTTTTTTACCTCGGATAGATTTAAAATACTCGACCAAATTCAAGCGCCCTTTCTTCATTTCACTTAGGACAACAGCCGTATCCGTAAGCAGCCGTATCCATTTGATTCCTGTTTTGTAACCGTTGGGAGAAAATGGAAGTCCGTTTAAGTCCCGGTAAACTAAATAAGGCAAGTTAACACCCGCTGCCGTCGCCAGAGAGTGCCAGCCCCATATGCGGGCATTTACCTCCAGTAATTTATATACTCCATCTCTGGGATCACGGATGAATTCGACCTCAGCCAATCCGTAATAATTAATGCTTTTTAAAAATTTCTGGCTCTGTGTTTCAATATCAGGGATGCTGGTTGTAACGGCAAACGTGCTCGCCTGTCCGAAATCCATTGGATGCTGTCTGGGTCTGGCTGCTGTAATCGATGATATGCTCTTTCCATCCTTGAAAAAAGGGCAATAAGAGAAAAGATTACGTGATACTTCGGGGATTTCTTCCTGGATGAGTATTTCCTCTGGAGGGATAAAACGAGAGGCTTTTCGGTAATTCTCAAGAAGTTCCTTTTCATTCAACGCTCTGAAAACCTTCTTCCCGGTCTGGCGGAAGAAATCACGCATCACGGCTGGCTTTATCAGGGCTGGATAGGGTATCTCAAACTGAGACAGATCCGCTTCATTTCGAGGATAAAACGTCCTGGGCGTTGGAATATTCAGGGAATCGGCTTGTTGGTAGGTATATTTCTTGTTATACGTGAACTTAATCGTATTCCAGGATGGGGTCATCAGTCGGTAGACAGTTGTCAGCAGGTCGTGATTAAAAGAAAGAAGACGAACCGTTTCATCGTCGGTGGGGAAAATGCAATACCCGGTACATCCCTTCTCATCAGCAATGTTCATAAGAAATGAAAGATAATCCTCGCCATCCAGGATAGAGGGACTTTTTATAAAACGAGTAATACAACGTGAAAAACGACTAAGGCAGGGCTCAGAATCCAAAAGTACTACTGGTATCCCTTTCGCCGCGAGCGCCCGGATGACTCCCAAGCCTTGAAAATGTCCACCGATTACAATGGCTCCAGGGATCTCTTTCATATCGAAGGTTTTCCATGTTAAATATTAAGTTTCTTCTTTGCTTGTTTATCTTCAAGCTTAGCCGTATAAGAAGTATAATAATCTTTGTAATCGTACATCTCGGGCCTGTTAATTCCCGTGAGAACTGCTCCCATTATCTTCGCTTTGACTCTTTTTAGCATATCTAAGGCCTTGCTTAATTCTCTTTGGGAGGTCTTCCCCGCCTGGGTAACTATAATTACCCCATCCACCAGTGAGGCTAAAACCGTTGAGTCCGTTACCGCTAAAACCGGTGGACTGTCGAAAATGATAACATCGAAGACATCGATAACTTTTCTTATAAACCGGAGCATTGATTTCGAGCCTATTAATTCCGATGTATTCTTAGCTCCCATACCCGACCCGATGAGATAAAGGCCCTTAACACCCGTCTCTCGACACGCCTCCTGCCACCGGTTTTTCCCGGCAAGAATATTCGTCAAGCCCGTCTTACGTCTGCTTCCTGTAAAGAGCATATCCAGTACAGGACGACGCAGATCGGCATCGATGAGCAATGTCCTCATCCCTTTTTGCGCAATGGTAATCGCCAAATTAGAGGCCGTTGTTGATTTCCCTTCCGAAGGTCCGGCACTGGTGACAAGTATGGTCTTCCATGGCCGGTTTTGATTTGCGAAATATATGGAGGTCCGAATAGATCTATATGACTCGGCAACAGTGGAATAACTGTTTCTTTTCGTAAGAAGATACGGATAGATTCCCTTAGCTCGATTCAATATCCACTGAGAGCTGTTTCTTCCCTTTGAATACTTTTTGGTTTTATAGCGTGGGACAGTGCCAATAATGTCAACATCCAAAGATTGAATATCTTTGGAATTCTGAACGGTGTCCTGGAAATATTCCCTGCTAAACGCCAGCCCTACCCCGAGAAGGATTCCGAAGAAGAATCCCATAAAAATATTCTGTGAGGTATTAGGGAGTACTGGATTTTCCGGGGCAATCGCAAGATCGACGATTTGAGAAACACCCAGCTGAGCCGCTTCCTGTATTTTGGTGCGTTCGTACCGTTCCCTGAGCATGATATAAATATTATCATTTACCTGCACATTCATCTCCAAATTAGCCAGTTGAAGATTCTGTTCAGGGAGTTTTTCCATGCGTACGCGATATTCCTGAATACTCTTACTCTGTATTTTAAGTTTTGCAATCAAAGATTTTCGGTCTGTCTCGAATTTCAGAATATCGACGACGAGATTCTCTCCAAGTGAGAGAGGATCATATGAAGTTAAGCTTGAATTGGCAAGATTCTTTGCCTCTTCTTCTATTTTTTGTTTGAGTCCCTTGATCCGGTTTTCCCATTCGGATATCTGTCTGTCATCGAGACTAAGGTTTGAACCGATCAACTGAGCTTTTTTTGCCGCTATCTTGCTCTCAAGCTCAGATTTTTGTTTTGTAAGTTCCTTCAAAGTAGGTGTGGAAAGATTTGCCAGATCATCCACAATCGCTTTATTGACTTTAGAAAGCTGCTCCTTCAAGTACGATAATTTCTCTTCAATGGCTTCAAGTTCTGATCTGGTTTCGTTATACATCGATTTGAGTGATGCCATCTGTTCCACGAGTTGATTTGTTTCGGCATCGAGAGAGACAACCTTCTGATTTTTCTGGAATTCTGCCAAAGCTTGGTGGGCTTGTTCTCTTTCCTTTCCCAGCTCCTTGAGTTTCTCTTCAAGGAATCTCTTCTCTTGAGTCACTTCGCCTCGCGCATCAGCAAGACTATACTCCTGATATGTTTGCACCCAGGTATTTACCAGAACAGAAGCTTCCCATGGCTGAACCGAGCGGGCACGCAACTGGATAATATCGGATTCATTACCGTAGGTTACCTTGGTCGCGTTCATAAAAGCATATACTGCATCTTTAGATGACGGCGGTGGTGTCTCTTTCTTTTTTCTCCCCAGTTTCTCCCAGATCCTATCCTGCAATGTTGGAGTTCCATTTTCATTCATGTTTCCCAAAATGGCCAAGGAATCAACATAAATGGAATTATACAACTTCTTTACTGTCTGAACAGCCAAAGTTCTACTTTCAAGATGCGCGACCTGATTCTTTAACAAATATTTTTGAGCCAATAGTGCGGGCATATCAAAAAGCTGGGTACGCATTTCATTGTTTTCTCTAATGGATAGGGTTGCCTCTGCTTCGTACACTGGTTTTGTCGTCAAAGTGATGAAGCTGACGGTTATCATCACACTGAGAAAAGAGAAAAAGACAATGATCCAGTTTCTCCGAATCGGTAAAAGCAACTCATTTAGACTCATGGTTCGAAGATTATTCTTTTCCACAGAATCTCTCCAGAAAATCCCAGGTGTTAATACTATCGATATCACCGCTGATGGACACGGCTGATTTATACCCTTCCGGCCAAAGACCTATCCGAAGCAATGAATATTGGGCTAATTCCTGTTTTAATTTTATTCTATTTTCACTGGTACATTCAATCTTTTCAGGAAAACGGTAAGCATAAGTCTTACCATTTTTATTTAATTCATATAAATACCCTAAATTTGTCAAGAAGGAACGCCATCCTTCCTGGAACTTATTCGGCACTGCTATCAGGGGGATGGTCTTTCCGGTGATTGACCAGCGTGACGCGCCCGTCCTTTTCCATCCTTTGCCTTTGTCTATATCGGAACATGTAAGGCAATCTTTCCCCCAAAAAAGATTGGTACGCTTGCTTCCTGATACCGTGACCGTCGTATCTCTTGTTTTCGGAACTACTCTGACATCCGTCGTGCTTCTCTCTTTCCACCAGCGTGATACAGCATCAAGAGAGACCACCCACACGCTTTCCTTCTTTATTTCCTGCAAAAGAGATTCCAACGCATCACAAAACAATAGCGTTCTTTCCGGATGCATCTGGTAATTCAGATATCCATTTTCTTTATGCGAATCAATAAACATTTTATGCCAATAATTAAAAATCTCTTCTTGCTTATAAATCTTAAGTCTGTCTATCAAAATATCATCATCCGGCAACGCGACCGGTAGTTCGACAATAGCTCCATATATCTTTGGTAAAAGCGAAACAGAATTGAATTCCTGGCTGCTGTAGGTAGCCATTATCTTCTGAAAATTTTTCCAGTCGTTTTCCATGAAAGACGTATTATCCAAGCCTTTCCAGCAAACCGTCTCATTACTGCTCCATTCAAGCCCTTCTTTTTCAAGTATATCCCTGAATTCCTTATTCCAGCGAAGATAGGGAAATCGGAATCCGGCTGCCACTATTTTCTTATCTTGAAATATTTCTACGGTTTTTCTGATAATTCGGGAAATATCCTCCAGTTTAAATCCGCTGTAGTCCACATGACGATAACCATGTATTGCAAATTTTACGCCTAAGTCCTGAAAAATTCTGAATATCCTTGAGTGACGAGCCAGGACCATTGCGGTGACCGGAAAGGTAGGCGTAACCGAATATTTATTGGTTATTTCGTAGAATTTATAAAGATATTGTATAAAGCGGTTTCGCGTGATGCCATATCTCTTTGAAATGCTATAAATTCTATGAATTGCATTATCATATGATCTTGTTTTCAATCTTTTTGACAGCTGCAATTGTCCCATTTTTCAGCATCCTGATCAGTATCGTATTAATCGGAATAAGAAACAGTAGGTTGAGATCTTACAGTATCATTTCTTCTCTTCTTATCTTTTTCTTTGTCCTTCAACCATTTGTAAGTTAATTTCAAGCCATTAACAAGATTGACAGTAGGAGTCCATCGTAACACTCTTCGAATCTTTTCAATGTTCAATACACGTCTGCGAATGTTATCAATATCCCGTTTGTCGATGTTCAATGGAGGAATTGGTGAACTACAGATTTCCGCAATCATAGTGGCCAGTCTGTTGACACTGGTTTCAATACCCGAGGCAACATTATAGATTTCTCCTTCAGCTTTCGGACTCAACGCCGCCAGCATTGTCGCCTCAACAACATCATTAACAAATGTGAAATCTCTGGTTTGCTCTCCATCACCATGTATTGCCGGTGCGTATCCATTCATTAATTTTTCAAAGAACTTGGATATAACTCCGCAGTAGGGATTTGATGGATTTTGATTAATTCCGTATACATTTGAGTAACGCAACACAACCACCGGGACATTAAATGATTCGTAAAATGCGATACAATAATTTTCTCCGGATAATTTACTGGCGGCATACGGGCTTAAAGTACTTAGGCGGTCATCTTCGTTAATGGGAAGGTAATGGGGATTACCGTATACAGACGCGGAAGATGAATATACCACCTTCTCGATTCCATGAGTTTTGGCCGCTTGCAGTATATTAAATACGCCTCCAGTATTCACTTGAAAATCGAGACGTGGTGATACAGTTGAGACAATAATATTACGCACCGCAAGATTAAACACAATGTCCATTTTTTTTACCAACTTGTCTACAAGTTCGTAATCAGTAACAGACCCGTTTATAAACTCAATCTCATCTATATGTGAAATATTTTCTTTTTGACCAGTAAATAGATCATCAAGTACTGTCACCTTTGCCCCTTCTTTTACAAGAGCATCCGTGAGATTGGAACCTACGAATCCAGCCCCACCAGTTACGAGAACTTTCTTGTCTTTAAAACGCATTCTTATCTCCTTTATGGAATAAATGCTAATGAGCGTCTTGACGCAGTAACACCCTGGGTACAGTTAAAATGATTATTTTCAAATCAAGAAACATCGACCAGTTATCCACATACCACAGATCAAAAAGAATTGATTCTTCATAGTTTTCCGGCGTAAGACGAAGTTTTAATTTTGACCATCCTGTTAGACCCGGCTTAACTTCAAGACGCCTAAGGTACCAGTCTTTGTATTCTTTTACTTCATATATAGGATGGGGTCTGGGTCCCACCAGACTCATATCACCACGGAAAATATTATAAAGCTGAGGAAGTTCATCAAGACTGGTGGCCCGTAATAATTTTCCAATTCTTGTCGTTCTATTTTCTAAATATCGCATATACTTTTCGATCAGTTCTGCATTATTCTTTTGCTCATAATTTTCTTCATTTTCCTGGAACAAATGCCTGATGTATTCCTTGTGGTCATCTTCTTTACTACTTTGATTCATTGTTCTGAACTTATAAATAGTGAATATTTTACCCTTAAGCCCGATTCTTTCCTGTCTGAAAAATATCGGGCCCGGTGAATCAATAAGAACGATCAAGGACAGTATCATTAATAAAGGAAGGGCGATAATACCGAATACAACAGACGATAAAAAATCAATCCCGCGTTTTACCGTATGCTTAAGATTAAACACTTTTTCGATATCAACAGCCTGACCATACTCCCCTATCGCTGTAAAAGGCGACCGTATGGTTTTATCCATTTGTGTATTAAAGATATTTTGAGTTTCAGGATACATTAATATGCCTGCTTCAAATTGACTTACGCTAATCTGTAGCCCATTCCGTGAATTGTCTGGATATATTTAATTTTATTCTGATATTCTCCTAATTTCTCTCGTAACCTTTTAACATGTACATCAACAGTCCTGTCGGTCACATACGCATGTTCACCCCATACTTTTTCTAATATTTCATCACGGGAAAAGACATAGTCGCGTTTCGAAGCGAGCAAATAAAGAAGTTTGAACTGAGTATAGGTTAAATCTATTTGCTTTGATCCTTTGAATACTTCATGTGAATCTAGATTTATCTTGATGTCTTTTACCTGAAGAGTTTTTGGCTCTTGAATGACCATCTCAATCCGCCGGATGATAGCTTTAACCTTTGCAATCAATTCTTCTATATCTGTTGTCTCCAACAGACAATCATCCGCTCCTTCCTCTATCGCGGCGATTTTTCTTTTAACTCCGCGGCTTTGCGAAAGAAGAATGAGACCTGTCTTGTGAAATTCTTTGATTATTGCCGTGGTGATCATTTTGACAGAATCACCGGCAAAATCCCAATCAACAAGTACTGCCTGTGGCTGCAAGGTCTTCAAAATGTTGATTGTCTCTTCAGCATCACTTGTTCTGAAAACTTGAAATCCCGCTTGAGAAAAACCCTTCTCAAGTCTGTACCCGTTTTGATCTTGTCCAAAATAAAGTATTACTCTTTGTGAAGTCATGGCATTCACCATTCAATTAATTCCTAACCAACGCCCATGCTTTCTTATGCAATACTTATACCAAATTTATTTATATTTTTTTATCTATTGGTATTATTGATGTTAGGGGTGTATATGAGAAATTTTAATTTGTCAATAAGGAAATATTTTCCCTTACTGAACAGGAATTTGTTGCAGATTGTTAAAATTTGTTTCGAAGATTGTAAGATTATTACACTGATATTCTTAATTGTGACAAAGATATCTGATCTTAAAAGGAAGGACTGTGAATATGGTGTGAGAAGATTTCTTAAAAGGAAAGAGTTTGCTGGAGATTAACCACTAAAATAGTATAAGTAAAGGTAAAGCATCGGAGCAATAAATAGTGAACTATCGAAACGATCAAGGAAACCCCCATGTCCGGGAATAATATTGGAAGAATCTTTGAGATCAGCTTCCCGTTTGAAAAGTGATTCCACCAGATCGCCTGCCTGTCCGGCAATCCCGATTATCAATCCGATAATAAATATATCAATCAGATTGAAAGCCGGCATTAAAAGAGTAGAAAAAATAAACACCGAAATCATACTCGCCAAAAAGCCGGCAGCAGCTCCTTCGACTGTTTTTTTAGGACTTATTCCAGGGGCGAGTTTCCTTTTTCCAAATAATGAGCCAATAATATAAGCAAATGTATCGCATACCCAGATGGAGACAAATATCACAATAAGCAGACGACCTGAATCATTATAAGTCCAGCCATCATGTGGAACCGTTTCTCTAATATATACATAGAACATGAAAAGCGCTGGATAGATCGCTGCTATAATTGTTGCCGGAATGTTTTGCAGAGGTTTTCGTTCACGCCTGAATAATTCTCCGGTGAACGTTAATAAAACCAGAATCGTTAGAACAGTAAAAACATGTTCACCATTGAGAAAATAAACATCGAAAGCAACCAGCAGAGTGAAGGGTAATGTCAAGCCAAGTATGGTTGCCGGCCCCGCTTTTCTTACGAGATTATGGAATTCAAGAGACATACCGGCTGCTACGATGAGACAGAAAATAAAGAAATAAATATGACCAAAATATAAAGCGACAAGGATAGCCGGAATGGCAACAAATCCCACGATAAAACGGTAAATGGCCTTTCTATCAGAGGGGATTGATTTCTTATCCGTCATTTTATTGTACCAATGAAAAAGGAACGACCCGGCTGGCTTCACGTTCAGTATTGAGATCCTTTATGGTTATTTTCAACTCGGCGAGCCCCTCAGTAAAACGGTAAAGATCGAAGGTAAGGTATTCATGGGTATTTCTATCACTACCGCTGTTTGTATAGGAAGAACTTACCAATGATTTATCACCCCTACTGAATATACTGCCTATTGCATTTAGGGCTTTTCCCAGAAAACGTCTTTTCCTTTCAGTCATTTTAAACTCATAGGTTACGGTATATCGTGTATCTCCACTGACTCCGTAACTTAAATTATAAACATCAAAATAAACGGAAATAGGATTTGTTATCTTGAGAATGTTATAAGGATAGGGTATTATTTTCAACCCGTTTTTATAGAAGGCACCCTCACCTTCTCCTCCATCCGCTGTAATGGAAGAAGCCATTTCAATATCACTTAATAGCAAATCCTGAGATACCATTTCTTCAGTTGTAAAAGGATGGGTGTAAACCATGCGGGCATCACCCTCAGGATTATCAATTCTGATAACGAGACGATATGCTCCTGGAGGGAGGGAAATATTCTCCTGATTTATTATCATACCTTCCTGAACCGAGAGAAGAGACGCCCCTCTTAGAGGGTAATCTTTTTTTATCCATTTTACATCATCGAACATGGTATCTTGAATCATTATTATATAGTGCAGATTGCTTTCCACATATCCTTTATTCGTTTCTTTGAAGGTTAAATTTTGGTTTGGAACCCCAAGATACACTTCAGTACGGATTTTATTGTTCGACTCTTTAAATCTTGCGAAATTGTAGAAAAAGGGAAGAGGATTCCCTTTGAGAGAAAAATTAAAAACCTCCGCAGGCGCATTCATAATTGCATGATTTCTCTTGGCACGATAATCGATAAGTCGGTTGTTCGGATCGCCTCCCAGTACCAATTTTTGATAACTGGGAGATAAACTGGCTCGTTCTGTGTAGAGATTTATCGCTACAGCAAGCGGTTCTTCACCCGGCATGGCGGCGTCTTCCAGCGATTGTACTTCCAAATAGCTATGCCCTTCTTTAACAAAATCAAAAACCATGCCCTCCCCCAGGCTCTGCTCATAAGTCCAGGATTCATTCCATTTTATTCTTTCCGAATACATTTTTGATGTGTACTTATTATCTGGTTCACCATATTTTACATATATTCTTCCCCTGTCATCATAATACGGAGGAATAAGAGCGGGATAAGTTTCACGTGCGTATTTTACTCTATCGAAGTGGGTATTATAGCGTTCATTTAGCGTGGTTGTTGGAGTGGGATCTTTTTCCTTCCAGAACCGGACAACAAGCTTCTTCTCTTCTTCAAAGGGTGCCGATTCTATTTTTTCAATCTCTTCAGGTTCCAGCAGCACACGCATGGCCTTATAAATCTCATCATAGAGATCCCGATCTTCTAGGTTTAATATGCCCTGGTAGAAATGGATAACCGCTTCCTCTTTTCTATCCAATTCCATAAGAACTTCTGAAAGTCTGATATTAGTTTTGCCCGTAAAACGATTCTTCTCAATAAGTTCCCGATAAACTTTCTCGGCGTCTCCATATTCTCCTCTGAAACGGTATGATTCACCCAAATGATAGTCAGCATCTCTGTATGAAGGATCTTTATTTAAAAGTTTCTGAAATGTCACTGTGGCGCTCTCATAATCATTCGTCTCATCTTTTGCCAGATAATTGATACCCAAATTGTAATAGGCTTCCAGATAATTATCATCTAATTCGATAGCCTGTTTAAAATGTCTTTCCGCTTTTGAATAATTGTCTACTTTAAAAAGCTTTTTAATTTTCTCAATGGGAATTATCGGACTTTCTCCTTGCCGAAAATATGAATATCCCAGATTATTCTGAGCTATCGCATTGTCGGGATTGACAGATACACACTCTTTCAGCCATCTCTCCGCATCATTCCACGCCATGTGTTTCAGATAAATATTTCCCAATGCTAACAGAAGAGTATCATTGGATGGATGAGCATCAATCCGTTGTCTCAAATTATTTATCTCAGCCGTGTCCGCTTCAAAACTGACTACTTCCTGACAGATAAGATCACCTGTGCCAAGTACAAGAAACAGCGCAATATAGAGAAAAACGAATATCTTACTCAAGATATAATCCTCCTTTCAGGTTTACCTATACAACTATACGTGAAACCTGCGGTGGAACCCTGGCTGAGTATCGTTTTAAACAGGAACAGAAATATTACAATAAGAAACCAAAATAAATTTGTGTTACCCGGTTCCTAATAGTAGTGGATTCTTCAGTGCTGATGTTTCTCAAACCGTATACATATCGTGCTTCGGCATAGGCGGCTTTACCAAGTATGGAAAATTCCAATCCGCCGCCGATCACTATTCCCATATCCTGCCCTTTAACAGAATCTTTTATATCTGTTCCGTTCGATTTGGCAGAGAGAAGATAGCTGAATTCTGGACCAGCCAGCAAATAGGGATGTATAAGCATTGGAAACAATTTCAGCTTGGCTACAACCGGGATCGACAGATAGTTAAGATTTGTTTCACTGCCGTCCTGATTGACCACACCTCGTGGCGAATATAGCAGATCCGCCTCAACTGAGATCAGGAGCAGGTTCATTTCCAATGCGGCCCCTCCGGTGAATTTCTTCAGCTTTTCCGTACCGGATGGAACGTCCCCTGTAAGATCTGACCAACTATAGCCGGCTTTAATACCGGTGCGGATGCCGAATTGAGCTTGCGCGCTGGCAACCAGAACAAGAAGCAGTACTGTGACCAGAAGTAATTTTTTCCCTTTCATGGAAATAATCTCCTTTTGTTAATCGAACCAGCGGTATTCCTCCGCGTTGGTCAAATAGATGCCTCGTTCCCCTTCGACGGGGCACTTGTTTACGCAAATACCGCACCCAATGCATGTTTCTTCATCAACATACGGTAAGAGAATATTGTTCCTGCGGCCATCGATTGTCGTAACTTCCTCCTCTCTGAATTTTATCGCCTTGTCAGGCAGAGGACAGTGTTCTTCGCAAACCATGCAATTTTCACCATAATACCAGGGAATACAGCGTGTCTTGTTAAAATGGGCAATCCCCATTATCATTTTCTGGCGTTCCTTCAAAGGCAGGGGATGAATGGCGCCAGTGGGACAGACCTGTCCACACATATTACAGTTGTATTCGCAATATCCGGTATAAGGATCCAGGATCGGAGTCCAAATCCCCTCGAATCCGCCTTCCAAAGAAGAGTACTGCAGCCCCCCACCGGAAGTCGAGCATACCCGGATACATTCTCCGCATCGCACGCAACGATCCAGAAATTTATCCTCTTCCATTGCACCGGGCGGCCTGACGACCCATCCCTTCTTTCTTACTGAAGTCATAGCGGAACGGAAAATACCAGCGGTCAGAAGCCCCGCAACGCCCGCGATGAGAAGCCGCCTTCGGGAGATATCCGGCTTGACTGGAATGGTCTTTCCTCCGAGACGGAAAGATACAGCTCCAGTGGGGCAAACTTTCTGACAATCCATACAGTTAATACATTCAGCATGTTCGGTACTCTTTCCATCGTTGCTGATGGCGTTCATCCTGCATTTTCGGGCACATAGGGAACATTCAGTACAGGCATCGCTCACATTCCGACGATAGAGACGAAATATTGAGGCGACCCCTAAGAGAGCTCCGAGAGGACACAGATACTTGCACCAGAAACGTCTGCTGATTTTTGTTGCCAGCAGTATTCCTGTGAAAACAAGAAAAATTATTACCATGTTCTTGAATGTGATCAGATGGATTGGAAGAATGACCCCTCTCAAAGATTCATGGAGAGAGAAAGAAGCGTCCCCGATCAGAGGCAAGGCTATCAGGAGAGAGAAAATTGCGTCAAAAGCCAAAACGAAGAGCGGATAGAGAACTATGGTAAACGTCCGGGTCAATAGCGGTATCGGATCCAAATATCCTGTCAGTTGTACTGATACCAGAGTCCCTGCTAAAACTGCGGAGAGTATCGCGTATTTCAGCCATTTCAGCTTTGGATCATTTCTTTTTGCTTTTCTGTTGCGGTTGTCCCACCAATCAACTATTGAACCAAGTGGGCAAATCCAGCCGCAGAAGAAACGCCCTAATAAAACAGTCAATACGAGAATGACGAGAGCCGGAATCAGTTTAATAATAAAACTTCTGGAGGAGATTATGGCCGTTACAGCCAAGAGAGGATCGATACGCAGAAAAAGATCAACCGGAAGTCCAGTAATGAGAGGATACGTCGCAAAGAAAAAAAGGACCACAAAAAGTGTAAAAAATACACTCTGGGAAACACGTCTGAAAATTTGCATATCCGTTTCCCGTTAATTTAGGAAAGTTGAATTTTATTAATGTTTAAATTTTTAAGTTTAGTGGTACCAAGTCCCCGTTTTTCAGCCTCCTGCAAAAATTCTATCCTTGAGGGATCGAGATCGAACATAGTAGCGCCATAACTGTCGATGGCGACCGGATCCGTGCCTGCTACGACCGTTTTGGGAGTTTTAACATCATCCAGACTCCCTCCGGTAGGTCCGTTTCTCACCAACATCCGATAGGCATCGAGAATTGTGAGGTCAGCCTTGATCATAGTATTCAAATCGGTAATCTTTGTACTAAAGTCCCGATGGAATTTCCCCCGGTTCCCGCCTATCCATCCCATATAATTTTTCATTCCCAGAGAAACACCGGAGATACTGTGATGCTTGGCAATAGGAAGATTGATGATGCGATCGGCCTCGAGAACATCCTGATAGATCTCCCAGTCTTTCACGGCCACCCCATCAGGAAATCTTACTCTCTTGAATTTTCTTTCATAGATATAGCTTACATCCGCACCGGCATCTGAAGCGGCTTTTTCGATTCCTGACCGTTTATAACAGCGGCGTGCTTCATTAAGCGTGTTATCAAAGATTTTTACTTTGGAAGCACCGGCCTCGAGGCATAGACGTACGACAGCAACCACGACATCTGGGTTTGTGGTTGCCGCCTGGGCCGGCACTCTATCCCACGACATATTTGGTTTAATGACGACAACATCACCCTTGGAAATAAATTTCGACATTCCACCCAATGCGTTTAGGGCAGCCTTGACAAGCTCCTCAGGCTCTCCTTCACTAACGACAACCAGATCCGAATCAGGTGATTTATTCGATCCCAATAGAATGCTTTGACCTAACAGTGAGGCAGCTGCAGCTCCCGCTGCCGCCCCAATAAACTCCCTTCTTCTCATTCCCTCTCCCCCGTTATTTCTCAGGCTTGACTTTTTTTCCTTTAACCTCTGGTGATGAATCTTTAGACTTTTGAGAAGTTTTTGATTCCACGAATTCCAAATTGCCATTCTTCAGTTTTACCAGGATATTGCTCCCATCTGCAAATTTTCCTTTTAATAATTCTTCAGCAATGGGATCCTCTATATATCGACGCAGAATCCTCCGTACCTGACGGGCACCGTATATAGGATCATACCCTTCATCCGCAAGAAGGGATTTTGCAGCTTTTGAAAGGGTGATTTTAATATCCCTTTCAGAAGCACTGAGGCCGATATCTTCCAGATTCAAATCGATGATCTTCTGGATATGGTCCCTGTTCAGATTCCTGAAAACGACGATCTCGTCAAGACGATTGATGAATTCAGGCCTGAAGATTCTTTTTGATTCTTCAATCATCGCTGTGCGCATTTTCTCATAATCGACTTCATCCCCTGTTTGGCCGAATCCGAATCCTCCTTTTTTTACACTCGCTGTCCCGAGATTGGAGGTCATGATGAGTATCGTATTCTTAAAATCAACTTTCCTGCCAAGTCCATCCGTCAGATGGCCCTCATCCAAAATTTGCAGCAGGATATTGAACGTATCAGGATGGGCTTTTTCAATCTCGTCCAGTAAAACAACTGAATAGGGATGGCGGCGCACCTTTTCAGTTAATTGTCCCCCCTCCTCATATCCCACGTAGCCCGGAGGAGCTCCGGTCATGCGAGAAACGGAAAATTTCTCCATGAATTCGGACATATCTATTCTGATAAGCGCATTCTCATCTTCGAACATGTAACGAGCAAGCTCCTGGGCCAAATAGGTTTTCCCTACACCGGTGGGACCGAGGAAGATGAAGGAGCCGATGGGCCGCCGTGGATCCTTCAGACCGGCTCGGGTTCTTCGTATCGCCTTGCTCAGGATGTCGATCACCTCATCCTGGCCGATGACACGCTTGCGAAGTTCATCAGACATGCTCAACAGTTTCTCTGATTCTGATTGGGCTACCCGTGAAACCGGTATAGAGGTCATCATGGAGACTACTTCGGCGATATCCTCTTTTGTCACTTCGGCCAGCACTTCCCCTTCTGCTTCTTCCCACTTCTGTTTTGCTTCCTGCAGTTCCTTGATCAAACGTTTTTCCCTGTCCCTCAGAATAGCCGCCTTTTCAAATTCCTGGTTCTGAATCACGTTCTCCTTCTCGGAACGCACCACCTTCAACCTTTCTTCCAGAATTGTAATCTCACGAGGCACAGAGATGTTCGCTAAATGAACTTTTGAACCGGCTTCATCCAATACATCGATGGCCTTGTCTGGAAGAAATTTATCGGTAATATACCGGTCTGAAAGCCGGACCGCTTCTTTTATAGCTATATCCGTGTATTTTACCCGGTGATGTTTTTCATAGCGCGGACGAAGACCTTCGAGGATGGAGAGCGTGTGTTCAGGGGAGGGCGGGTCAACCATGACTTTCTGAAATCTCCGTTCCAGGGCGCCGTCTTTCTCGATATACTGCCGATATTCATCCAGGGTGGTGGCCCCGATACACTGCAGTTCACCCCGTGCGAGAGCAGGTTTGAACATATTGGAAGCGTCCAGAGATCCGGAAGCGCCTCCTGCGCCCACGATCGTGTGCAGCTCGTCGATGAAGAGGATGATTTCTTTTGATTTCATCAGCTCATTCATGATTGCTTTCATACGCTCTTCAAACTGTCCCCGGTACTTGGTTCCCGCAACGATTGAACCAAGGTCGAGCGTGACTACCCGCTTGTTATGGAGGACCCGGGATACCTTTTTTTCGATTATCCGCATGGCCAGACCTTCGGCAATTGCGGTCTTCCCCACACCTGGTTCTCCGATCAGCACCGGATTATTTTTCTTTCTGCGGGAAAGAATCTGAGCAACCCGCTGGATCTCCTTCTCCCTGCCGATAACGGGATCAAGTTCATCCTTGCGCGCCAGTTCAGTAAGATCACGTCCGAAATGATCCAGGGCTGGAGTCTTTTGTTTTTCCTGAAGCTCTTTCTTTTCAGATTCATGACCCTGCAGAAACCGCTGCAAGGCTTCTTCAACCTGTTCCGCAAAAACATCATAGGTCATGAGAACCTGAGCCGCCACGCCTTCCGTATCTTTGGTGAGGGCAAGCAACAGATGTTCCGTGCCGATAACATTTGATTTAAAGCGTTCAGCTTGAGCCGCGGCAACGCGCAGCACTCTTTCACCTCTTTTGGTAAAAGGGATATTACCCATCGTGATGGTACCGCCGGTGGATCGGACCGCATCTTCTATCGATTTCTTCAGATCATCCAGATCGATGTCAAGTTCTTTCAATAATTCCACGGCAATGCCGCCACCCTCGCGAAGAATACCCAGAAGAAGGTGCTCCGTACCGATATAATCATGTCCCAGTCGAATCGCCTCTTCCCGAGAAAGCTGAATCACTACCTGAACTCTTTGAGAAAAATTATTTCTTATCATCTACGTTATTACCTCATCTCGGTTTCAATAATCAACCTATCATTTAAATTTATTATAATTATAGCAAAATTCAAGCCATTTTTATTCTGCCATCATAAATTTCAATTGTCCGGTCGGCTTCTTCCGCCAGATCCTTGTTATGTGTTACTATTACGAAAGCTTTTTGTTTCGTTTCGACGATCTTCCACATCAGCTCATGGAGGGCCTGGGCGTTCTTAAGATCAAGATTTCCAGAGGGTTCGTCACTGAGCACTAAAAGCGGTTCGTTTATGAGAGACCGGGCTACCGCCACCCGCTGCAGTTCTCCGCCGCTAAGCTCGCCGGGTTTATGTTGGAGCCGGTCCTGCAAACCCACTTCCACAAGTAATTCCTCGGCGCGTTGGTATACAATCGACCGGTCCTGCCTGGCAATGAGGCCCGGCATCGCCGTATTCTCCAGAGCGCTGAATTCGGGCATGAGATGATGAAACTGAAAGACAAATCCTATCTTCTGGTTTCTGAACCTTGATAATTCGATATCTCCTTTTGAGAACAGATTCGTTCCATCAACCATGACAGTTCCGGACGTGGGTGAGTCTATTCCTCCAAGAATGTGCAGCAGAGTGCTCTTCCCCGCTCCTGAACGGCCTACGACAGCCAGCAGCTCGTTCCTCCTTATGTCGAGATCGATCCCCTTGAGGACCTGTAGATCGGAATGTCCCATCGGATATGATTTATGGATATCGTGGGCTGAAAGTA
>CAZUMH010000057.1:0-21320 GCA_964621645.1 uncultured bacterium
TCTACGCCCGGGAACAGATGGATATTACCGACAAGGTTATTGAGCTGTTGAAAAAGGAAGATACCCGTCCCGAAGGTCAGCAGGAGAGGAGGTAGCAGGTGGAATTGACCCTGGCCCAAATAGCCGAGATCGTTAAGGGGGAGTGTTCAGGCGCTCCTGAGACCACGATCCGGGGGGTGGCTAAAATAGGAGAAGCCGATCCCGGAACGATCTCCTTCCTGGCCAACACCAAATACTATCATCTCTATGGATCCACCGGAGCCAGCTGTGTCTTGGTTCCGCCTGATTTCGAAGAGACCGGAGCGACTCCCGTCATCAAAGTTGAGAATCCCTATTTCGCTTTCGTGACCTTAATAAAGCTGTTCCATCCTCCCCAGAAGCTGGTGCCGCCCGGAGTGCACCGGACCGCCATTGTCGGAAAGGGAACCACCCTGGGTGAGGATGTGGCCATCGGCCCCTACGTGGTTATCGGAGACAACTGCCGTATCGGACGGGGCACGGTAATCGCGTCCCTCTGCACGATGGAAGAGGGGGTCAGCCTGGGTGAGGAATGCCTGATCTACAGTCAGGTGGTTCTGCGCCACGGGGTTCAGATCGGCAGCAGGGTCGTACTGCACAGCGGGGTGGTGGTAGGCAGCGACGGATTCGGGTTTGCCCAGGAGAAGGGGGTTTATCACAAGATCCCCCAGGTGGGGACGGTGGTCATTGAAGATGATGTTGAGATCGGCGCCAACTCTACCATTGACCGGGCTACTCTGGGAGAAACGAGGATTAAAAAGGGAGTAAAACTGGACAACCTGATACAGGTAGCACACAACTGTGTTATCGGTGAGAATACCGTGATGGCGGCCCAGACGGGACTTTCCGGCAGTACCATCATCGGCAGGGGGGTGCGCGTCGGGGGTCAGGTAGGATTCGCCGGGCACATGGAAGTGGGAGATAATGCCGTTATTACGGCCCAGTCCGGGATTTCCAAATCCGTCGAGGCGGGAGAGATCGTTTCCGGGAGTCCGGCCGGACCGCATCGCAGAAATATGCGCATCGAGGCAGCGGTGCGTCGGCTGCCGGAGCTGCTTAAGGAAATAAAAAGACTGAAAGAGAAGATAGAGAGACTGGAACAGAGCTGAGAGGGAACGATGATCGTTAATCAACGCACCATTGCCAAGGCTGTGAGCATGTACGGGAAGGGGCTGCACACCGGCAATAAAACCACTATTACCTTCAAGCCGGCCGAACCGAACACGGGCATCCGCTTCAAGCGCATCGATCTGAAAAATTCTCCGGTGATCCCGGGGACCATTGAATATGTAAAAGATAATTTCCGTGACACGACCATCGGCCTGGACGATGTGCAGGTACGTCAGGTCGAGCATGTGCTTGCCGCCCTCTACGGCCTGGGAATAGATAACGCCCTGATAGAAGTGGATTCCAATGAGCCGCCGGTGGGAGACGGAAGCGCCATGCCCTTCGTGAAAATTCTGCAGGAAGCCGGTATCGCGGAGCAGCAGGAGCCGCGGGATTACCTGGAAATCGAAGAGACGGTGACCTACACCAGCGAGGAGCACGGCATCGACATGGTGGTCTTCCCTTCCGATGAGCTGCGTATCACCTTCATGGTCGATTACCGCAATCCCGCTCTGGGCACCCAGTATACGTCCATGTACTCCATGGAAGATGAGTTTGTCAGTGAATTTGCCCCGGCCCGTACCTTCTGCTTCCTTCATGAGGTGGAGGAACTGTACGATCAGGGTCTCATCCAGGGAGGGGATCTGGATAACGCGGTAGTGATCGTGGACCGGCAGCTGAGTCCGGACGAACTGCAGAAACTGGCCCGCAAGTTCGAGCTCAAGGAAGAAGTGGCTCTGGGCAGCAACGGGATTCTGGGCGGCAAAAAACTTCGTTTTTACAATGAGCCGGTGCGCCACAAGACCCTGGACCTTATCGGGGACCTGGCTCTTCTTGGCGTTCCTCTCAAGGCTCACGTCATGGCGGCCCGTTCCGGTCATGCCACTCACGTGGAACTGGTGAAGAAGCTGCGGAAACTCCATGAGAAGAAGCAGATCACCGGAAGGTATCAATCCGGGTCCGAGGAAAAAGGGGTGGTGCTGGACAGCCAGGCGATTGAAAAGGTGCTGCCGCACCGCTATCCCTTCCTGCTGGTGGACAAGATTGTAGACCTGGTCCCCCAGGAGCGGGTGGTGGGAGTGAAGAACGTCACATTAAACGAACCCTTCTTTCCGGGTCATTTTCCCGGGCATCCCATTATGCCCGGAGTCCTCATCGTGGAAGCGATGGCCCAGACCGGCGCCGTCCTGCTGCTTAACATGATAAAAGATCCCGGCAAGAAGATCGCCTATTTCATGGCCATTGACAAGGTTCGTTTCCGCAAACCGGTTCTGCCGGGGGATCAGCTTTTTCTGGAAGTCTCGCTTATCAGGCAGCGGGCCGGATCCTGCAAGATGTCGGGGAGAGCCTTCGTAGAAGGCAAGCTGGTGGCGGAAGCGGAGTTAATGGCAGCTATCATGGACCGCTGAGCATCCACGCGGCGTTTTTCGTAATCAGTATAGTAAGGAGGCATCGTGTCCGATATACATCCCAGCGCAATTATCCATCCCAGGGCCAGCTTGGGGACTGGTGTAACGGTGGGTCCCTTCTCCGTCATCAAGGAGGATGTGAGCATTGGAGATGGGACGGTCATACATTCCCATGTGCTGGTGGACGACGGAGCCCGTATCGGTGCCAACTGTAAGATTCATCACGGTGTCGCTCTGGCGACCCCGCCCCAGGATCTGAAATACGCCGGAGAGAAGACAACGCTGGAGATCGGCGAAAACACCATCATACGGGAATTTTGCGACCTCAACCGCGGCACCAAACACAGGATGAAGACGACGATCGGCAGCAACTGCCTGTTCATGGCTTACAGCCATGTGGCGCACGACTGTATCGTAGGAGACCATGTGATCACGGCCAACGGCGTGCAGCTGGCGGGCCATGTGGAGGTGGGAGACTGGGTCATTCTCGGCGGATTGGTCGCGGTGCATCAGTTCTGCAAGGTAGGCA
Source organism: uncultured bacterium (assembly GCA_964621645.1). GTDB lineage: Bacteria > Zhuqueibacterota > QNDG01 > QNDG01 > JAGLOF01 > CAZUMH01. The sequence goes on from CAZUMH010000057.1 coordinate 3,064, forward strand.
AGCACTGCCTCATCGGCGGGGGCTACCGTGCCGTACAGGATGTGCCTCCCTACATTCTCTGTGCCGGTGAACCGCTCTCTTATAAGGGGATCAATTCCATCGGGCTGCGGCGCCGGGGGTTCCCCGCTGAGACGATACAGCAGCTGCGCCGCTGCTACAAGGTCATCTATCGCTCCAAATTGAATACCAGCCAGGCTCTGCGCCACATCGACTCAGAGATGGACGCGATTCCGGAGATTCAAGATGTGATCGAGTTCATCAAACAGAGTGAAAGGGGTATTATTTAATAATGTCCGGCGGATCGACGTGGCGCTGGATACATGACGGTGCCAGAGACGGGGGCAGCAATATGGCCCTGGATGTGACGCTGCTGGAATTTGCGGAAAAAAGCGGCATTCCCGTCATGCGCACCTACACCTGGAAGCCCTTCACGATTTCCCTCGGGTATCATCAGAAAGCCGAAAGCATCGACCGGCAGAAATGCCGGGAGGAACATATAGAGCTGGTGCGGCGGCCCACCGGCGGCAGGGCCGTCCTGCACGCCCAGGAACTTACCTATTCCATCGTCATCCCCCGCAGCAGCAGGTACTATCAGGAAAATCTTACCCGGATGTATTTCGAGCTCAGCACCGGTCTGGCGAGGGGACTGCGGCTCCTGGGAGTGGAGGCTTCTCTGGAAAAGCGGACCCTGGATCTCCGCTCCCACTATGAGACGGACCTTTCGGTCAGCTGTTTCTCCGCCGCGGCCAGGAATGAAATCCTGGTACAGGGAAGAAAACTGGTGGGGAGCGCCCAGCGCCATTTGCACCAGGGGCTGCTGCAGCATGGATCGATCCTTTCAGGACCGGCCCATCTGGAGCTGCCCCGTTTTCTGGCCGGTACCAGCAAAGAGGATCAAGAGCGACTGAAGCGGATCATAGAGGCCAAAACCGTCTGCCTGGAAGACCTGCTGTCCGGCCCGCCCCGGCTGGATGAGCTCTCCAGCCTGCTGCGCCGGGGCATGGAAGAAGCGCTGGGCATCAGCTTTTCCGACAGTGAGATAACCCCGGAAGAGGAAGGGAGAGCAGCCCGTCTAAGGGATGATTTTACTATTCCCCTCCGGTCCGGAAATAAAGAGGATAATGCCGTCCCAATGCGGGTTGCGAGAAACGGATGAACGAATTTCAGGAAAAAACAATATCGATCTGGGGAGCCACGGGTTCCATCGGCAGCCAGACTCTGCAGGTGCTGGACGCCTTCCCGGACCGCTTCCGGGTGGATGTCCTCACAACCCATACACGCACCCAGGAGCTTCTGCCCGCGGTCCGCAGGTGGCGGCCCCGGGTGGTGGTGGCCACCTCCGATGACGCCGCGGCCGGCTGGCAGGAACCCTTCGAGAAGCTGGGGGCCGTCTGCCTGAGCGGCCGGGAGGGACTGCTGGAAACGGCGGGCCGGGGTGAAGAGGATCTGGTGGTGAACGGACTGGTGGGGGCGGTGGGCCTGGAAGCCACCCTGCGCGCCCTGCAGGCCGGCAGCAGCATCGCCCTTGCCAACAAGGAGGTTCTGGTGATGGCCGGCGGGCTGGTGATGCGGGAAGCGCGGCGGCGTTCCCTTGCCATCCTCCCGGTAGACAGTGAACACAGCGCCCTTTTCCAGGTGCTTTTAGGCGAGGATCCGGCCCGGGTGCGCCGGCTGCTGCTCACCGCGTCGGGAGGGCCCTTTCTTTCCTGGAAAGCGGCTGAGATGGAGACGATTACTCCGGCGCAGGCGCTGGCCCATCCCAACTGGTCCATGGGCCGAAAGGTCACTATAGACTCGGCGACCCTGATGAACAAGGGACTGGAAGTCATCGAGGCACGCTGGCTCTTTGACCAGCCGGCCGAGAAGATCGAGGTGGTGATCCATCCCCAGTCCGTCATTCACTCCATGGTCGAGTTTGTGGACGGATCCGTCAAGGCACAGCTTTCCCGCCCCGACATGCGGCTGCCCATTCTCTGCGCCCTGGCCTATCCCGACCGCTGGCCGGGGGAGTACGGCAGAATGGATTTCTCGCAGCCCCATACTCTGGAGCTGCTGCCCCCGGACCGGGATCGATTCCCGGCCCTGGATCTGGCCTATGAAGCCCTGTCCAGGGGCGGCACCGCGCCCGCGGCCCTCAACGCCGCGGATGAAGTGGCGGTACAGCGCTTTCTGGAAGGGGAGATCGGCTTCAGGGATATTCCCCGCCTTCTCAGTGAAGCACTGGCGAAGCATCCCTTCCGGGCCGATCCCACCCTGGAGGAAATCCTGGCCGTGGACAGAGAAACCCGCCGCCTGGCGGATACGATCAATCCATAAGGAAGAAATACTATGATTCTGACCCTGATTGCGACTGTTTTTGTTTTAGGAGTGCTGATCTTCGTGCACGAAACCGGGCATTTCCTCAGTGCCAAAATCTTCAAGATGCGGGTGGAGCGTTTTTCTCTGGGATACCCTCCCCGTATGATCGGAAAGAAGGTCGGAGACACCGATTACTGCATCTCCTGGATCCCATTCGGGGGCTACGTCAAAATAGCGGGTATGGTGGATGAATCCTTTGACACCAAGAGCCTGGCCAATCCGCCCCAGCCCTGGGAGTACCGCTCCCGGCCATGGTACCAGCGGTATCTGGTCATTTTGGCGGGACCATTCATGAATATCCTGTTCACCTTTCTGGTATTCTGGGCGGCCATCCTGCTTTACGGAGTGGCCCAGCCCTCTCGGGGAACGGTCATCGGCGACATGATCAAGGACTATCCCGCTTATGAAGCGGGGCTGCGGCCGGGTGACAAGATCCTGGCGATCAACCAGCAGCCGGTGGAAAAATGGCAGGAAGTGCAGACCCTTATCCGGGAAGGCGGAGAGGGAGGGATCACCCTGCGGCTCTCCAGAAAGGATTCGGTTTTCAATGCTGTGATTACCCCCGTCTTCGAGCAAGACCCGACCGAGCCGGGAACGGCCACGGTGCCCAAGGTCGGCATCCTGCCCCAGTTCAGCCAGGAGCGGGTGGGTTTTCTGCGCTCCTTCGCGGAGGCGGGCAGATCGGTGTACGACTTGACCGAACTGATCGTCGTTTCAGTCTACCGGCTCATTACCGGCCAGGAGTCGATTAAGAACGTGGCCGGTCCGGTTGGCATCGCCCGTATGGCCGGCGATTACGCCCGGGCCGGATTCGGGGCCCTGCTCGCGTTTATGGCTCTGCTCAGTCTGAACCTGGCCATCCTGAACCTGCTGCCCATCCCCGTTCTGGACGGGGGGCACCTGACACTGCTAATCATAGAGGGGGTGATCAGAAGAGAGATACCGATACGGGTCAAACTGGTCATCCAGCAGATCGGCATGATTCTGCTCTTGGCGCTCATGCTCTATGTAATCTATAACGATGTGCTCAAGGTGGTGAAGTAACCTGATGGAAAAACAAGTAGAAAAAAGTTGACATAACCATTTAATTATAGTAAATTCACATATATGTAAGAGGTTACATTTTACATCCTGACACGTGCTAACTAACGGTTTGAGGTGATTGTGCAAGCGAAAAAGACTGTCCTCTATGACGAACATGTGGCGCTGGGCGGCAAAATGGCGGATTTTGCCGGCTGGATCATGCCCCTCTGGTACGGAACCGGTCAATCGGAAGAGCACCATGCAACCAGAAACAGAGCCGGACTTTTCGATATATGTCATATGGGTGAATTCAAAATTCAGGGACCGGAATCCCCCGCCTTCGTCAGCCGGCTGCTCACCAACAGCGTGGAAAAGCTGGTGGACGGCAGGGCCATGTACAATTTCATGCTGAACCCGGAAGGGGGCGTCATCGATGATTGTATCATCTACCGCTTTGGCGAGGAAGACTGGATGCTGGTGGTCAACGCCGGAAACATCGATTCCGATTTCGCCTGGCTGCGGAAAAACGCGCCCGCCGGGGTGCAGCTGACCAATATCAGCGATGAGACGGCCAAACTGGACATTCAGGGGCCGGCCGCCCCCGGGATTATGGCCAGGCTGGCGGGGGAAGAGGTGATCGCATCCCTGAAGTTCTTCCGCTTCGCTCCGGGTGTCTCTATCGACGGCATGGAGGTGCTCGTCTCCCGCACCGGGTATACCGGCGAGATCGGGTTCGAGCTCTACACGGAGGCCCGCCGGGCGAAAGAGCTCTGGAACCTGCTGCTCCGGGAAGGCGGACGGGAGGGGATCCTGCCCTGCGGTCTGGGCGCCCGGGACACCCTGCGCACCGAAGCGGGTCTGCCGCTGCATGGGCATGAGCTGCGGCCCGACCGTGTATCTTTGGGGCACCCCTGGGAATTCGCCATGGACTTGGAAAAGGATTTCATCGGCAAAGAGGCCCTGCGGGAGCAGCAGGCCAAAGGCGTCGATTATTTCGTCTTTCCCTTCCTGATGGAAGGAAGACGCAAGGCCATGCCCGGCTACGAAGTTTTCCTCGGGAGCAAAAAAATCGGAACCGTGCTCAGCGGCGTCATTTCCCCGTCTCTGGATAACCGGCCCATTGGATTCTTATCCTCCGACCGGACTCTGGAAACGGAAACCGAAGTCGTTTTTCGGCGGGAGGGACAGGAGGCGGGTATGACGGGATCTATTACCTCCATCCCCTTTGTCCCGGGAACGTCCCGGAAGAAGATAAGCGAGTTTTTATAATATCCTTTTGCCCTGAAAGGGATCCGTTGTTCATCATGTGCGCAGTGTCCTCTTGTTTTAAGATATATTTATTTCCGGTGGCCTGGGGGGAATATGACGTCGCTGTGTAAAATGGGGGAAGAGTCGAAAAGCGGGAACCGACGCGGAAACACAGAGGCAACACTCCCGGAAACAAGATGAGGAGCAGCGTTCCGGCAGCGGCAGGCTGGATCAGCGGATACGGATCCAGCCCCGGGGACAAACAGGGAACGTAACGGAACCCGGAGTTTCGACCAAAATCTCCAGGCCTCTTGCGGGGATTTCAGCTGTTTGGAAGGCCGTACACATGGCAAAAAAGACATCACATAAAGGAGCCGAAATAAATCGCGAGGTCCTGGGTGTTCTGATAATGGCCTTCGCGGTGCTCATTTTTCTGGGGCTGATTTCTTATAAACCAAGTGATTACCCCAACAGCGGTTCCCCCGAATCGATCAGGAACTGGCTGGGACTGGCCGGCGCCTGTATCAGCCATTTTCTCTATGTCTATACCATTGGGTACTCCGGCATTTTATTTCCCTTTTTGCTTTTCCTTCTGGGCTGGAACGTCTTTCTGCAGCAGCCGTTAAAGTCATTCTTCCGTTTTTCCCTCTATATGCTGGGTCTGGGCCTCTTCCTCTCCACCGCGCTGGCCATGCCGGAGGCTGTATCCCGGGAAGGGAGCAGCTACGGGTTCACCCTGAGCGGTCTCTTGGGAGGATTTTTAGCCGAACAGCTGAACCGTTATGTGGGAACGGCGGGCAGTGTGGTGGTGCTGCTCACCTGTCTGCTGGTCTTTTTGATTTCGGCCACTTCCTGGAGCATGCGGTCGGCCCTGCTCGGCTTCAAGGAGCAGGCGGAGCGGCTCGTTTCCGCCCTGAAGAGACGGAAACGAGTGATCACCGGCCGTACCCGGGAAAAATCAGACACGCCGCCCCGCCGCCAGGCTCCGATCATCGAAATGGAAAAGGAAGCGCCTCCCCGGAAGGCTCCGCAGCCCCAGCGGGCCCCGGTCAGGGAGCCCGTTCCCCGTCAAGAGAAGCCCGCAAGCGCGGCGCAAGCGGCACCGCCTTCCCCGCCGGCCGGGAAAGGGGCCTACCGGTATCCTCCTCTTGAACTGCTGGCGCCCGCCCCGGAAGAGGAGATCGGGTATAACCGCAAGGAACTGGAGGAACAGGCGGCCTTTCTGGAGGATCGTCTCAAGGAGTTTGATATCCGCGGCCATGTGGTCGGAGTCAGACCCGGGCCGGTAATTACCCGCTTCGAGGTGCGGCCTGCTCCCGGAGTGAAGATAAGCAGGTTTGTCAGCCTTCAGGATGACATCGCCCTGGTCATGCAGGCCAGACGGGTCCGGGTGGTGGCTCCCATACCGGGAAAAGCGGCGGTGGGCATCGAGATCCCCAACAAAAAGGCCTCTCTGGTGACCCTGAGGGGCGTGCTGGAATCACCCCGGTTCCAGAAATCGGAATCCAAGCTGACGCTGGCCCTGGGGCAGACCATCGAAGGCAAGCCCTACCTGGCCGATCTCAAGGATATGCCGCATCTGCTGGTGGCCGGAGCCACGGGAGCGGGCAAATCCGTCTGCCTGAACAGTATTATCACCAGCATCCTCTACCGGGCCCGCCCGGAAGAGGTGAAGCTGCTGCTCATAGATCCCAAGAAACTGGAACTCAGTGTCTACCGCAGACTGCGCCGGCACCATCTCACCACCCAGGAGGGTTTGGACGAAGACGTCATCACCACAGTGGATAACGCCGTGGCGGTGCTGCGATCCCTGGAAAAGGAAATGGAACGGCGCTACCGTATTCTGGCCGGAGTGGGAGTGCGAAACCTGGAGGATTACCACCGGCTGCGGATCCAAAAACGGGCCGCGGGAGTGGAACCGGAGAATCTGCCGGAGCCGCTGCCCTACGTCGTCCTCATTGTGGATGAGCTGGCCGATCTGATGATGACCGGGGCGAGAGAGGTGGAGGAGCCCATCGCCCGCCTGGCCCAGATGTCCCGGGCCGTGGGCGTGCACCTGATTCTGGCCACCCAGAGGCCCAGCGTCGATGTGATCACCGGGGTGATCAAGGCGAATTTCCCCTCCCGCATCGCCTTTCAGGTGGCCGCCAAGACCGATTCCCGCACCATCCTGGACCGGAACGGAGCCGAAAAGCTCCTGGGCCGGGGAGACATGCTCTTCCTGCCGCCCCGGGAGGCGGAACCAATCCGCATCCACGGCGCTTTTGTCTCTACCGAAGAGGTGAAGCGGGTGGTGGCCCATATCGCCTCCCAGCCGGAATCCGCCGAGTGGCGGCTCAAGAGTGCGGGGGGCGGATCAAGCCGCAGCGGGATCGAAAGCGGCCCCGGGGAACGGGACGAACTCTTCCGGGAGGCGGCCAAACTGGTTATCAGGCACCAGCAGGGGTCCGCTTCCCTGCTGCAGCGGAGGCTGCGGGTCGGGTACGCGCGGGCCGGGCGGCTCATCGATGAGCTGGAAGAGGCCGGCATCCTGGGACCGTTCGAAGGCTCCAAGGCGCGGGAGGTTCTGGTGGAAGAAGATTTCCTGGAACGGCTGGATCAGAAAGAAGATGAGGAGAAAGAGAATGAACTCGATCAGTAAGCGCACCCCGGCTGTATTCCTGTTTCTCCTTATCCTGCCGGCCCTGCTGTCCGCCCAGCGGATCTCTCCGGGCCAGGCCGTGGCCAATGTCAAAAAGGCGCTGGAACAGGCGGGAGGGATGACCATCGATTTCCGGGAAACCTATCTCTGGAAGCTGACGGACGAAGAGCAGTCCACGGAGGGGAAACTCATGCTGAAAGGAGAGGATCGTTTCCGGGTGGAAACCGGGGCCCAGATCATCGTTTCGGACGGCAAGACACTGTGGTCTTACAGCATACCGGACAAACGGGTGATCATTGATAATCTGGCGGCGGACGCGGAGAGTATGCTGCCGCGGCGGATCCTCTTCCATTATACCAAAGATTACGATGTGCGTGTCGACGGCCGGGAAACGATCGGTGAGACGGAAAGCCTGAAGCTTAGCTTTACTTCCAGCAGCGGGGAGACCATGTTCCCCCGGGTCGACGTCTGGGTCAATCCGGAAACCTGGATGGTGATGCAGGTGCGGCAGCAGGATATCAATGAAAACGAGACCGTCTACCTGCTCCGGAAGGTTGAGACGACGTGTCAATTCCCCGCCGGGACATTCACCCTCACGATTCCCGCAGGCGTCGAAGTGGTGGATATGCGCTGAGGAAGGGGCAGGAGGGGCTGTCCTGTTTTCAGTAAGGGTGTGTCTATCCGGCCACTTGGGGAGCGGAAACCGTATTTTCCGCAGGAGATTTTATTTCCGTCTAAGAGAATAAATAACATAAAGATATAACGTCGAGCACAGAAATCGGGACATGCTGGTATATTATTTGCTTTCATATATATCCTTCTCATGTATAAACAGGGTTACAGATTAGGAGGATTTCTTGGAAAAGGAAATGCAGGAACAGCAGATAACTCTAAGTGATTATATAGGGGTAATATATCGGGGCCGCTGGATCATCGCCGTGAGCTTTCTGGTGGTCATGGCCGCGACGGCTTATTTTACCTTTACCACCCAGCCGGTATATGAAGCCTCCGCCTGGGTCATGTACAGGGAAGAGGCGGGGGTGCAGAGCCAGATATTCGAGGTAAGCAATTTTATCAAGCGGGAAACCATGATCAACAATCAGAAGGTCATCCTGCAGAGCCGGCGGTTGGCCGAGGAGGTCGTCCGGAAACTGCAGGCGTCCCCCTATGCCGATTCTCTCTGGATTCTGGGAAACCGCAGCCAGGATGCGCGTTTCTCCCTCTCGGGATTGCTGTTTTCCCTGCTGCGCCGCGGCAAGGAGAAAAAGGGCTCCGCTTTCAGTGAAATCGTGGATAACTTCCGGAAGAACGTCACCTCGGTAATGCCCCAGCGGGACACGGATATCATCGAACTCAAGGTGCAGGCCTATGATCCCTTCGAGGCCAGTTTCGTGGCCAACACCTGGATGGAGACCTACCAGAGTCTGGACATAAGCGAGAGCCGGGGTGAGGTGGGCGAGATCCGGGCCTTCCTGGAAAAGAAAGTGGCCGACGTGATGGATTCCCTGCGTGAATCGGAACAGGCCCTCAAGAACTTTAAAGAGACCGAGAAAGTTGCCTCGCTGGATACCGAGACCCAGCAGCTCATCGAAAAGGCGGCGGAATTCGAGTCCCTCTACCAGGAGGCCCGTATCGATTACGAGTCCAATCTCAAGAAGATAGAATCGATGAGGGGCCAGCTGACCGAAAACCAGAAAAAGCTGGTGGACGAGGCGGTGGGCGGCTCCAGTGAGTTCATCAAGACGCTGGAACAGCAGCGGGCCAAGATCGCGGGAGAGATCGCGGCCGAAGAATCGCAGCTGAAGGAATCGGGGCTCTATAACAACCACAACGTGAATCAGAAGCTTCAGGAGAAAATAGACCGGCTCACGGGCCTGCAGCAAAAGATCATCAGCGAACGGCGCAAGATGGTGGCCGGCGCCGCCGCCTACGATCCCATGGAACTGAATAATGTTCTGGTGGGGAATATCATGACCTTGAGCGCCGAGAACGACTTCCTCAAGGAGAAATCCCAGGCCCTTCTGAAGATCGTCACCCAGTACCGCGGCGAGCTGAACAAGCTGCCCGAGAAAAGCCTGCGCCTCGCTGAACTGGAGCGGGAGGTTTCGGTCAATAACAACATTTATATTATGATGCGCGAGAAGTTCGAAGAGAACCGCATCGCCGAGGCCGGGACCATCGGCCAGGTGCGCATCATCGATTACGCCCAAAAGCCGGAGGATCCCATCAAACCGAAGAAAAAGATGAATCTGCTTCTGGGCTTGATGCTGGGCCTGGGGCTGGGAGTGGGCATTGTCTTCGTGCGGGAGTATCTGGATACCTCACTCAAGACCATGGAGGATGTGGAGAGAATGGGATTCTCGGTGCTGGGCTCCATCCCGCTTATTATACCGGAATCCGTGGCGCGGCACGTGAAAAACGGAGGAAACGGGGAGATTAAGCGGATTCAGTCCCGCCTCATTACTCATTTCGCGCCCAAATCGCCCGTGTCGGAGGCCTACCGCACCCTGCGCACCAACATTTCCTACAGCCTGGTGGACAATCCCCTGAAAACGGCGGTGGTTACCAGCTCCGGTCCCGGAGAGGGAAAGTCTACCACGGTGGCCAATCTGGCCATCGCCTTCGCCCAGATGGGTTCCCGGGTCCTCCTGGTGGACGCTGATCTGCGACGGCCGGTGCTGCACGGCATCTTCGGAGTCCAACGCGAGCCTGGCCTGGTCAATGTGGTTGCGGGGAAGTCCCGTATTGCCGAGGCCCTGGCAGATATCGGCGTGGAGAATCTTACCCTGCTTCCGGCCGGCACCCTGCCGCCCAATCCATCGGAACTGCTGGCGTCCCAGGCCATGGAGGAGCTGCTGAAAACTCTTTCGCAGGAGTATGATATTATTCTCTGCGACAGTCCCCCCGTCATCGCGGTGACGGACGCTTGTGTCCTGGCCCGCAAGCTGGACGGAGTGATCCTGGTGGCCAAATCGGGGGAGACCAGCGCCGATGCCTTGAGCCGGGCCAAGATGCTGCTGGATAACGTAAACGCCCATCTCTTCGGCATTTCTCTGAATGGAGTGAACATCAACCGCATGTACGGCTCCTACTACTACTACTACCACCACTACTACTATGGTGATGAAAAGGAGAAGGGTTCTAAAAAGGGACGGCGCAAAGATATCGGCGCCGGTTCCGGCCGGAACGTGTGAAGAGCGGCCGCTGATGACGAAAAACAAGCGGGACCATACATAATACGATGCCGCCGCTTGGAGGCGGATGGAGCTAGAGGGTACGCGCACCCCCGCCTGGTTCAAGCGGTGCATTCCGGAGAATAGAGACACTATGGGGAAGAGAAGCAGGAAAACCATCTGCCTGGTGGCCGGGGCCAGGCCCAATTTTATGAAGATCGCGCCGCTCCTGGAAAACTGGAAGGAACGGCGGGACGTGTTCGATCCCTTTCTGGTGCATACCGGGCAGCACTATGATCCCCTTATGTCGAAGATATTTTTCGAGGATCTGGGCCTGCCGGAACCGGATGTCTCCCTGGGAGTAGGGTCCGCCAGCCACGCGGTGCAGACCGCGAAAATTATGACCGCCTTCGAAGCAGTGGTGAAAGAGCGGCGCCCGGATTTGGTCGTGGTAGTGGGTGACGTGAATTCCACTGTGGCCTGCGGCCTGACGGCGGCCAAATTGCAGATCCCGGTGGCCCACGTGGAGGCGGGACTGCGCAGCGGGGACCGGGCCATGCCGGAAGAGATCAACCGCATCCTCACCGATCATCTCTCCGACCTGCTCTTTACCACCTGCTCCGACGGCGATGAGAACCTGCTCCGGGAAGGCATCGACTCAGGCAAGATCCATTTCGTGGGCAATCTGATGATCGAATCGCTCATCCGCAGAAAGGAGCGCTTTTCCAATTCGGATATCCACCGGACGCTTTCCCTGCGGCCCGGCGGCTACGTGCTGGTAACGCTGCACCGCCCCTCCAATGTCGACGATCCCGCCGCGCTGAAAGGACTGCTGCAAACCCTGGCCCGTATTGCTGAAGATGCGGAGGTGGTTTTTCCGGTGCATCCCCGCACCGCGGGAAAGATCCGGGAATTCGGACTGGAGCCGACAACGCCGGGCCTGCGTCTCATCGACCCGGTGGGATACATCGATTTCATGGCCCTGGAGATGCGGGCCCGCCTGGTGATCACCGACTCCGGCGGCATTCAGGAGGAAACGACCTACTTCCAGGTCCCCTGCCTCACTGTGCGGGAGAATACGGAGCGGCCCATCACCATGCGGGAGGGATCGAACCGGCTGGTGGGCACCGATCCTGAAGCGCTGCTGGCCGCCGCCGGGAAGGTGCTGGCCGGTGATGTCCCCAGTGGAACGATCCCCAAATACTGGGACGAGGAGGTCAGCGCTCGCATCACCCGGGTGCTGGAAACGTCTGATCTTCTGCGGGCGCAGACGGGAAAGGATGCCTAGCATGACCCTGCCGCTGGACCCGAAAAGATCCTGGTTCGCCCTTTACACCAAGCCCCGGCACGAAAAGCGGGTGCTGGAGCAGCTGGAACGCAAAGAACTGGAGGCCTATCTTCCTCTGCATTCGGTGCTGCGCCAGTGGAGCGACCGCAGGAAATGGGTGGACGAACCTCTTTTCCGTTCCTACATTTTCATTAAGGGGAACAGCGTGGAACGGTATGAGGCGCTGCGCAGCTACGGAGCCCTGCGGCTGGTCAGTTTCCGCAACCGCCCGATCGAGGTATGGGAAGAGGAGATTGAGCGCATCAAGCTGATGCTGAAAGAAGCCCCCTGCCTGGAGCGGACCGATTATTTCACCCCGGGCAGTCCCGTCAGAATTATGCGGGGTCCCCTGGCCGGGCTGGAAGGGGTGCTGCAGGAAACACGAAACGATCATCGCGTCGTGATACGCATTGAATCGGTGCGGCAGGCCGTCCGGTTCAGTGTGGACGTTGCTGATATCAGCGTTCTTTAACCTCCCCGAGGGAAGATAAAGAACGGGTGCATAGGTTAAAAGATGCCAGACTCGGTTCCGAAGATGGGACTGAGGTGGCGGAGCTGTAGGAAGACGGGCCGGTCAGCGGATGCCGCCCATAACTGTAAGGAGAAAACGTGAAGGTACCACTGCTTGATCTTAACGCCCAACTGGAACCGATCCGTGACGATATCAAGGCCGCGGTGAATGAGGTGATCGATTCCACCCGCTACGTCGGCGGACCCAAGGTGGAAAAACTGGAAGAAGAGATCGCGGCCTACTGCGAGTGCTCTCACGCCGTGGGAGTGACCTCGGGAACAGACGCCCTGCTCATCTCGCTCATGGCTTTGGATATCACGGCCGGAGACATTGTGCTCACCACCCCCTATTCCTTCTTCGCCACCGCCGGAGTAGTGGCCCGCCTGGGAGCCCGGCCGGTGTTCGTCGACATCGATCCCGTTTCCTACAATATCGATCCGGAAGCGCTGGCCGCCTGGTTCGAGGAACACAGGGAGGAGGCGGCCCGGGTGAAAGCCATCATCCCGGTGCACCTCTACGGTCAGTGCGCCGACATGGATCCCATCCTCAAAACCGCCTCCGCCCACGGGGCAGCGGTGATCGAGGACGCGGCCCAGGCCATCGGCGCCAGCTATCCGTCCGCGCGCGGGCTGAAGAAGGCGGGCTCCATGGGCGGCGCGGGCTGTTTTTCATTTTTCCCCTCCAAGAATCTGGGCTGCATGGGAGACGGCGGCATGGTGGTGACCAACGACACCGCCCTCTATGAGAAGATCCAGAAGCTGCGCAACCACGGCGCCACTCCCAAGTACTATCACGCCATGGTGGGCGGCAACTTCCGGCTCGATCCCATTCAGGCCGCCATCCTCTCGGTCAAATTGCCTCATCTGGAAACATGGCACCAGGGCCGGCGGGAGAACGCCGCCTACTACGATGAGCATTTCAGTCTGGAGAGCATCCGGACCCCGGCCGTCAGCTGGGACCGGAGCAATCATATTTACAATCAGTACATCATTTCCCTGCCGGGAAAGCGGGACGAACTGCGGCGGCATCTGGAAGAGAAGCAGGTGGGGCACGAGGTCTACTATCCGGTGCCCTTCCACCTGCAGGAATGTTTCTCCTATCTGGGCTACGGCGCGGGAGATTTCCCCAAATCCGAGTACGCCGCCGCTCACACGCTGGCCCTGCCCATCTACGCGGAACTGACCCGGGAGATGCAGGACTACGTCATCGAGAGCATCCAGGAGTTTTACCGCTGAATCCCCGGCCTCCCCGAAAAACCGGAGTACCTGAAATGGAAAACGATTATTTCGTGCATGAATCCAGCTATGTGGACCGGGACGTTGCCATCGGGTCCGGCACCAGTATCTGGCACTTCTCCCACGTGCAGTCCGGCAGCAGCATCGGCGGCAACTGCACCCTGGGCCAGAACGTCAATGTGGGCAATAACGTCGTCATCGGCAATAATGTCAAGATCCAGAACAATGTTTCGATCTATGAGGGCGTGGAACTGGAGGATTATGTCTTCTGCGGGCCCTCCATGGTCTTTACCAATATCCTCAATCCGCGCTGCAAGTATCCCCAGCGGGGGGCGCAGTTCTATATCCGCACCCTGGTGCGGGAGGGCGCTTCCATCGGGGCCAACGCCACCATCGTCTGCGGCCATACCCTGGGGCGTCACTGTTTCGTCGCCGCCGGGGCCGTGGTCGTCCGTGACGTACCCGATTACGCGCTGGTGGCGGGAGTGCCGGCCCGGATCAAGGGCTGGGTCTGCGAATGCGGCGCCGGGCTTGATTTTTCCGCCGCAGCGGAATGCGCCTGTCCCCGGTGCGGACTGCACTACTCCAAAGAGGATGACCATGTCGTGCCGGTGTAATGCCCGAGGATCACTGCGGATGCGTCCCCGCTCCGGAAGAAAGAATCAGTTCCAGGAGTCAGCCCATGTCCCTCAATGATTTCGACCTGCATGTCCACTCCAATGTCTCGGACGGATCCCTCTCCCCGGCGGAGCTGGTGGAGCTGGCGGCGCGCCGGCGCATCACCCTGCTCTCCATCACGGACCACGATACCGTGGCGGGTGTGGCAGAGGGCATCGGGAAAGGAGCGGAACTGGGAGTGGAGGTAATCACCGGGCTGGAGATCAGCATCGATTTCGGTCCGGGGACCTTTCATCTGCTGGGATACGGCATCGATACCGCCGATGACGCACTCCTGGAGGCGCTGGAGTTCGTTCAGCGGGCCCGGCGGGACCGCAACCGGATCATGGTGGAACAGCTCAACGGCCTGGGCCTGGATATCAGCCTGGATGAAGTGAAAGCGGTGGCCGGGCCGGATCAGACGGGGCGGCCTCATTTCGCCCGGGTCCTGGTAAAGAAAGGGTACGCGGCCGACACCCAGGGGGCGTTCGACAAATATCTGGCCAAGGGAAAGCCGGGCTATGTGGACAAGAAGAGGATGACGATCGGCGATGCGGTGCGGGTGATCCGCGGGGCCGGCGGCGTGCCGGTGCTGGCTCATCCGGTTCAGCTGAAGCTGAAATCAAGCAGCGAATACGAAAAATTCATCGGCCACCTGCGGGAAGTGGGAGTCCTGGGCATCGAAGCCGCCAGCAACATCGATAACCACTATGAGGACGGTTTTTTCCGCAGCCTGGCTGACAGAGTCGGATGTTTCGTCACCGGCGGCAGCGATTTTCACGGTGAGGTAAAGCCGGAAATCGAACTGGGCGGTTTCGACCGCATGACGCGGGAAGATCTGGAGCCCTTTCTGGAGCGGATCGGCCTGAAAGAGTCCTGATATATGCATAAAGAAACGAAACTGCGCTCCATTGTCAAGACGGTGAGCTGGCGCTTTCTGGCCACCGCGACCACGGTTTCCCTGGTGCTGATATTCACCGGTGAAGTGACCATCGCCGTCACCGTCGGCGCCTTTGAAATCGTCGCCAAACTGATCATCTATTTTCTGCATGAACGTTTCTGGGGCCGCATTCACTGGGGCAAGCGGGAGGCCCGGCCCTTCGTGGTCTGGATCACCGGTCTCTCGGGCTGCGGCAAGACCTCCATCGCGCAGGAAGTCGCCGAGATGCTGCGGGGCAAGGGGATCAAGACGGATCATCTGGACGGCAGGACCATCCGGGAGCTCTTCCCCGAGACCGGCTTCAGCAAAGAAGAGGTGAACGAGCATATAAAACGGGTGGGCTATCTGGCCCAGCGGCTGGAAAAGAGCGGCGTCTGCGTGGTGGCCTCCTTTATTTCGCCTTACCGGGAATCCCGGGATTTCGTGCGGCGCGTCTGCGACAATTTCATGGAGGTGCACCTTGCCACTCCCGCGGAGGTGTGCGAACAGCGGGATACCAGGGATCTCTACCGCCGGGCCCGGCGGGGGATCGTTAAAAATCTGCCGGGAGTGGATGTGGCCTATGAAGAGAATCCCGAAGCGGAACTGGTGCTGGACACTACGGACATCGGCATTCAGGAATCGGCCGAGAGAATCATCCTGCTGCTCAGGCAGTTCTGGCAGTGAGTGTTCTTTGATAGTTTAAAACACCCGATAGCCCAGGATATCCATCCTGGGCGTACCAGTCAGAAATCTTTACTGAGAATGGGCTGTCCTTTTTGACGGGGCAAAAAGGACCAAAAACCCCTGGCACGGCTGAATGGGTTCTTACAGACATGTTCCCTTTCTTCGTGTCGCTATGTCCCCTCCCGGCCCCCGGACGCTGCCTTTCTCTCACCGCGGCGGCCCGAAAATGAGCCGGCCCGCCGATTGTTTTCATTTTCAAACCGGCCCCTTTTCTAATTTGGAGTGTTTTGCGGTTTATAACGCAGCAGCCGCGCCTTCGGGCCGATGGCCGGCCCGAATTGAGGAATATTTCTCCTCCCCGATCGCCCGGGATATCCATCCTGGGCGCACCATGAATGAGATATTCATTTGCCCGATCGAGCCTCAATCAGATAACCAAATCATCCCGCCGGCCCGCGAAGGCGGCGGATTAATCATACCACATCCAAACAGAGGAAGCTGAGCTTATGTCTATTCCCCACCCCCACGGCGGCAACGGTCTGGTAAACAGAGTTCTGCCTGACATCGAAAAGGACACACTGATCGCATCACTGCAGAAGGCCCCCGTCTACCGCATCAGCGACGCGGACCTTTCCATCTTCTACCGCATCGCGGACGGCGCCCTCTCCCCCCTGACCGGTCCCATGGACCGGGAAGAATTCGATCAGGTGCTGGAAAAAGAGTATATCGAACGAAACGGCAAGAAATACGCCTGGACCATTCCCATCGCCTTTCCGGTATCCAAAAAGGAAGCGGCGCGATGGACCGGCGGCGACACGCTGCTGGTGAAATCCGAAGCGGATGAGGTCGTGGGCCTGCTGGAGGTCCGGGAAGTCTATCCCTTTGACAAGGACAGATACAATCTGAGCGTCTACGGCACCGAGAGGAAGGATCATCCCGGCGCCAGGATATTCAATGACGATCCCCGCGACTACCTGGTCGGCGGCGATATCTGGGCCTTTCCCCGGAAACAGGATCCATCCTTCGGGCAATACATGCTGACGCCCCGGGAGAGCCGGGCCCTCTTCGCCCGGCGGGGCTGGCAGCGCACCGTGGCCTTTCAGACGAGAAACGCCCTGCACCGGGCCCACGAATACGCTCTTCTCTGGGCCGCGGAAAAACTTACCTCCGAGGGATTCCTGACCGGCGCGGTCCTCAACCCCCTGGTAGGGGCCACCAAATCGGACGACGTGCCCGCCGACGTGCGCATGCGCACCTACGAGGCCCTGATGGAATCGGGCGACTTCGGCAAGGGTGATTACGCCGAGGAGGTCTGGAAGAAGGCCGGCCGCCGCTTTAATGACAACTTTCTCATGATCGGCCTCGACATGAAGATGTTCTACGCCGGGCCCAAGGAAGCGATCATGCACTCCATTTACCGGCAGAACTACGGCTTCTCCGATATCGTCATCGGACGCAAGCACGCCGACGCCCCCTTCGACGACGGCAGCGCCATCTGGGGCGATTTCGACGCCCACGAAAAATTCGACACCCTGGCGGGTGAGCTGGAGATCACACCGGTGAAGGTGGGATTCGCGGCTTACTTCGAAGAAATCGAAAAAGTCGGCCTCATCTCCGATTACCAGCCCAAGGGCTACCACACTGTTTTTATCTCGGGCAAGGAGGTGCGCCGCAAATTGCAGAATAACGAAGAGGTGGATGAGCGTATCATGCGCCGGGTGGTCTCGGACATCCTCAGAGACTTCTACGCCGCCGAATCCGCTCCGGATAAACAGAAGAGCTCTAACGTCACCTGGCACCACACCAAGATCGACAAGCGGGCCCGGGAAGAGCGCGGCGGCCACAAGGGCGCCGTCCTCTGGCTCACCGGCCTTTCGGGCAGCGGCAAGTCCACTGTGGCCACCATCCTGGAAGAAAAGCTCTTCGACCGGGGCTGCCGCACCTGCATCCTGGACGGGGACAATATCCGGCACGGCCTCAACGGCGATCTGGGCTTCTCCCCGGAGGACCGGGAGGAGAACATCCGCCGTATCGGCGAGGTGGCCCATCTCTTCGCGGACGCGGGCCTGATCGCCATCACTTCTTTCATCTCGCCCTACCGCAAGGACAGGGACCGGGCCCGGTCGCTGGTCGCCGAGGGTGATTTCATCGAGGTCTTCGTGAAGGCTCCCCTGGCGGTCTGCGAAGAGCGGGATCCCAAGGGCCTCTATCAGAAGGCGCGGGAAGGCATCATCAAAGAGTTCACCGGCATTTCCGCCCCCTACGAGGAACCGCTCAATCCGGAGCTGGTGCTCGAGACGGACAAGCGGTCGCCGGAAGAATCCGCCGATGTCATTATCCGCCTGCTGGAGAAGAAAGGGATCCTTAAAAACAGATGATCAGGATACCCGACAGTCCAGGATATCCACCACAGGGTGAGAATTGGCTGTCCTTTTTGACGGGGCAAAAAGGACCAAAAACCCCTGGCGCGGCTGAACG
>CAZUMH010000058.1:0-21261 GCA_964621645.1 uncultured bacterium
CCCGCACCAATCAACCATTCAAACTTGGTGACCAGGTCAAGGAAGGTGAAGAAATTATCAAACTGGCTGATGAGGAATATGTGAATAACGTTCAGCTCGATTCAAAACGCCTTAATCTGGAAAACCTGAAACTGGAATATGATAAACAGAAATCGATTTATGAAAAGGGCGGCGCTACTCTGCGGGAACTAAAGACGGCCGAACTCAACTATATCAATGCCGAGTACTCCTATAATACGGCCAAACTGCAGATGGCCAAACTGTCGATCAAAGCCCCCTTCGACGGTGTCATCGTTGATCTGCCGTATTATACCCCGGGTACCCGCGTGAACCAGAATGTGCTCATGGTCAAGCTGATGAACTACAAGCAGATGTATCTGAATGTCAACCTACCCGGCAAAGAGATGAGCCGGGTCAATCCGGGACAGGAAGCCCGCATCATGAACTATACGCTGCCCGATGATACACTGCGTGGTGTATTGAGCCAGGTTTCACCGGCAATCGATTCCGGCACCAGGACCTTCAAGGCGACTATAACGATCGATAATCCCGATCTGCTTCTGCGCCCCGGCATGTTCGTTAAGAGCGATATAATCGTCGATAAGAATGACAGTGCCCTGGTTATTCCCAAAGATGTCATCCTTTCACGGCAGCGTGGTCGTACTGTATTTGTGGTCGACCGCGGCGCTGCCCAGGAACGTGTTATCACCACCGGACTGGAGAATCCTGAGAAGGTTGAGGTGCTCACCGGGCTGGCGGCTAACGACCGGCTTGTTATCAGCGGCTTTGAAACACTGCGCAACAGATCGAAAGTAAAGGTTATCAGGTAATACAGTGGAGCGCGGAGCCGCCTGCAACCTGTGAGGGGCTCCGCTTTTTCCCAATAAAAAAAGTAGGTTGAAGATAATTCAATGAAAAAAATCACTCAATTTTCGGTGCAGTATCCCATTACAGTGCTTATGTTCATCCTGGCAGTGTTGCTCTTGGGGTATATCTCTTTCCGGAAGCTGGGAGTCGATCTCTTTCCCAATCTGAAAAATCCACGTATTTTTGTGGAAGTCAAGTCGGGAGAACGACCGCCGGAGGAGATGGAAAAACAGTATGTTGATAGACTCGAGGCCCTTATCATTCGGCAGCAGAACGTCACCCAGGTCTCCTCGGTATCGCGGGTTGGTACAGCCAGGATAACGGTGGAGTACAACTGGAAAGCGGATATGGATCAGGCCTTTCTGGATCTTCAGAAAACCCTCACCTCCTTTAATCAGGGCAGTGATTTGGATGAGCTGAACATTACTCAATATGATCCAAACACTGCACCGGTTATCCTGGTGGCATTTTCCCATCCTGAAATAACCGACATGGACGAACTCCGGAAGGTCGCCGAGAACTACATCCGCAATGAGTTGATTCGTCTGGAGGGAATCGCGGAGGTGGAATTGAGCGGTCAGGAAGAAGAGGAAGTGGTCATCACGACAGATTCCTACCTACTACAAGCTTTCGGGCTTTCGGTAGATGACGTGGCGAACCGGATTACCACTTTCAATCGCAATGTCTCCGGCGGCTCCATTGTGGAAATGGGAACGCGTTACATCATCAAAGGCGTGGGCGTCTTCGAAAATGAGGATGACATCAGGAATCTGATTGTAGGCTTTACCACTCCGCAGGGAGCGACTTCTTCAGAGCAGGTGCCTGTCTTCCTGAAAGATGTCGCCACTGTTACCCTCAGCAATATGGATCCTGAAAATATCGTGCAGGTGAATGGAAAGAGATGCCTGGGTCTTTCCATCTACAAGGAACCCCGTTTCAACACAGTAAATGTGGTACGTGAACTTTCTAAAGAACTGAAAGATTTAAGTAAGAGCCTGCCCGGTTATGAATTTACCATCATCGATAATCAGGGCACCTTCATCCAGAATGCCGTCAACGAGGTCAAACAAGCCGCGTTGATCGGAGTGCTTCTGGCGGTCCTCGTACTCTTTATTTTTCTGCGTCGTTTGGGAACCACGGTTATCATCAGCCTGGCTATTCCTATCTCGGTGGTCGCCACATTCAACTTGATGTATTTCAGCCATCTCTCCCTGAATATCATGACACTGGGCGGTCTGGCTCTGGGGGCCGGGATGCTGGTGGACAACGCCATCGTAGTCATGGAAAATATTTTTCGCAACCTTGAGGCGGGGCATAAGATCAAAGAGGCGGCGGTAGAGGGAACCGCTCAGGTTGGAGGCGCAATCACGGCCTCGACTATCACTACTATCGTGGTATTCCTGCCCATTGTTTACCTGCGGGGCGCAGCCGGTGAACTCTTCAAGGATCAGGCGCTGACGGTGACTTTTGCGCTGCTTTCTTCCCTTGTGGTCGCCCTCCTGGTCATCCCTATGCTCAGCACCCGTTTTATGCCGGGGGATCATTTCAAGAAGGCGGCTGGTTCCATCAGCTTTCCCGGATATCCGGCCCTGCTGAAAAAGGTTCTGTCCCGGCGCTGGTGGGTAATCTCTGGGGCCCTCGTCCTGATTGCTCTATCAATTATCATCCTGCCGTTGGTGGGAAGTGAATTCGTCCCCAGGGCCGAATCCGGCAGCTTCTCCATCCAACTGCGTCTCCCGGAAGGAACCGCCCTGAGCCGTACAGATAGGACCGTACACGAGCTGGAAGATCGTATCCGTCAGGAAATAGGTCCGGCAGTTAAGACAATCTACAGCCGGGTGGGGCCCATTTCCGGCCTTTCAGGAAATAATGAGACGGTTTTTGAAGACGAGAATACGGCTCTGATGAAGATTATTCTGGACCAGAAAGCGCGCAAAAGAACGGCTGAGATCATTGCCACGGTTACCAATATTGTGACGGAAGTTCCCGATCTGGAAGCCGATTTCATTCAGGATGAGACAGCGTTGCGGACGACTCTGGGGACCGATGAAGCTCCTATTCTGGTCGAAGTGCGGGGAGAAGATCTGGACAAACTCCAGGAGCTTACCGACCAGGTTAAACAAAAAATATCCGATGTTCCGGGATTATTAAATGTGGAAACCAGTTTTGAGGCTGGAGCACCGGAGGTGGACATCGAGGTAGATCGTCTCAGGGCCGGGCTGTTCAATATGGGTGTCAGTCAGATCAGCTCTCAGGTTGAGGACAGGCTTAAGGGAAGAGATAGTGGTCAATGGGAGCATGAAGGGGAATTGAAGACCATAAGCATCAGACTTCCCAAAGTTGGTGTCGGAGAACTGGAAAATATCGAGCTGCAGGCCAGCGGTCAGAAGCTCCTTCTCAGTGATGTCGCCGATATTACGGTAGGCCGGGCACCGCGGGAAATTTACCGGACCAACCAGACCCGGGTGGGACGGGTGACCGCACAATTGGAGAAGGGTGTTCCTTTTAATCACGCTGTGGCTGCTATTGAAAAACGACTGTCCCAGATAGATTTTCCACCCGACTATTCAGCTCGCCTGGCCGGTGAAGAACAGAAGCGACAGGATGCCCTGGGCAGCCTGGGATTCGCGCTCTTACTTTCGGTGATTCTGGTCTATATGGTGCTGGCCTCCCAGTTTGAGTCGCTGCTACATCCCTTTACCATCCTGTTGACAATACCACTGGCAGGGGTAGGTGTGGTGCTTCTCTTCTTTATTTTGGGGCACACCTTTAATATGATGGCTTACATAGGAATCATCATGCTGGCGGGAATAGCGGTTAATGACTCAATTATCCTGGTCGATACCATTAATCGCCTCAGAGCGGGCGGTATGGACCGGCTGGAGGCTATTATTGAGGGAGGCCGGCAGCGCATCAGACCCATCATCATGACAAGCCTTACGACTATTTTGGCGCTTCTGCCCCTGACATTAGGACTGGGTGAAGGAGTAGCGCTTCGGTCGCCTATGGCTCTGGCGGTCATTGGAGGTCTTACCACTTCGACTTTGTTGACACTGATTGTGATTCCCTGTGTCTATCTGACTTTCGACCGGGCTAAAGATAGGGTATTGGGAAAGAAGTGATTATCCATCGAAATGATGGTTAATCTTAAACCAATGACGAAAATAGACGGCTGAGAATGAACTTTTTCAAATATATTATTAAGCGCCGAGTCTTGATCAGCATGATTTTTATCGCGCTGACGCTTCTTGGCTACGTCTCCTACCGGAATCTTCCTGTAGAGCTTTTCCCAAATACTGAGATGCCGCTCCTTATTGTACAGGTATCGGGGCAGACGGAAGTCGATCCCTCTTATGTGGAGAAGCAGCTGGTGGTCCCTGTTGAGGGTGCGGTAAGCACCCTGGAGGGCATCGAAAAGATAGAGTCCTTCTGTGAATCACGCAGTGCCACCGTCATGGTATATTACACCCAGTCAACCGATATCAAGGTGGCCTACCTGAAACTGCAGGAAAAAGTGGACGCTATCAAATCTACTCTGCCTGATGGGTTCACCGTGCAGGTCGTCAAGGTCGATACCGAACAGCTGTCCAATCAATTTATGGGCCTGCAAGTCAGGGGCAGTGGGGGGTCCGACCGGGTACGCAATGTGGTGGATGAAGATGTGACCCCGGCTCTGGAGAATATCGACGGCATCGCAAGTGTCGATGTGGTGGGGGGACGTGAGAAAACGGTAGAGGTTATTCTTAACGAGGAAGCCCTGCGGGCCGCAGGTATCTCGCCAAACCAGGTCCGCAACCTTATCCGCAATAACGGTGAAGTCCGTACTTTTGTAGGCGAGGCCTGGCAAAAGGAAAAACGCTTTTTCGTAAACGTAACGGCGGAATACACCGATATCAGGAATCTCGAAAATATTATCGTGCGTCAGGATGGACCGATACTGCTCAAGGACATTGCGACCATTTACTTTGGAGTCAAAGAGGAGGAGTCTCTTAGCCGGGTTAACGGCAAGGAAGCCGTGACCATCAATTTGGTGCGGGATTCTCAGGTGAACCTCATCGATCTCTCACACCGCACCACGAATGAGATAGATGTTTTAAACCGCAATCTGGCCGGAAAAGACATCGAGATCGCTATCCAGAGTAACATAGCCGAGGATATGGAGAAAAATATTCACCTTATTATCCAGCTGGCTATCCTGGGCGGCCTCATGGCGGTCCTTGTCCTCTGGATGTTTCTGCGCAATCTGAGGCTGGTAGCCACCATCGCGGTGGCCATGCCTATTTCAATCTTTACCGCCCTGAATCTCTTTTACGCCTTCGGTATTACACTCAACAGTCTGACTCTGGTTGGAATCGCTTTAGCTGTGGGCATGCTTCTGGACAACAGTGTCGTGGTGCTGGAAAATATTTACCGCCTGGCCGCCCATAAAAGGGATACCGAGACGGCTGTTGTTCAGGGTACCAAGGAAGTCTGGAGATCGGTATTCGCGGCTACTCTGACAACGACAGCCGTCTTTCTGCCCTTTATTTTCACTTCAAATTATGCCATCCGTCTCATGGGGCGACATGTGTCAGTCTCAATTATTTCCACCCTGCTGGTCTCACTGGCTGTGGCCCTGTTACTGATTCCCATGATCACCAACTATTTTCTTGAGCGGAGCGCCCGCAGGGGCAAACCTTTATTCCAGAAAGTGTCCCAGAAGAACAGGCTGGTTCAGATCTACACGGTGCTGCTTAAATCAGGGATGCGTTTCCCGGCCCGGACGATCCTGGGCGGGCTGATTCTCTTCTTTGCCGCTCTGATTATCAACCTCGCTGTCAGTGTCAACGTGAGCCGGGAAGTGCAGTCTAATGAATTGAACCTCTATATTACCATGCCTTCAGGCGCTACTTTGGAGACGACGGATCAGGTTGTGCAGGAAGTGGAGAGCCGACTGGAAGATATTCCTGAGAAGGATGAGGTCATTTCCAAGATTTACGAAGATGAGGCCATTGTCACCATTATTCTCAAGGATCACTTCGAGAAGATTGAAAAGCGCAACGCGGCCCAGGTGAAAAATCTGGTACAAGAGAAAATGAACAGCATCCGCAGCGCTGAGATAAGTTTTGAACAGCCTCAGGCCAGCCAGCGCTTCCGGGGAGGGGGCAATTCAGGCCAAAGTTCCAATATCATGCGTATGATGGGTATCGGCAGTGCCAGTGAGAAAGTTGTTATCATCGGCAGAGATTTCGAAGCAATGAGACTTCTCGCCGGGGATATCGAGTACTATCTGGAGGATATGGAATCGATTCAGTCGGCAAGTATTAATGTTTCAGATAACCGGCCTGAGGTTCACCTGCTCCTCGATACCAGGCTGCTCAGTCAGTACAACATCCCTCTCTCGAACATTGTCTCGGAACTTTCCACGTTCGGCAACCAGTTCACCTCCGGAATAGTTTTCAAACAGGGGGATGAGGAGTACGACATCACGATCCGGATGGATACGTCTGAAGAACAGGGAAATAAGACCATGGATGACCTGGAAAAGGTCATGGTCCCATCATCCAGCGGCGGACAGTATGAACTGGACCGGCTGGGACAAATTATCTATTCTGCGGGGATGTCAAGAATAAACCGTGTCAATCAGGAAAAACAGATCGAGGTCACCTACCGTTTCCAATCGGAGATCACCACGTCTAAATCATTGCTGGACATCTCCCGCAAGGAAGTGGAGGATATGGTGGCCAGCCTGCAATTGCCATCGGGCATGGCGGTTACTGTCGTTCATGATGAGAACGATCTCAGTGAATTTTATTTCCTGATTGGAGCCGCTTTCATTCTCATCTTCATGATCCTGGCCTCGGTGTTCGAATCGCTCTTTCTGCCGTTGGTGATTATGTTCTCCATACCTTTTGCGGCAACCGGCTCACTGCTGGCCCTGATATTCACCGGGTATTCGCTGCAGGAAGCCAATGTACTTATCGGTATGGTGATCCTGTTGGGTGTCGTGGTCAACAACGGGATCATTCTCATGGATTATACACGCATTCTGCGCCAGCGCGGTATGAGGCGCACCCGGGCTTTGATGATGGCCGGGCAGGCGCGGTTGCGGCCTATTCTGATAACAGCCATCACCACCATCGTTGGCATGATGCCGCTCGCCATGGGCCGGGCTGAATACGTGACTCAGATCGGGGCTCCCTTTGCCATCACCGTGATCGGGGGATTGATGGTGAGTACTCTGCTCACTCTCATATTTATTCCCACGGTCTATTCAGGTCTGGAGAGCAGCATCACCTGGCTGCGCGGACTGCCCTGGAAGATTAAAGTCCTTCAACTGGTGGCGGCTCTGTTGGGGATATATCTGATATATACGGGAATCAGCGCGTTTCTCTGGAGGGCCATCGCATTTTTAAGCCTCATTATCGGCATTCCGGCGGTTACTTATTTCATCCGGAGCAGTCTGCGCCGGGCCAAGGAAGAAGTCATTGCCCCCAACAAGCCCATCAAAATCACCATCCGCAATCTGGTGAAGATTTACGACCGTCCCAGCAGATTCGTGCGGGAATGGACCAAAGGCAAAATTATTCAGGAGCACGCCGGCTTACGCCGCACCTACAAATCCTGGCGTGATTTTGGCGATCTTATTTGGCAGCTGCCGCTGCTCACCTTCTTGATCTATTTTATCTATTTCTTCATCAACAGCGGCTTCTGGATGTTCGCCCTTTCCCATCTGGTGTATTTCTTCGGCTTCTATCTCTGGGGGCCGGTGCAGGAATACCTGGAATATAGAAGGAAAAAATCCCGGGGTAAGATACTGAAATTTGTGACCGGCAAAGTTCGTCCTATCTATATGTGGGGCTTCCCGCTGCTGAACCTGATTATATTCCAGATGCGCTGGCGTAATCCGGCTCCGGTTATTTTCATCGCGATCGTCTGGTATCTGGCTCTCACGATCTATTCCACTTCCAGCAGACTGCACAGACAGGAAGTAAAGATCGATCTGATCACGGGAAGACTGGCAGGGATGCGGCGCCGATTCTACCGTTTCGTCAAGATAATCCACATCATCGGCCGCAAGAATAAGCCCTTCCGGGCCCTGAACCGGGCTTCCCTGGAGATCAGCCGCGGCATGTTTGGACTCTTAGGCCCCAACGGCGCCGGCAAGTCCACGCTGATGCGGATCGTCTGCGGTATTCTGGAGCAGAGTTACGGCAAGATTGAAATAAACGGCCTGGACGTGAATGAAAAGCGGGAAGAACTCCAGGGACTGATAGGATACCTGCCCCAGGAATTCGGCATGTATGAAAACATGACCGCTTTCGAATTTCTAAACTATCAGGGCATTTTGAAAAATTTGTTGGACAAGGAAGTCAGGGAAAATCGGGTGCTTGAGGTGCTGAAGGCCGTACATATGGACGATCACAAGGACGAAAAGATCGGTTCCTTTTCCGGAGGCATGAAACAGAGAATTGGGATCGCTCAAATTCTGCTGCACTTGCCCCGCATCCTGGTAGTGGATGAACCCACATCCGGACTCGATCCCCGTGAACGAATACGTTTCCGCAATCTCCTGGTAGAGCTCAGCAGGGATCGTGTGGTTATCTTTTCCACCCATATTATCGAGGATATTTCCAGCTCCTGTAATAAGGTGGCGGTACTCAACCGCGGAGAACTGAAGTATCTGGGTGAACCCAACAAGATGACCGATATCGCCCGAGGCCATATCTGGCAGTTCTATGTAACACCAAGCCGCTTCGAGGAACTGTCCAAGCAACTTATGGTGGTGCACCACATGCGGGACGGTGAGAGGATTCGTGTGCGGGCTCTGAGTCAGGAATCACCGGTGGATGGCGCCATCTCAGTCAATCCTACTCTTGAGGATGCGTACCTCTGGCTGCTGAAGAAAAAGGAGGATTAGTAGAATAATGCCTGACGCAATACAAAATATATCCACTAAAAAATCCGGCGCCTCTTCATTTAAGAACTGGGGAAACATTATTCTGAGGCTGTTCCGCTATAATATGAAGATTATTTTCGCTAATAAATTCATCTACTTTTTACTGGCCGCCGTTGCATTCTTTCTTCTGGTTGCTATCCTGAATCTTTTTTCCAAGGACACCATCGCTCCCGAGAGTGTCTTTTACTGGCTTATTTTCCCGGGGATACTGCTGGTGTTTTACCCGACTACCTTCGGTATTCAGAATGATGCCGATGCCCGCATGTTGGAAATCCTCTTCGGCATTCCCAACTATCGCTATAAGGTATGGCTGGTCCGCATGGCGATGATCTATCTGGTTGTGGCTGCGATCCTGACTCTGCTCGCCATACTTACCAGCATTTCGATCGTTGCCATTCCGGTGGGGGAGATGGTCTTCCATGTGATGTTTCCCATTTTCTTTATGGGCAGCCTGGCCTTCATGCTGTCGACTATCATCACCAACGGCAACGGTACCGCGGTTGCAATCGTGGTGATCGGCATGATTATCTGGATCATCAGCGCATCAGTGGGGAAATGGAACATATTTCTCAATCCGTTTCAGGTGCCCTCCAATGTAAACGAGCTTGCCTGGCCTCAAATGGTGATAGATAACCGCATTATCCAGGCCGTCGGTACCGTTATTTGGCTGCTCACGGGGCTCTTTCGTCTGCAGAAGCGGGAGAAGTTCATCTGACAGGCGAGCAGTAATGCCGTTACATCCAGACCGGCTTCCAGAGGAAGCCGGTTTTTTATTGTGGCGGCGGGACCACCTTTTTCTTGTTTTTTTCGCGTACGGGATGTACACTGTATGGTCTTTCCCCGGAGGGATTCAGGCACTATTTGAATTTCACAATCAGAATAACCCTCGTCCCATTTAATATAAATAAGCGGGAAGTGAGTAATGATGAACGACACCTATCTAAAAAGGGCCAAACAACTGGATAAGGAGGATGTTCTGGCTCCACTCGCCTCCCGGTTTCATCCTCCCGCTGAGAACATCATCTACCTTGACGGCAACTCTTTAGGAAGGCCTGTCAGTACGTCTCTTGAAGCGTTGCGCTGGAGCGTGGAAACGGTTTGGGGAGAACGGCTGATCAGAGGCTGGAACGAGGAGTGGCTCGCCTTGCCCCAACAGCTGTCGGTAAAACTTGCCAGGTTGCTGGGGTGCCGGGACGATGAGATAGTCCTGAGCGACTCGACTTCCATCAATCTTTACAAACTGGCCTTTGCCGCTCTGCGATCCCGGCCTGAACGGAAAAGAATCGTCACCGACTCCCTGAATTTTCCGACAGATTTTTACATCATGCAGGGACTTATCCAATATCACTTCACGGACCACAGTTTAACCGTGGTATCCAGTCAGGATGACATCTCCCTGAGCGAGGAGGAAATCTCGGCCGCTCTGGATGAACGTACGGCTCTTCTGACTCTGAGCCACGTCTCCTTCAAGAGCGCCCACCTGTACGACATGAAGAGGATAAATGCTCTGGCCGAAAGGAAGGGGGTGCCGGTTCTTTGGGATCTTTCCCATTCGGCGGGATCCGTGGTTATTGATCTGGAGGGCAGCGGCGCCGATCTGGCGGTAGGCTGCACCTATAAATACCTCAACGGCGGACCGGGAGCGCCTGCTTACCTTTATGTGCGTCGGGAGCTGCAGCAGGAACTGGGAAACCCGATCTGGGGCTGGTTCGGTCATGAAGATCCTTTCACGTTCAGTTCTGACTACATTCCGGCTCCGCATGCCGGTTCCTACGCCGCGGGAACACCCCATATCCTCTCACTGATCCCCCTTGAGGCCGGCCTGGATCTGCTCCTTGAAGCGGGAATGGAGAATATCCGGCACAAGAGCATGCTGCAGACTTCTTTTCTGCAGGAACTCCATGATGTTTTCCTCGGCCCTCTGGGGTTCAGTCTGGGATCGCCGGCCGAAGCTGAGCGGCGGGGTTCACATATCTCCATTCGTCATCCGGAGGCCTACCGTATCAGTCAGGCACTCATCAAGCCCCGGGACGGGGCGCCGGTGATCATCCCCGATTTTCGCCCTCCCGACTCCATCCGCCTCGGGCTGGCACCTCTTTATATCTCATTCACCGACATTTACCGGGCGATCATGCGCCTAAAAACAATTGTCGAGGAAAAAATTTTTCAAAATTATGATAAAAGAGGAGCAGGAGTGCCTTGATGCAAAAAAGATTCCGACCAACCGGATCAGATCGCTTTGGCAGAGCCGGAGGGGAAAGGATGACCATTGCAAAATGGCTGCGCAGCTACTGGCAGGGGCAGGAATCGCGCACTTCGGCTGTGATCAGTCTAATTCTGGTAAATCTTTTCCCCATCTTCGGAGTCTTATATTGGAAATGGGAGGTCTTTCCAATAATGCTTCTCTACTGGTCCGAAAATATCATCGTGGGATTTTACAATGTGCTGCGCATGATACTGGCAAAGCCGGAAGAAAAGATCGGCTGGCTGGCAAAACTGTTTCTGGTTCCTTTCTTCATTATCCACTACGGTGGATTTACCGCCGGACACGGATTGTTCGTCATAGCCATATTCGGGCAATCAATGCCGGGAGGTGTTATCGATACAAATCCTGCCGCGGTCCTGAATTTTATCATAACCTCCAGATTATATATTGCCATGCTGGCTCTTTTTTTAAGTCATGGATATTCTTTTCTGACCAACTATGTAGGAAAAGAAGAATACCTCCGCACTGATCTGCAGAGCCTGATGATGCAGCCCTATCGCAGAGTAGTGCTCCTGCATATCACCCTTATTATCGGCGGTTTCCTGATGGTATTCCTGCAGGCGCCGGTTGCCGGCCTTATCTTATTCGTTTTTCTCAAAACCGGGATGGATTTACGGGCACATTTCAGGGATCATGGCGGCAGAAGGTAGATATTCGGGATCAATGATTGCTCCCGTCGGGCCTGCTCAGTAAAGCCGATGATCTCCCCGTGAAGTGTAACGTATTATCATCCCCCTTTTAAAGGGATTGAGAGGAGGGGTGCCTCACTGATCCGGGTCCAGAAATAGGCAGTCCTTATCTTACGATGCGGGCCGCCGGCATCCCGCTTTTACATCTCCCACTGAATCCTGTAGCGGCAGAATTGTCCCCCTTTGGCCCGGCAGGTTTCTTCGACCATTTCGACATTTTTTGCACCACACATCCGCAGGCCTTCCTTGTACCAGCCGATCACGGTCATGCAGTCGGGCACTGAAAAGGTCTCCGCATCGTATGTGGTCATGACACCGGATGTGGGGCCGGATTTTTCATAGGTCCTGCGGCCTGTATCATAATAAAACTTGTAGATGGTATTGGCCTGGGCCAGGAACTCGTGAGGCTTACCTTTGGATATAAAGCTTTGATGGGCTCCCGATAAATTATCACGGGCGGATTGAACTCCAATGGTTTCGAAAATAGCCGGATCCCCCTTGCCCAGGATTTCCACGATGGCTTTGTCCAGGTCTTCTCCGACCTTGAAGGGATACCAGCCCGCTGAAATGATGATTCCCTTATACACTTCTCCGCTTTCACTGGGAAGCGACTGAATCACTTTATTCCATGCTTCGGGTCCGAAATGTTCCATCACGAATGTTTTGCGAGCGTGTAATACCGATCCGCGAACTTGCATTGTCACCCCCGTTTCATTGCGAGTTGTCCATGGATGTTTGTCTATTTTTAATTTAGTTTTAAGATATTATTTCTGTACGTGAAAATCAATATTAAAAATCGTAAAACCATTGACAGCAGCATAAAAGATGATATTGACTCTCTGTTTAACGGCATCATTTGATTCCTTTCTCTTTCCAAAGGATCAGAGACTGTCAAACAATCAGAAAATGCCGATGCTGCAACAGTCTTCTCGCAGAGCGGCCAGGCCTTGACTTCATCCCTGCAAAACCGTATTTTAATATGTGTATTTTTTCCCCACTCAACAAATATTAGATACATGAGGAGAGGATGAATCCGATTTACAAACGTCTGGCCGAACGGCTGGATACCATCCCCAACGGCTTTCCGGCAACGGAGAGCGGCGTGGAGCTGTGTATCCTGGAGAAACTGTTTTCACCCCAGGAAGCAGCTCTCGCGGCCGAAATGAGCCTTGACCCGGAGAGCGCCGCAGTAATCGCCGGCCGTCTTGGAATTGAGGAAAGAGAAACGGCTGTCGTTTTAAAGAAGATGGTCCGTAAGGGACTTATAACGCTGGAGAAGGGAAAGGGGCAGCTTCTCTTCCGCCTGATACCGTTTATCGTGGGCTTTTACGAGCGTCAGAACGCCAAGATCGACGCTGAATTCGCCCGCCTTTTCGAGCAATACTACCGCGAGTCACTCCATAAGATAATGAACGTAAAACCGTCGGTGCACCGGGTTATCCCGGTGGAGAAGGCCATTGCTGTTTCTATTGACATCATGCCCTACCAGCTGGCCTCCCGCTACCTTGAAGAAGCGCAATCCTGGGGGGTGCTCAACTGCATCTGCCGGGTACAGAAATCCCTGATCGGCCAAGACTGCGGGCACAGCAAGGAGAACTGTCTCGTTTTCTCCCACCGGCCGGATCAATTTTCCGGAACCGATGATATCCGGGCAATCAGCAAAGAAGAGGCCCTCCGGATTTTGAAAGAGGCGGAAGAGGAAGGACTGGTCCATACGACCAGTAATATGCAGGAGGGAGTGGATTACATCTGCAATTGCTGCAGTTGTTCCTGCGGGATACTGCGGGGCATAGCGGAATACGGCAGCCTGAACGCTGTGGCGGCCTCCGGCTATCTGATCCGGGTTGATGAGGAACTCTGCACGAGCTGCGGTCTCTGTGTGGAGAGGTGCCAGTTCCGGGCCCTTTCCCTGGCGGAGGACATCTGCCGGGCCGATGTCAGCCGCTGTTTCGGCTGCGGACTCTGTGCGACCGTATGCCCCTCAGAGGCGCTGTCCTTGAGTCTGGAACCGGAATCCCGGCTTCAGGCCCCTCCCGTATCCGAAGAGGACTGGAGGGCCGCCCGCAGGGAGGCGCGGGAAAGGGGATCATCCCTTTCGTGATATCACTCAGTTTTGCTGTTAGTAATCTATAGCGGAAAAAAAGGAGTGTTAATTGAGGGCTGACAGATTGAAACCCGTGATGATGCTTATCCTCTTTTGCCTTCTTTTTATTGTTTCATGCAAAAAGAAAATTACCGAAACAAACCAAGAGCCGAGTCCTTTTTATATTTACAATCTGGGAGTCACATTCGGCCTGTACAATCCAGCTACGGGAAGGGCAGGAGATTTCATCTTTCTCGCTTCCGAGAACAAAGTCTTTCTCGAATTCGGCGTTGAAGTGGGGAATAGTCAGGGAGGGACCAAACAGCTTCCTACCTTTGAATACCGCTTGGATAAAGAGGCGTATGTTTTTGCCATCGCTCCCTGCCGGGTGAATCGCTTCATCTATCAGCAGGAGACCCAGGATTGGGAGATAGGCACCGAGTCCACGGTCAATCATGACTGGGAGATCGGCTACGACCATGTGAAGAATCCCAGAGTTGGAATGGGGGATATCCTGGCTCCGGGGGATACTCTTGGAAATCCCGGAAGCTGGTCAGGATTGTTGGGACGTTTCGAGATCATGATAAACAACAAGCCGGAGGGACGTTCCTACTGTCCATTTTGCTGTTTTTATCCGGATTCTGCGGAGGTTTATAAGATAAAGGTGGAACTGCATATGCAGGACTGGGAAACCTTCAAACATGACACCAGCCTTTTCGACCAGTCGGCCATGGTGCATCCGGGCTGCTTGATGGAATCCATGGTAACATACTGAAGGCGTACCTTACATCCAAAATAAAAAAAGGGGGACGCGTATGAATAGCTGCGTCCCCCTTTTATTAGTGATTCAGGTACAATTAATTCTGGGAAAACCAGGCATCTTTGGTTTCCGGGTCCAGGTATTTCATGAACCAATCCATCTGTTTTGTATTGGCCTGCCTATAGCGGACACCGTGAGCCTGTCCGGGATAGATGAACCAGTCGAAATCCTTGCCGGCTTTAAGCAGGGCGTCGACGAGCTGCATGACCTGTGTCGGATGGACATTGTCATCCACGGCTCCATGCTGGATGAGCAGCCGGCCCTTGAGGTTATTTACGTAGTTAAGAGGATTGGCTTTTTCATATCCTTCCTTGTTGTACCGGGGCAATCCCATATACCGCTCGGTATAGATGGTATCGTAGTTGCGCCAGTCAACACCGGGTGAGTTGGCCACAGCCACCTGGAAATGTTCCGGTGCCTTAAGCAGGGCCATGATGGACATATAGCCGCCGTAAGAACCGCCGGTGATGCCTACCCGGGTGGTATCGACATAGGGCCGCTGGCTCAGATATTTAATGGAAGCGACCAGATCCTCCACATCGGTTGTCCCAAGTTTGCCATAGGCGCATGATTCGAAGGCCTTTCCCCGGTTCAACAGGCCACGGTTATCGATGTTGACCACCAGGAAACCAAGCTGGGCTGTAAGGTTCTGATAATCGTCGAACAGGTACTGGTTGGAGATGGCTTTGGTGGAGGGGCCCATGTAGATCATGTAGAGGACGGGGTAATGTTTTGTTTCATCGAAGTCAGCCGGTTTGTACATAACACCGTCCAGATACCATTTGCCATCTCCTGATTTAAAAACAAAATGTTCCGGAGGAGTCAGGTTCATACTGTCCAGCTTGTCCGAAACAATCGTTTTCCCCAGTTCTTTTATCAGCGTTCCATCACCCTTGTAAATGTTGTTTCTGGGAGGCGTGTCGAATGAAGAGAAGTTATCCGTATAATATTTCCCTTCCGGGGAGACGCTCACTCTGTGGGTGCCCGGTTCCTTGGTCAGCCGGGTCAGTGATTTCCCGTTCAGCTTCACCCGGTAGAGGTGGGTTTCCAGACCCCGGTTTTCAAAGCCGGTGAAATAGATCCACTCGTTTTCGGGATCATAGGCCTGAATCGCCTCAACCGGGAGTTTGGCTTTGGTAACCTGACGGATGAATTTACCGGAATTTTCATAGAGGTAGATCTCACGCCAGCCGCTCCGCTCCGAGGTGCGGAGGAAGTGTTCATTGTCAGGCAGGAAATAAATTTCATTCCCCGCCTGCATGAATCCGAGCCCCTCGGTGATGAAGCAGGGTTCTTTTTCCGCGAGAACGACCTTGCTTTTCCCGGTAACCGGATCCGCCGCCAGAATTTCCACCTTGTTCTGCAGCCGGTTCATTCTCTTGAAGGTGAAGGTCTTGCCGTCATGGGACCAGCGTCCGTTGTAGAGATAGACATTGGTTTCCAGGCCGGTATCCAGCTGGATTATCTTTTTTGTTTCCACATCCACAATAAAAAAGCGGATGATGGGATTATTCTCACCCACACGGGGAAAGCTCTGCATTTCCAGATCGAAGTCGTACTTCTCGTCATGGAGGACCGGGAATTTTCTTACCGGACTCTCGTCAAACTGCATAAAGGCGATCCGGCGGGAATCGGGCGACCACCAAAAACAGGTAAACTGGGCGAATTCCTCAGCATATACCCAGTCCGGGTAGCCGTTGCGTAAATCCTCATTGCCGTCCGTGGTGAGGGCAACGGTGACGTCCTTGGCGATATTTCGCAGGTAGAGGTTGTAGTTATCCACGTACGCAGTATATTTGTAGTCGGGGGAGAAGGTCTCCTCGTATCGGGCGAAACGGACACCGCGTTCGGGTGGCCTGACCTTGTACATGGACATTTTGCCCGTGGCCAGTTCGTAGAAGAATACTTTGGTGTTCCCGTCCTCATAGAAACGGATCTTGCTGCCATCCTCGATAAATTCGAAACGGGTAAATGGCAGGTTGTCTTTTTCAGCTCCGGTCAGATTGTTGTATGCTGAAATGATGGCCGCGTCATCGAAAAGAGAGGATTCCTGGCCGTTGACAGGGTCGACGCGGTAGAAGGTACGGTCTTTCTCCAGAATGTAAGCATTGCCGTCCGGGGTCCAGCGCACGGATCGGTCCCCTTCGTATTGGAAAAGGCTGCGCCGTTCTCTCAGCAGGTTGTTGTAAAGATCGAGGCCCTGCTGGCTGAAAAGCGGCAGAGAGGTTAGCAGCGTCAGGACGGCGATGAGAAGGATTGCCGCTGTCCGGTTAGTTCTTCTGTCCATGGTTATTCCTTTCTTTTTCTTTGTTATTTGGATGGATTTAACAGTCTGCTTTTCAATTTGATAACTCCTGTGTATACGGATAATTGAAGAGTAGGTTTTCCTTAATTCTCCTTTGACAAGCGTTTAATCATCTGATCAGATTGATTCAGTTTTCGATGTCCTATTTTTCAGGGCTGTACTGAAGCCCAGGTACATGGCTCCGCCGAAAATGGTTCCATCAATGATTGTCACAATCATTTCGGGGAATGTCATGGAGAAAGAAGTACCCTTGATCAGGAGAAGATTGATCACCTGCGAGACCAGGCCTGCGGCCAGGCAGGCGCATCCCATACCGGCCAGCAGCGGCAGGGGGGAAATGCCCCATTGTCGTATAATAAAATAGAGGGCTCCAATTAAAATCATGTTCCATAAGAGAATACTCAGGATCATTCCCGGCTTCATTGTAAGGAAGGTCGCAAAATACTGATTGCCTCTGTCGAACTGAAAGAAGATGGCGATGATTATTACATGGATAATCAGACAGCCTAATGAGAAAAAAAAGACGAGAGGTAACGGATCACGGAAACGGTGTCCGAGAATAATAAGAAGAAAAGCGCTGCCTAGATAAAACAAGAAAGTATTGCAGTAAAATATAAGCGGCAGGAAAAGAATGGATCCCAGGTAGACGGCGCGCACCAGGGGAAGCAGGAGGCTGCTGGCAAACCAAGCACCCACGAAAAAGAAGCCGATGATGAGATTGGCGCGGCTGAAATCCGGGTCGAAAAGCTGGTGGAATTCGCGAACTTTTTCCGGGGGGACGGTTGAGACGGCTGGTGGAGCGATCAGTTTCAATTGATGATAATGCCGAAAGCTCTGTATGCCCCAGACGATCTGCATGATTCCGAGGATTGCGAATCCTCCTCCGCCTCCTGCATGGGAGGTGTTGTATATGGTTATCATCATGTTCCAGATACCCAGGACGCAGAGGGCGATGCCGTCCACAATGAGGCCGATAGGCTGGGGGGAGGCCAGGAGCCAGATGCCTTCGGCCAGGAGAAATAAACCGATGACGGCCAGACCCGCGTTGATAGGATTCTGTCCCGCCGAGGCAAGACCAAAGGCGATGGCGATGATTCCGAAGATGATGCTGCCGATACCGCCGGACTTCAAACGCTTGTACATCTGGGCGGTCTGGTCCGGCTCTTTCTTCTTCTCCTTATTCTCCGGAGAGGTTTGCGGCCCCGTGAGCAATTCGAGGCAGTTCCGGCAGACTGGCGCTTTTTGATACTCAAACGTGTCACGGAAACCAATTGTCTTGCCGCACCGGGAACACTGTTTTGCCATGGTGCACCTCCGTGGAGACAGAAACGAACTATTTTTCATGCCCTGAGAGGAATATGTAAGATAATACGAAACTATTTTAGATTACGCAAGATATTATTGAAGCGAAATTGGGAAGGCTCAGTTACCTCTTGCGTTTCTCTTGCATAATACTGAAATTCAATACATATATTTTACTATTTTTGACGTGGAGATCCATATGCTCAAGACATTTAAAAAAGCGGTCATGCTGTGCGCCTTGGCTTTCCTTATCACCTCCGGACCATTGTTCGGGCAGGCGGAATCCAGCCCTCCTCCTTCGTACTATGATCTCCGAAACATAGAGGGGAAAACATATGTCACTTCAGTGAAGCATCAGACCGGAGGCACGTGCTGGACTCATGGAACCATGGCCGCCATTGAGGGAAACATGCTGGTGAGCGGCATATGGCAACAGCTCGTGAGCCAGGGCATTGAGACCGGTCCGGAACCGAATCTGGCGGAATACCATCTGGACTGGTGGAACGGATTCAACTCATCCTACAATGAAGATATTTACCCTGAGTGCTTGGGGCTGCAGGTACATTACGGCGGTGATTATCGCGTCGCATCCGCTTACCTTTCCCGTGGTGAGGGAGCCGTACGGGACGTGGATGGACAGTCGTTTACGGTTGCTCCCACCCGTTTCAGTGACGGTTTTCACCGGTATTACGTGAGAGATATCGAGTGGTATACGGCTGGTGAAAAGAATCGCACCATTAATCTGCTGAAGTCAAAAATAATGCAGCACGGCGTCATGGCGACCTGCATGTTTTATGATCCGGAATTTATTGACAGCACCTATGTGCACTACCAGCCGGCTGCCGATGGCCGCGATCCAAACCACTCCGTTGCCATTGTCGGCTGGGATGATGAGAAGAGTACCCATGCTTTGGAGCCGGGCGCCTGGCTGGTGAAAAACAGCTGGTCTTCCGGCTGGGGGAACGAGGGATATTTCTGGATATCATATTTTGACAAGTGGGCGGGGCACCATCCGGAAATGGGTGCGGTCTCCTTCTACAATGTTGAACCAATGCAGTATGACCACATCTACTACCATGACTACCATGGCTGGAGAGATACCTTGACTCAGATTATCGAGGGGATGAATGCCTTCACTGCCGGGAGCGAGGAAGAGGTTGAAGCGGTGAGCTTCTACACGGCCGCGGATTCCGTTTTATATATCGCCCGCGTATATCTGGATTTTTCCTGTGACAGTCTGGGGAACATGCGCTCCTCGAAGTCGGGGACAATCTTTCATTCCGGGTTCCATACAATCGACTTGGACAGTAGCGTTCGCCTCTCCCCAGGAGAATCCTTTTATGTATACCTTTCCCTTTCAGATGGAGGCCAGCCCATTGACCGGACATCCATCGTCCCCGTTCTGCTGGGAGCGACGGCCTCAGGGGATATGGTCTTATCAACGGCTGGCAGAGGAGAAAGTTATGTCAGGCATGGTCTGGAGTGGACGGACCTGTATGATTACTATATGCCTGAAAACAATCACTGGAAGCACACCGCAAATCTCTGTATTAAGGCTCTCACAAACGATGTAACACAGACGGGAATCACCGACAGGAGTGTAACTCTTCCTGAAACGTTTATTCTGTACCAGAACCATCCGAATCCGTTTAATCCATCCACCACGATTTCCTATACCGTCGGGAAGAGAGAGAGAGTTATGATAAGAATTTTCTCCGAGACGGGCCGGGAGATCAGGACGCTCGTCAATCGGGTGGAAGCACCTGGAGAGAAGAGAGTGGAGTGGATGGGAAGAGACGCCAACGGAAACGAAGTGGCCTCAGGTGTCTATATCTGCAGGATGAGTGCCGGCAATTATATCGGTATCAAGAAAATGGTTCTTATCCGATGAGATAGTATGAGTAAGTATATAAAGGAGCGACCGTACTGCTCCCCTCAGATTTGATCTAACGGATT
The DNA here is from genome assembly GCA_964621645.1 of uncultured bacterium. Lineage (GTDB taxonomy): Bacteria > Zhuqueibacterota > QNDG01 > QNDG01 > JAGLOF01 > CAZUMH01. The sequence continues at coordinate 20,228 of CAZUMH010000058.1, forward strand.
TTAAGTAGAATATTGAATTCCTCTGCCGGCGCTGTCTCCTTCTCCCAGGGGCGGTGGTAGATCAATTTCAAACTGGTATTTCCCGCCCGCCTGGCCTCGAAAAGGAAAACGTCGGTTCCGCCGCTGCCCACGATTCCCCTGCGGACTTTTTTAGGGATGTATACATGCTCCAGGTTCTGCATCAGTGAGGTGTCCATGGTGACCACTTTCCAAAGATACCCTGTGCTCGGATTGGATTTGAGCGTAACTATCAGAGTGTCTCCCCCCGTCAGTTCCAGGCTGCCGCCGGAAAATGTCTCATCTATCCTTATGGGCCGGGGTGCTGGTTTACAAAGAGACAGCAGCAGCGCCGCTGAGCATGAAAAGAGCACGACGAGATAGAATTTGTTGTTCCGCTTCTTCATCATTGTTCGGTAGAAACGATCCTCTGTTTAATATCCCGGGCAAATCGTTCGGCAGTTGTCACATCTCCGGCCAGGCAGCAGATAATATAATTTCTTACAGAAGTCACGTAAAGAAGGGTTCCTTTTCCGTCCATCAGGGAAAAATCTGCTTGCCCCTGCTTGAAATCTTTAAATTTATCACTCTGCATGAGAGCATCCCGCCCTTTACTGTACCAGCTGTCGGCTTCGGTATCGCTTTTGTAATGGAAGAGGAAGATAGAACGGTCTTTGGTTTCGAGCCGTGCCGCGGCTCCCTCATGCATGCCGAAGATGTTGTGGCTGGAGAATTCATACTGGTTGAACAGTGCCAGATTCCCTTTCAGATAGACGATTCCGGCGTACGGCACGGCTTCTCCCAACAGGGCTGCAAGAGCGGGTTTTGATGCAGTTGTGTCGATTTTGGCAGTGACGAGCCGGGCCAAAGACATGAGGCTGGCATGGGTCTCTTCACTGGTGTCGAATCCGATCACCGTTATTACGAAGGATCCCTTCCAGACATTCAGATAGTAATCCTGCAAAGAACCCTCGTCGCCGATTTTGACTGTTGCGGGGCTGCGGCCCCGTTTGAAACTGTAGACACCATAGGCGGCT
>CAZUMH010000059.1:0-21164 GCA_964621645.1 uncultured bacterium
GATTGTGACCCGGTTGGCGGCCATCGAGGAATTGGCGGGCGTGGACGTGCTGTGCGCGGACAAGACCGGCACCCTGACCCAGAACAAGCTGACACTGGGCGATCCGTTCAGCGTGAATGATATTCCCGCCGAGCAAGTCATCCTGAATGGCGCGCTGGCGTCGCGTGCGGACAATAACGACACCATTGATCTGGCCGTCCTGGGCGGACTGAAAGACAAAGATTTGTTAAAGGGTTATGAGGTGGTTCATTTCCAGCCATTCGACCCGGTGCATAAACGCACCGAGGCTACCGTTAAAACCAAAGACGGAAAGACGTTCAAGGTGACGAAGGGTGCGCCGCAGGTAATTTTGGCATTGTCGGCCAATGACGGGCAGGTGAAGTCCGCCGTCGAGAAGGCCGTCAACGAATTTGCGGCGCGCGGCTTTCGTTCGTTAGGGGTGGCCCGGGCTGAGGGCGACGGCCAATGGCAGTTTATCGGCGTGTTGCCCTTGTTCGACCCGCCACGCAAAGATGCCAAGGCCACCATCGCAACCGCGCTGGCCATGGGCGTAAAGATCAAGATGGTAACGGGCGATGCGCTGGCCATCGCCAGGGAAACCGCCCAAAAATTGGACATGGGTACCGATATCCTCGATGCCAGCGGTCTAGGCGACTTAAAAAAGCAGGAGACCGCAGAAGTGGCCGAGTCTATCGAGAAGGCCGATGGCTTCGCGCAGGTGTTCCCCGAACACAAGTTCCACATTGTGGATGTCCTGCAAAAACGCGGCCACATGGTCGGCATGACGGGCGACGGGGTGAACGACGCCCCCGCGCTGAAGAAAGCTGATTGCGGTATTGCCGTTTCAGACGCGACAGACGCAGCGCGCGCGGCAGCGTCCATCGTGCTGATGATGCCCGGCCTCTCGGTGATAATCGACGCCATCAAGGAGAGCCGGAGAATTTTCCAGCGGATGAACAGCTACGCGATGTACCGCATCGCCGAAACGCTGCGTGTGTTGTTATTCATGACGCTGGCGATCCTGGTCTTCAACTTCTATCCGGTTACCGCAGTGATGATCGTGATGCTGGCCTTGCTTAACGACGGCGCCATCCTGTCCATTGCCTATGACAACGTTCATTACAAGGATCAGCCCGAGGCCTGGAATATGCGCCTGGTCCTGGGGATTTCTACGGTGCTGGGCGTCATCGGGGTCGTCTCCGCCTTCGGATTGTTTTATCTCGGTGAGCGTGTCTTTCACCTCGACCGTGCGCACATTCAGACCCTGATGTATTTAAAGCTGTCTGTGGCTGGACATCTGACGATATTTCTTACGCGCACGCGAGGCCCATTCTGGTCTATACGCCCCGCGCGGATTCTATGGGCGGCGGTACTCGGCACGCAAATCGTGGCGACATTGATAGCGGTTTATGGGTTGTTTATGACGCCTCTTGGCTGGGGTTGGGCCGGGTTTGTGTGGGGCTATGCGCTATTATGGTTCCTCCTGAATGACCGCGTGAAACTGCTCGCGTATCGGATATTTGATCCAGTCAAAGCCAAGTCCGGCTTGTCAACATGAGGTGGAAAGGCCGTTTAATCTTAACTATGTGTCCATTTTTTTGTTGCAACCCCAAAAGTTCAGTTATGTGATTAAAGGCAAAGGATAAATATTGGGGAGGAATTAATCTATGAAAAAAGTATCGGGTTTGTGGATCGACCAGAGGAAGGCTGTTATTGTGGTTGTTCCACGCGAGGGAGAAGAAACAAGATTGATCCTATCAAAAGCTGAAAAACAGCTTCGCCGTACGGGTGATTCACCTCTCATAGGTTCCTATGAATCCCAGCCAGTACCAGCGAGTGACAGCCGTCAGAAAACATTTACGGGGCATCTCAACATTTACTACGATGCAATCATTGCGAGCATTCGTGATGCGGAATCAATTCTGATATTTGGTCCAGGTGAGGCAAAAGGCGAACTGAAAGAGCGTCTTGAAAAAAACAATCTTGGCAGACGCATTATAGGTGTAGAAACAGTCGACAAGATGACGGATCATCAGATTGCGGCAAAAATTCGACACACTGCTTTCTAAAACAGAGGAGGCACAATTTCCTGGAGCTGAATATTCGAAGAGGGAGACCGTTCTTTAAGAGCAAGCCGTCAAAATATTTGTTAATGGCGACCTTGCTCATTGTCTCCGTAGCGCTAATTCTACCATTTACACCTGTCGGTGCAATTTTAGGATTCTGCCCGCTACCGCTATCCTTTCTGCTTATGCTAGGTATAATTACCTCGTTATATTTCATAACAGCGGAGGTAACCAAGATGTTTTTTTACAAAAAAAAATATGTGAAAGCAAAACCAATTTTAACATTGAAAGTAAACCATTCATAAGGAGTTTGAAATGAACCCTATCATCACTTCAACAGTCGCTCTTGTCCTGATATTTCTTATCGGGATTAGAATTGTCAGACCGACTCACAGAGGCTTAATTGAAAGATTGGGAAAATATAACCGTTTTTCCAATCCGGGATTTCACTGGATTTTTCCTGTTATCGAAAGAATGTTTCAGGTGAATACCACCGAACAAATGGTCGATGCTGACCCGCAGGAAATTATTACCAACGACAATTTAAACGCCAAAGTCGATGCTCAGGTTTATTTTAAAGTAAAAAGCGATGAAGAAAGCGTCAAGAGCTCACAATATAATGTGAATAATTATCAGTGGCAGATCGTAAACCTTGCCCGCACAACGCTGAGGAATATCATTGGTACACTAACTTTAAAATCCGCCAATAGTGAGCGAGGGAAAATAAATTCCGAGCTGCATAAAACCCTTCATGAAGAAACGAAAAGTTGGGGAATTCAAATTGTCCGTACCGAATTAAAAGAGATAGACCCTCCCGCAGATGTTCAGGAAACCATGAATAAAGTTGTAAAAGCTGAAAATGAAAAAATAGCTGCCATCGATTACGCGACAGCCACGGAGACTAAAGCGGATGGTGAAAAGCGGTCCAAAATCAAAGAAGCCGAGGGAGTCAGACAAACAAGCATATTACATGCAGAAGGCGAAGCGGAAGCCATTCGGTTGGTGAATGAGGCAGCCAATAAATATTTTATTGGAAATGCGCAACTTTTAAGAAAATTGCAGGCGCTTGAATCGGCACTTGCGAATAATGCAAAAATAGTCATTCCAACAGGCTCTGAGTTAGTCAATATCATTGGTGAGATGGCAGGCTTTGTGCCATTGAAGAAAAAAGATTAAGATCAATAGGAAATTATCAATGGAAGTAAATTTTTTCGCCCCGGACATCCCTGTCCGGTGGCGCAAAGCAGTTGGGCTTCATAGCCCGATAAATAGAAAAGCTATGAAAGATGAAACGATGGTTATGAGCCCAGGACTTCGAAGTCCTGGGCTGTCAAATCCAACTAACCTCTAAAATAATAATCGAGTAATAAAATTCAGCGAATAAAAAAAAGTGGAGATCATGACGATTCCACTTTTCTGTTAAAGCCTCCCCAAGGGGAGTCGAACCCCTGTTGCAGGAATGAAAATCCTGAGTCCTGGGCCACTAGACGATGGGGAGTTGTAAAGAACGTCCCGTTTTTCCCACTCTTGGGTGAGTAACGGGATTCGAACCCGTGACCTCCAGGGCCACAACCTGGCGCTCTAACCAACTGAGCTATACCCACCATGGAGCAATTAATATATTAAATCGCTTCATGTAACGCAAGCATTTTTTATCCGCTGCTGATCAAAATTATTAAAATGATATGATGAGTTTACAAACCGGGAAAGACTTGTGTTAGAAAAATATCGTGAGGATCACTCCACGGTTTACACGGCTGTTGAGATTGCACGGGCCGGCCGCCCTGATTTATACGTGATATATCCGGGACACCGGTCCCAAGAAATTAATTAACCAGACGTTCAACTGCTTTGCGAGGATCCTTGACCGGTTTAAACCGTTTTGAAGCGCTTTCATGTTCTAAAAACTGCAGCCTCTTTATGGCGGCTTTGTGATCTTTCTCCAGGGTCATCCTGGCTCCATAGGCAAATATGGACATCCCTACTATTCCCACCAGGCCGCCGGCAAAAAAGGCGATAACAATCGTAATCATTTCTCCTCCTGTCTTACTCAGCGATGATTCTGCTTCACCGTAATCTCATTCTGTGTTCAATTCAGCAAAAAATATACCGCCCTTTTTTATCTTTAATAATCAGTTACTTAGTGAAGGTTAAGGTTAGGTAATTATTACCGCTGATCCCCTAAAAAGGAAATATTTGCCTTTTTCGGTTATCGGATGTTTCTGACTGAAAAGTATCGTATATTGAAAAAAGCTAGAACTTTTTACCCGGAAATGTCGTCTTACTTACGACACTGGTAAACCATGGAACCCTATATGACTGATGCGGTTTTGATCGAGAGATTCTTAGCGGGAGATGTAAACGCTTTCAATCTGTTGGTATTGCGATGGAAGAAACCTATCTATAATTACATTCTTCGCATGGTAGGTAATACTGAAGCGGCTAAGGACCTTTGTCAGATGACATTTATCCGCTGCTACAAACAAATGCGAAAATTAAAGAATGTGGATAAATTTTCGCCCTGGATGTATCGAATCGCCACCAATCTCTGTTATGATGAATTTAAAAAACAGCGGAAGATATCATCCGATCAGGTGGATAAAATGGAACAGACCGGGAGAGCGGGTAAAAATTCAGTACAGGCGTACCCCTCTACTCCAACCCCGGAGGATGTGCTCCATCGGAAAGAAATTCAAACGATTTTAGCCAGAGCGCTTAATCAAATTCCTGAAGATCAGCGTGTTGTCATAATCATGAAGCAATACCAGGGATTGAAATTTACCGAAATCGCCGATATTATGCAGCTGCCTGTAAATACGATTAAATCTCGGCTCTATTATGGATTGCGGGCCTTACGTAAGATTCTTGAGTCGAGTAAATTAACCAAGGAGGTACTTCTCCATGAAATGCAGTGATATGCCTGAGCTTCTGGTTTCACTGCTCTATGACGAGCTGGAAACAGAAAAAGCTGCGGCCGTGAAAAATCATCTTAAAACGTGTCCTTCCTGCCGTGCAGCCTATGACGAGATTAAGGAATCTTCTGACATATTGAGCGCCTGGGAAGATGAAACCCCGGCCGTACAGTATCAATTTATTAAAGAGGGAATGAGCATTTCAAAGAAGCTGCGAAATCTTTTTGGCTCATTGACTTTGGGGAAAAAAATCCTTTATGGTGTACCGCTGGCCGCATCCGCAGCGATGCTTGTGCTCTCTTTAATCAATTTCACGGCAACGAAAAACGGCGACCAGATACGGATATCATTCGGTTTTAAACCGACACCCGTTTTGCCGGTGAGTAACAACAAGGCTGAATTACAGCGTCTAAAGCAAGAAACCCTTCTGCTGGTTGCCGATATGATCCAGGAGAGCGAATATCGTCAGAATCGGCAGATCAACGGCCAGCTTCAAAAATTCGCCGCGGATATTCACGAACAAAGGCAGAAGGATTTACAAATGGTCGGCATGGGACTACAGGGGCTGCAAAAAGTGACCGAAGGAAAGCTGAGCCAGCAAAATCAAATTCTCGACGATCTTATCCAGTTGACCGGATACACCATGGAAAGAAAATAATGAAGATTAATCCGGAGCATTAAGATGAATAAAACCATATTGTTAATAATCATCACCACTCTCATTTCAGGAATCTCAGGTGGAACATCGATTGCCCAGAATCAAGATCCGGATCACCGACTGTTGAAGCGTGACCTTCTGATTATGGAGGGAGTCCTGGATAAACTGATGAATGGTGTTGAGAAGGGAGAGGGCCCCCTTCCCGGTAATACCAAGGGGTTCTATCTTCAAAATTACGGCATTCTGTTTTTGACCAGCCTTTCTCCCCGGGGCCAATTTATTTTTAATATTATTCCTGATAAGGATGACCAGATACACAAACTGCGTCAACGGATAATAGGTTTGCAAAATGTAGCGGAAAAATCCGGCCGTTATAAGAAAACTGAAATTATCAGAGCGGATACTGCAAAGCATTCCCTAAACAAATCTGTTGCAGAAAATGAAGTGGACCGGAGCATCATCGTACATGTATCGGGAACAGACGGTAATCTATCCGATGCTGAAAGAACGGACAGAGCCCGGGAAGCAATGGAACGGTTTTTTCTCCAATATGCCGCAGCCATTGGTCAACTAAATCCTGAGGAAAAAATTGGTTTAATTATTGAGACCGACGCATATAATGCGAAGACGAATGACAGGTTCCTTTCAGGGTGGGTAAGATTCGGCAATCTGGAGGACTTCAGAAAAAACAAAATTAGTAAGAGAAAAATCATCCCCCTGCTTCACATTGAACCGGTTGCTGCCGATTCGGCAATTACCGAAGATATCGATATTTTTACAGAAATCATAGGCAAAGCCATCTCTCTCGATACCAGATTCAATTCCGCATCAACTTCTGGCGTTTATCTTAAGAGCCTCGGTGCCATTGTCAATATCTCGCTGTCTTCCTTTGGCTGGATTGCCAATAATATGTATATTCAAATAGCTGGGAATGATGCGCTGAATAAAGCGCTTATCTATTCCACCAGCGGAGGGAAACAGGATACATTGATCACTGATGAAAAACTTGATCCGAGTAAAAAAAGCGCAGTAATCAACAAGTTGCGTAATGAATGCCTGGATCTGCTGGCACACTATGGTCATACAACCCGTATCCCACAAGATGAATACATGGTGCTTGTCGTCGATCTGGGTTCGGGATTCACGTGGCACTCGTATAATGGTGATGATGAGAATTATTTTGTCATACAGGCAAAAAAAGCGGATCTTGATCTCTACCATTCCGGTGATATAACGCTTAAAAATCTTAAAGAGAGACTTCTGTCGACGAGTTACTAAATACAATAATATCTAATGTTGTGCAGTCTATCTCTGATACCAGCGCCCCAAGCGTATCATCCTGAGACAATCGTCCGCTATGATACACCGTATGAGTTGCAGACTGAAATAAATACTGTGAATATGAAACATCGCCTCCCCTCCATCTGCCAGAATCAGTTGGTAAATGCAGTCAATCTCTTGATGAGCATTACAAGGTGATGCCTTCATTAATTATTGTTTTTATTTTCTTTATTGATATTACTTGCCAGGTATTTTCCAAAACCGACTATACAATCCCCTCGTTCCCTATCAATGGTATTATCGTTCTCCTCATCTGGCACATGATTTGCAATCATCCAATGACAAATAAGTAAATAATCCAAGAGATTCCCCCTAAGGCGCCCCCGATGGGATATATGACTATGTCATGAAAACCTGTCGGGGGTTTTTAATTATAAGGACAGACAATAAATAGTAATTCTTTCTTGATTTATATTAACAATTTAATTATCTTCAACCAATTGCATGCTGACCGTATGGAGGTTGCCATGAAGGTTCATCGAATCATTCTATTTCTCTGTTTCTCAACTATCCTTCTAAATCGTCCCGCAATATCGCAAATTGAAAACGGCCAGGTCGGCCTCTCCCTGCGAGGCGGCATGGTAAAATTGGTAGGCGGAAGTTCAGATGGATCAGTAGTGAACTACATGAGCGGCCTGGCCCTCCGTTATTCCTTTAGCGAACGCCTTAGCGGTTCTCTCGAAGCAAATCTGGGATGGGTTCGCCCCAGGGACCCTGACTCCTATTTTAAGACGCTAGCGAACGCCCCCTATCGCACCTACCTTTTTCCTGTTCATTTAATGCTGCAAGTGTACCCGTTGACTGATAGGAAATTCAGTCCTTTCCTGGGATTCGGTCTGGGCTTGATCCGCTGGAACCTGCGTGACGTCAGCGGAGATGATACCTGGTTTCCAGTGCCCGAATCGGGTACCTCGCTGTCAGGAGTACAGATTAATGCTACGGTGCTCGCCTCTTTGGGAGGTGTGTTATTTCTTACGGATCAAATCGCTCTGGAAATGGAAATGCTCTACGGCCATCTCCTGGATCAGGATCTTGATAATATCGGAACGGGAGACGCGAATTCAGGAATGCTTAATTTAAGGCTGGGCCTGACCTTTTATTTCAATGCCAATAAAGATACGGATGGCGATGGCATTCTTGATAAAAACGACGGCGACCCCAAGCATCCCGAAGATATAGACGGTTTCCAGGATGATGACGGCATCCCCGATCTTGATAATGACTCCGACGGCATCCCCGATCAGCTCGATATGGCCCCCAACCTTCCGGAGGACATGGATGGCTTCCAGGATGAAGACGGCGCTCCTGATCTGGACAATGACCAGGACGGCATTCCCGATTCTTTAGATCTGGCTCCAAATGAAGCTGAAGATATCGACGGATTCCAGGATGAAGACGGCGCTCCTGATCTGGACAATGACGGGGACGGCATCCCGGATATAAAAGACAAAGCCCCGAACCAGCCGGAGACGTTCAACGGCTATCAGGATGATGACGGCGTGCCGGACGAGAAACCCGTGGCTCCGATTTTAGAGGAAGGACAAAGCATCGTTCTTGAGGGTGTTACCTTCCAGCTCGGAAAATATGAGCTCACCGAAAACGCCAAGACAATCCTGCGAAATGTCGGCGAATCTCTTAAGGCAAATCCGGATGTCTATCTGGAGATCAGAGGATTCACGGATAATACCGGCAGCGCTGAAACCAATCTCCGCATTTCCCAGCGCCGGGCCGACGCAGTGAGGGACTTCCTCATTGATATCGGTATCGAGGCGGTCCGTCTCAAATCGGTTGGATATGGGGAAGCCGATCCCATTGCTTCCAACAGCACCAAGGAAGGACGCGCTAAAAACCGCAGAATAGAATTCATCAGATTGGAACGGTGAATCCCTGTGTAACGGAGAAGCCTCGCTGTGTGACTGCGGGGCTTCGTCCATCGCGACGACGGATACAGAAAACGGCAAAGGTAAATTATGTTGTTTAAGAAAACAGGATTTCCGGCTTTTATCATCTGTATTCTCCCTCTGGTAAACCTCTTCCCCCAGACCGAACCGAGCAGCAGAGAAATGAATTTACTCTGCTGGCAGGAATTCAGAGAACTTGTCCCCGGGAAGATCAATACTGTTCTTCTTCCGATTGGATCGTTGGAGCCCCACGGAGTAATACCAAACGGCACCGATAATCTCGCTCCTGCTATCATGGCAAAGGCTATCGCAGAACGGATAAACAGTCTCATCGCTCCGGGATTGAACTATGGGATAACTCCATCGATGGCCGCATATCCGGGAGCCGTCAGCATTTCCAGTGAAAGCTTCATACCCTTTGCTCAGAATATTTTGGAAGGACTTGCTGACAACGGATATTTAAACATAATAATTCTCAATGGCCACGGCGGCAACACCGCTGCCTTGAAAAGCATCATCCCGGCGGTTTCCCAGAAGAAACGGGTACGTATTCTTCTCATAAATTGGTGGAGTCTGACTCTTGACATCACCAAGGAAGTATTCGGAGAAAACGGCGGCCACGCCGCCAACAACGAAACTGCTTATATACAGGCGGTCTATCCTGAGCTGATCCATCGGGAAAGATATAAGGCCGACATGGCTATGCCCACTTCAGACAGCTGGGCGGCTGTTCCTGTTCCATATACCATAAGCCTGTATGAAGCAGACCAAGGATTACCCACCTTCGATGCCAAACAAGCGAAAACTTTTTACCTTAAAGTCAATCAAAAGATAACGGAATTCATTCTTCGGATTATTGCATCCTGGGATAAAGCGGGTCTCTATCTGGATAAGTAGATTCTTGCTGCAACGTTATTTTCTTTCCATAATTTTCCAGCCATATTTTTTAATTTAAAAAGTCTTGACAATGTTTGTTTTGTTTGTTATATTATAACAATTACAAACTTGGATTAACAACATGACAAAACAAAAGACAGATTATAAGGAACTCCTGAGACAGCATGGGGTACCCCCTTCCGTGCAAAGAATCAGAATTATTGAATTTCTGGATAACCATCGTACTCATCCGACTGTTGATCAGATTTATACATATTTGAAGGATGACATCCCAACGCTATCTAAGACAACAGTTTATAACACATTGAAAAGATTGGCTGACAAGGGCCTGGTTTTAGAGCTGAACCTTTTTGAAAAAGAAGTCCGGTACGAATTCAACATCAATCCACATATACATTTTAAATGCGTCAAATGCGGAAGAATTTATGATCTGAATGGATCTTTTTCTCCTTATAACGATAAAACACTGGAAGGACACCAGATAACTGAACATCACATAAATTTGAAAGGTATCTGTCGGAACTGTCTTGAAAAGGAAAGAGTAAATGCCTGAATTACCTGAAGTCAACACCATTGTTAAACAACTCCATGAAACAATTCTCGCTAAAACCGTTACAGATATACAAGAAATGCGTCCCGGAACGGTACGCAGATTAGCCAATGTACATCGAATAGGGAAAATCATATCTGTAGGACGCCGAGGCAAGTTTATCATAATTCAGACCGATAAGGCTATTCAGCTTACCATTCACCTGCGAATGACTGGAAAGCTCATCTATGATACGGGTGGAAACATTACCTCTCATTGCAGGGCGAATATATTTTTTAAAGACGGCACCACTCTGCTGTTCAACGATGTCCGCACTTTTGGTTCCATCACCCTTCACAGGATCGAACAAAAACTGCCGGAGCTCGCGGTACTGGGAGTGGAACCTCTTTCTTCTGATTTTGATCATGAATTCTTACTGGAAGCCTGTCGTAAAAGCAGCCGGCCTATAAAAAATCTTCTTCTCGACCAAAGAATCGTTGCGGGACTTGGGAATATATACGTTAGCGAGATACTACATCGCTCTGGTATCCTGCCGGCGAGAGCCTCATCATCGATCTCATCTATAGAAGCGAATAAACTGGTACTCCGGACAAAACAAGTGCTTTCTGAAGCGATAAAGAAAAACGGCACCTCAATTTCAGATTATCGCAGAATAGACGGTAAAACCGGAGAGTATCAGAACTTTCTTCGGGTGTATGGAAAAGACAAGTGCCGCTGCGGCGCTCAGATAGATAAAATAAAACTGGCCGGGCGTTCATCCTATTACTGCCCTGATTGTCAGCATTAAGGAAAACTGGAGGAGATATGCGTCCGCTGGAGCTGAGAAAAGACATTTACTGGGTCGGAGGGATCGACTGGAATCTGCGAAACTTTCATGGCTACATCACTCAACGAGGTTCATCCTACAACAGCTATCTGATCGTTGATGACAAAATAACTCTTATCGACAATGTCAAAGTATATTTGTTTGAAGAACAGCTTTCCCGCATCTCCGAGATCATCGATCCCGCCAAGATTGATTATATAATACAAAACCATATCGAGATGGATCACTCAGGTTCTCTGCCGCTGATTCAAAAGCACTGTCCTGATGCGACGATCCTGGCCACACCAAAAGGTGTCGAAGGGATTAATCGGCACTTTCCGGGTGAGCGAAAATTGCAAGCGGTTGCTACCGGCGAGGACTTGAACCTGGGAAAGCGCACCATTACTTTCGTTCCGACGCCGATGATCCATTGGCCGGATAACATGGTCAGCTACTGTCCCCAGGAAAAAATCCTCTTCTCCAATGATGCTTTCGGTCAGCACATTGCCTCCTCAGAGCGCTTTGATGACGAAGATGCTTCGAATATCATCATGCGGGAAGCGGAAAGATACTATGCTAATATCGTCCTTCCCTACAGCGCTCAGGTGCAAAAAGCCCTGGCAGCCGTGAGTAATCTGGATATCGATCTGATCTGTCCCAGCCACGGTCTCATCTGGCGTTCTCATATTAAAGACATTTTCAGGGAATATGGAAAGTGGTCTTCAAACCAGGTGGAAGACCGGGCTCTGATCATCTATGATACGATGTGGGGATCCACCGAAAAGATGGCCCGGGCCATCCAGGAAGGATTCGAACAGAAGGGAAAACATACCAGGTTACTCAGTCTCCAGGCAAACCACATTTCAGACATCATGACTGAAGTGCTTACCGCCAAGTATCTCTGCATCGGAAGCCCCACGCTGAATAACAATATTCTTCCCACTGTCGCAGCTTTTCTGGCCTATCTGAAAGGACTGGCACCAAAGAATAGAACGGCCCTGGCCTTTGGTTCTTACGGATGGAGCGGACAGAGTGTGGGCATAGTGGAACAGCAGTTGCGTGAATGCGGCTTTACCATACTGGACAATATACGGACGCAGTATATCCCTGATAAAAAAGAGCTCTCTGAGATAACTGCCAGACTGGCGGAACAGATTAGTTAGGAGATAATGATGGCTACTATCACACTTAAAGGAAAGGATATCCACACCAGTGGTGACCTGCCGAAAACAGGCACTCCGGCCCCGGATTTCACCCTCACAAAAACTGATCTCACCGATGTATCGCTCAAGGACTACAAGGGCAGCAGAATAGTCCTGAACATTTTTCCCAGTATCGATACGTCTGTCTGCTCTAATTCAGTGAGAAAATTCAATGCCGAAGCCTCATCCCTTGAGAACACGGTGATCCTCTGTATTTCCCGCGATCTGCCCTACGCACATAAACGTTTCTGCGGTGCAGAAGGACTTGATAAGGTTATTTCGTTAAGTGAATTGAGGGACGATTCCTTCTCACGTGCCTACGGCGTCCGCATTACAGACGGCCCCATGGCCGGTCTTTTGGCCCGGGCCGTAGTGGTCATCGATGAAAACGGGAATATCATATACACTCAGCAAGTTCCCGATATTGGCATGGAACCGGATTATGAATCAGCACTGAAAATGATAAGATAACAGTATACAGGAGGAACATCCTATGATTTCACCGAAATTGACAGAAGCCCTCAACGAACAGATTAATAAAGAACTGTACTCAGAGTATCTCTACCTTTCCATGGCCGCCTATTTTGCCAGTGAAGGCCTGGATGGCTTCGCCAATTTTTTCGAGGTACAGGTACAGGAAGAACGCTTCCATGCCATGAAAATGTATCGTTTTATTAACGAGCGTGGGGGCCGGGTCATCTTGAAGCAGATCGATGCACCCCAGACGGAGTTCTCCTCTCCCATCACGATATTCGAGAAAGCGTATGAACATGAACAGTACGTGACCAGTCTTATCAACAAGCTTATGGATCTCGCAATCAAGGAAAACGATCACGCGGCCCAGAGCTTCCTTAGCTGGTTCGTTGACGAGCAGGTGGAAGAAGAGAACTCCATGGAAACCATCCTAAGAAAATTAAAACTCATCGGTAAAGAGGGCCAGGGCCTGCTTATGCTGGACAGTCAGCTGGCCGTCAGAGTATTTAATCCTCCCGTATCGGAGGGATAAAAACGGTGAGATTTATTCGACAGAAAGATCATATTAAAACAAGGAGAAAGTCATGACAGCTCTGAGAGAAGTATACTACTGCCAGAAGTGCGGCAATGTGGCGGAAATCCTTAATGAAGGTGCCCCGGCCCTGAAATGCTGCGGTATCCCAATGACCAAGCTTGAAGCGAAGACAGAGGATGCCTCCCAGGAAAAGCACGTCCCCTATGTGGAAGAAAAAGACGGCGGCGTACTGGTCAAAGTCGGCCAGAACCAGGCTCATCCGATGGAAGAAAAACACCACATTAAATTCATCGAAGTGCTTACCGACAAGAGGGTGTGCCGTTTTGAGCTGAATCCGGGCGACGCTCCCGAGGCCTGGCTCCCCATTAAGAAAGAAGACATTATGCAGGCGCGTGAATGGTGCAACGTGCACGGCCTCTGGAAAAGCTGACAGCTATGGAGGAAGATCATGAGTGAACCGAAAGAAAAAATACTCGATGTGATGAAAAAAGCTGGCAAACCCCTCAAAGCGGGTGAGATCGCAGATATGGCCGGAATGGATAAAAATGTGGTTGATAAAGTGATGAATGAACTGAAAAAAGATAATGCCATTATCTCACCAAAGCGCTGCTACTGGCAACCCAGGTAAAAGAAAGGAGGAAACAAAGAGTGAATTTTAAAGAGAGTAAAACAGCAGAAAATCTGATGAAGTCATTTGCCGGCGAATCACAGGCGCGCATGCGTTATACGTACTACGCCTCGGTAGCCCGCAAGCAGGGCTTCAGACAAATTGAAGAAATATTCATTGAAACCGCTGAAAATGAAAAAGAGCACGCCAAGCTTTTTATGAAGCAGTTAATAAAAAACGGCATCAACGAAGAAACGGTAACCATCGAAGCTGCCTATCCAGTCTGTTACGCCGATACCTTGAAAAACCTGGAGTGCGCCGCCAGCGGTGAAAACGAAGAATGGAGTGATCTTTATCCGTCCTTTGCCAAGACCGCAGACGAAGAAGGCTTCACCGAGATAGCCGAGACGTTTCGTGACGTGGCTCTCGTGGAAAAACGGCATGAAACCCGTTACCGCAAACTCGCTGCCAATGTCAAGAATCATACTGTATTCAAAAAAGACGGCAAGGTTTTCTGGAAATGTCGTAACTGCGGATACATTACCGAAGATATCGAAGCTCCGGAAAAATGCCCGGTCTGCGACCATGATCGGGAATACTTCGAATTATGGATGGAGAATTATTAATAGGAAATTTTCCCTCTAAAGGAGAAAAGCATAATGAAAAAATATGTCTGTGACGCCTGTGGTTACGTATACGATCCTGCCGAGAACAATAACGTAGCCTTTGAAGATCTGCCCGATGACTGGACCTGTCCGGTCTGCGGTGTGGGCAAAGACATGTTCAGCCCGATGGACTGAATTTCTGATACAGCTGCCGGAGCGGGGGATTTCCTCTCCGGCAGCTGTCATTATTTTCTTTCTTTGATAGGAAGGGCTTCGTAGCGGGTCTGAAGTACCCCTTTCTGTGTTTCCAGCTCCTCAATCCTCTTCTTAAAATTACGAAAATCGTTTTGAAATTCATAGGTATCAGCTGTCTCAATCTTGGGAGAATAGCCGTAATCCCGCAGAACCATATTCACCGAAACATCCAGATTACCCTTTAGAAACAGCATTTCACTCCGCAGTTTGGCTATCTTATCACTGGACCGATCGATAACCGCTCTCACTCCGATGAGCGTAGTCGCAGCCGCTGCAATAGGCACGACTGTCTTCTGAAATTTATCTGAAGCGACGGAAGAACTGGCAAAACCCGTTACGGCCCCGATTACAATCCCTGAAATATCGAACACATCATTCCAGAAACGTTTCCGGTCCAGAGTAAATTGCAGGTTGTCATCCATATACGCTACTTCCTGCTTCATCTGATTCGCTATGGTAAGCAGCGTTATATATTCCTGCACGATCTCACGGGGATCGTTCCGATCATGCACTGTTATCGCCAGTTCCGCTTCATCTTCAAGATGACCGTCGGATGCCAGGAACGTGACATGCACCTCTTTTTTACCGGGCGAATCGAGAAAGGAAAAAGGCGGCGTCCAGCGGAAAATACGCTGTTCAGGATCGAATTCATATCCTTTGATATCGGAAGAAATGACGCTCAGGCTGACATTCTCGTCACCGTTTTTATCGCTTACCCGGATGGGAACCACCACTTCTTCCCCTTCTTTGACATCACGGGGACGGATCGCTTCGATATGAGGGGGATAATTCTTCGGATCCACTTTGACCAGGATGGTATCGTAAACGGTAAATTCGGCATCATTAGCCGAAAAAATCAGCTGATACTCTGTTTTTCGGGTGGAATAGGAGAAATCAGGAATCCATTGGAACTTGCCGCTGCTGGGGTTGAAACTGAAATCGTTTTTTTTGATATCAGGTGTCGTGACTTGATATGTCAGCGGTTCGTCATCGAGGTCCTGAGCTTTCACGGTGAAGGATAACGGTTCACCTTCATTGATATAGTACTCCCGCGTTGTATTCTGGAACACCGGTGGGTGTTTGACATCCCGCACAATAACCGGTATTACCTTTTCGTTCCGGAGACCGGTCTGGTCCTCCACAAAAAATGTGAGATTGAATAACCCCTGACCGGCCTGGCTGTTCGTGGGAATCCAAAAGAAGGTAGCGCCCCGCCCATTGACCGAAAAACGGGCATTTTTTATACGGGCATTCGGGTCTTCATTAACAAAATAACCGAGAGTCAGTTCATCAGACGTATTCCTGTCTTCGGCACGGATTACCAGCGCCAGCTCCTCACCTTCATTGATATAGTAAAATCCTTCCGTGGGAGTGATATGACATTCAATGGAGAGTACCGGCTGATATCGTATCGGATTCACAACAATAAGGGCCGGCTGGTTCACCCGCTGTCCGCTCAGCGTGTCTACAGCCGTAAAAATGATGGGGTGCTGACCGATATCATTCTCCTTGGGAGTCCAGATAAATAGATCTTGTTTTTGATCGATCTTCCCTCCCCTGTCCCAGGTGAATTCGAAGATGATGTCATTGCCCCGGGGCGAATAGGCCTTAAGTGGAACTCGAATCTCCTGCAAGGGAAAGGTATGCTGTTCCTGAATAGGCGGAAATATCGGCTTATCTTGATTTTTGGATAGATTGGTGTCCTGGACATTCTGTTGCGCCTGCAGCGATCCGGTTAACAGACAAAAAATAATGAAGATTCTTCTCATGCACAAAAATCCTGTTTTAACGTACCCATTAAAAATTATTCCGCTTGCACACTCCAGCGATATTGCCATATGCCTTCTTCATTCCGTTCCAGATGTATAATCTGGGCGGTATGAAAACGTATCTGCTTGGAGACTCTTCCCTGAAGCAGGGTTTCAGCCAGATTTGCTAAAAAGGGCAAATGCCCCACCAGAGCGATATCTTCCTGCTCCTGTTGCAGCCGCGAAGTCCAGGCAAGCGGATCATCATGAGGCAGAAGATCGTCACTCTCCACCACTGCGGGCGAAGTGTTAAAAGCCCGTGACAGTATTTCCGCCGTTTCGAGAGCCCTTATTTTGGGACTATGCAGAATACGGCTCACCGCCATCGATTTCTCCTCAACCGCCAGGCGGGAACTGTACGCAGCTTCTTTCCTCCCTTTCTCGGAAAGCGGCCGGCTGGCATCATCCCCCGCCGACAGGGCCTCTCCGTGTCTCATCAGATACAATCGCATCAGCCCCTATCCTCCATGGAACCGGTTACCTTGTGGAAATGTTCCTCCAGAAAATCGGCTAATTCCCAGAGGACCGCGCTTCTGCGGCTCATCCGTTCAGGCGAGAGGCGACAGTCAAGCAACCGGCGCAGGAGCACTCCATGAGCTTCCACCACTCCTCCGGGCCCGACATAGACGCCGGGAAGCAATCGCAGACGAGTTTCATTCTTTTCTTTCGCCGCTGAAAAAACCAGGGAATAGCCAAAGCCTTTTCTCCACCAGTAAGTATGATCGCCCTCTTCCCTGCAACGGGCGGTAATCGCCTCTAAAAGGATCCCTGATAATGCTGTCGGCAGATTTCTCTCTCTCAGTCTCCTGGGTATTTCTGCCGCGTCCAGGAGAGCCGGCGGTGCCCGTAAAATCTTGATTTCATCTTCTCGCAGGGGACGGGTATGGACTTGCCTCAGCATCTCTTCAAAATCATCACATTTCATATCTGTGAAGGACTCGGTCAAATCAGCCAGAAGCCGGTCAAGAGTCACGGCAATCGGCTGGAGAAATCCACTGAAAAAATGGCTGTTTCTCACCAATGAAATAATATCTGAAGAAAGAAAACAGGTCGGTCCGGTATAATCAATCATCCATCCCTTCTCGGATATATAACTCTGAGTCCCGCTCCTTGAAAGAGTTTCCGTTATCCTGTCGATAAAGAGATCTCCCAACGGTTTGATGTATTCTCCTTCACCGAAAATTCTCCTGGCTGGGAGGGAAAGTTCCTTTCTGGCCACCTGGTCCAGACAATAGTGGTCCCTCTCTCCTTCACTGAAAGACGGCCAGCCCCAGATCATGGCGTGCCATTTTGTAGGCACACTCTGAAAACCGCCTCTCTCTTCAAATTCTCCCCATGAGCGCGGGGACCAGTTGTAACCGAAATGAAGATTGTCTGTTTCCGGTCTTGCGCGGATGAACTGCAGTACCTTGGCCATAAGGGCAGCCGCTGCATCTCCTTCACCCGTAGGAATGGCTTCCGGTCCCGGCAGGTAGCGATCAGGGCTCGTCTCCATAATCATGACGTGGACATCAGGGCTGTAGGGGCTGAAGACGGAAATCACTGACCAGGGTTTTCCTGCCACATCCACTGTAGTAAGAATACTGGGACTTAAATGCTGTAATGTCTGAACCAGATTGAGAGAGTCCTCCGGCCTGATCCGTTTTGAAAGAACTGCCTCTCCTCCGTTTCTCGGCAGGAGGGGCGAGAGCGGCAGAGTGATACGCGGAAGCTGCTGAGGAAGATGCGCACTGTTTCCCAATGGATTCATTCTACTCCCAGCGGAAAGTTCGATTGGAAATGACAATGCAAATAAGGGCAAGTCCGGACAGATACGCGATACTCAGCGGGAACTGACTCAGAGAAGAACCCTGCCATACCCCCCGTAAAAGAATCACAACATGCGTGAGAGGCAGGATTTGAGCAATGGTACGGACTGTCTGAGGCAGTATTTCCCGCGGGATCGCCGCCCCGGAGAGAAACAGCATTGGATAGAAAAGGAACATCACTGCAATCTGGGCTGTTCTGGCATTGGGCATAACACTGGCGATGAGAAATCCAAAACCAAAAAAACTGCAATTTCCCAAGAGATACGCGGCTACGACCTGAGGGTAGCTTCCTTGAAAGCGGAGCCCGTAGACTATCTTCCCCACCAGGATAAGAATGACCGTTCCTGCCAAGGCCATACAAAAAAGAACCGTTACCTGGGACGCGAGAATAGCAACCGGTGATATCGGCGTGGCCCGGAGACGTCGTAAAATGCCGTTATCCCGGTATTCCGCCATCTGAATAGACAAAGATACCAATCCGGCCGTGGCGATAATCATGGCCATGAAAGCGGGGACCGCCGTATCGATATACCCCATTCCGTTGTAAAAGGAGGTCGGTGTGTTCCCCCAGATACTCCCGAAAAGAAGCAACAGCATGAGTGGAAACATAAGCGTGAAAAATGAGGCCATGGGTTCCCGCAGAAAAAGTCTCATTTCGGTCTTTATCATGGTCAGCATACCGCGCATCACACATCCTCCTGATTGTTAATATCATGTCCCGTGAGGCTGAGGAAAACATCATCCAGAGTGGATTGTTCGGTACGCAGGTCGCGAAACGCGACATGTTCCTTGGTTAAGAAGTTCACACAGTCAGCGATCATCTGATCGCTCTCACCATAAACGATGATTCGTTCACGATCTTTTTCAATCCTGGCAATACTTGAGAAATTTTCTAATCCCCGCAGTGAATTGGGAGAATCCAGCGTAAACAGGAGCCTTCTGCCGGCGCCGTGTTTCCGGATGAGATTGCCGGGCGTGTCCAGCACCTTGATGGCCCCCTTATCGATAATGGCCACTCTGTCGCAGAGGCGTTCCGCTTCCTCCATGAAATGAGTAGTCAGGAAGACGGTTTTACCGGCATCCCTCACTTCCCGTACCAGTCCCCACATATTTCTTCGGGCTCTGGGATCGAGTCCCGTGGTAAGTTCGTCCAGAAAAATAATTTCCGGATCGTGCAGAAGTGCAAGTGCGATGAACAGACGCTGCTTCTGACCTCCTGAGAGAGTGCCGAAATACTTGTTCAAAATTCCTTCCAGCCCGAGACGGGATATAAGCTCCCCCGCCTCCAGACTCTTACCGTAAAAAGAGGCATATAGCTGCAAAGCTTCCCGCACCTTGATACGCCGCGGCAAGGCGGTCTGCTGCAGCTGGATCCCAATATTGGGTTTAAGATCTTTCAGATGATGAACAGGATCAAGGCCCAATACCTCTATTGTCCCTCCGTCTGGCTTCCGCAATCCCTCAATACATTCGATGGTGGTCGTCTTGCCCGCCCCGTTGGGCCCCACCATACCGAAAATCTCTCCCCGAAGAATCTGAAAATCGATTCCTGTCAGAGCCTGAATTTCACCGTAATTTTTCCGTAATCCCCGGACGGTAATCACCGGAACAGTATTACTCTTCATTTATCCGCGCCTTCAGGTAATGAAAGATTATCGGCGTTGGCCATGTTGATTATGGCAAAATACAGAATCCCGGCAAGATCCTCCATTACCTCGGGAGTGATGGTGGAAATATCATCACTGGGAACGTGATAATAGGATCTGGCTCCTGACACGGAAAAGGAAAGGCTGGGTACCCCGGCCCAAAGGAAACGAGCCGCATCCAAACGGGGACGAGCGAGGTTGCTGAAATAAGCGGAACGCAACACCCGGTGAATATAGGATTGATTCGCCATTTTGACGAAGGAAAAGAGGCCCGGGAAATTTTCACCCGCCAGGCAGAAGATATTGTCTCCACAGCCCACCCCATCCAGATTGAGGAAACAGATTGTCTTGTCCAAAGGGAAAACCGGATCCTTAAGATAAACTTCTGATCCTACCACCGCCTGCTCCTCAGCTCCGAAAAGAATAAAAACAACGGAACGCCGCAGTTTCACTCCGGATCGTACCAAAGCCTGCACCACCCCAAGAACCACCGCGACACCCGAGGCGTTGTCATTGGCACCGGGGATAAGTTCGTAACAGTGACCCAGGTGGTCAAGATGGGCGCCCAGGATAATCGCTTCCTGCTCCAGGTCGGGATCACTGCCTTCCAGCACTCCTATAATATTAGCTCCCCTGCCATTCGGAACGTGTTCAGTGATATTCTTAATCGTTACCATTTTGCCGGTTGCGAAAGACCGCGGTTTCAGTTCTTTCTTAATACTGTTTACTACCGCTTGATGATCCTTCCCTGTTCCGGCAAATACGTCCCCAACCACCGCTTCTCCCACATGACTGTAAATGAATGAAGATACGTAGCTGTTATTGGGATTGCCGATAGGGCCGTAATTGTAGATCATCCCGATGGCTCCGTGTTTGACAGCGTTCTCAAGTTTATACTGATGGAAGGAATAGGGCCGCCACTTTAGGAAGAGTTCCGAATCCTGATCCGGATCGACCGGGGCTTCCCGTTCCATGAGTACGATCTTGCCGGCAACGTCCACATTTCCGTAATCGTCATAATCCAGCTCGGGCGCACTCACCCCGTACCCCACATAGATTACTTCTCCGGTCACCTCACCAGAACCTGAGGTGGA
>CAZUMH010000060.1:0-21046 GCA_964621645.1 uncultured bacterium
GGCCACCTGCAGCGGAATAAAGTACGGCAGGCGGTACAACTCTTCGACCTGATCGAGACGCTGGATTCCTACCGTCTGGCAGAGGAGATCGACAAGCGCTCTGCCGCAGAGGGGAAGATCATGGAGGTTATGGTGGAGGTCAACAGCGGCCGGGAGGAACAAAAATTCGGGATATTTCCTGAGGAGGTGGAGAATTTTCTCAGGCGGATTTCCAGCCTGCTGCATATCCATGTCCGGGGACTGATGACCATGGGACCCTTCAGCGGCGATCCCGAGGAGGCTCGGCCCTATTTCAGGGAGACGAGGAAGTGCCTGGAGCGCTGCCGCGGGCTCGATCTGCCCAACGTCACCCTGGAGGAACTTTCCATGGGTATGACCAACTCCTACCGGGTGGCCATTGAAGAGGGAGCGACAATCATCAGGGTCGGAACCCTTATCTTCGGGCCCCGCTGAATGATTCTGGATAATGATTCTGAGGAAAGGACTCACATCGTTGTTTCGGTCGAGTGAGACTGACTAGTCTGGTATCCTGATAGCAGGATCTGAATGAGAAAAGGATCCTCTGTATTTGCTTTTCAGTCCTTTAAGATTGAACTAATTTTTTCGTCGGCAGTAAACATCTTCTCATATTTCGAACCAAGGTGAAGCATCATTCTGGTGACGTCCCTGGGGACAATGACACAGAGCCGGATCATTTTCTTTCCACTGACAACACCGCTCTGGGTTACCATGGGCCGGTAAACATCGCCCAATGCCTCAATAAATATACTGTCTCGATCGATAGCCTGAAATTCTTCAACGGAAATACCTCCCAGACGCAAATCCAGTACTGCATAGGTCTCGGGATGAACTGCCGTCAGTTCCTGGGCATGGGGATAACTTCCCATTGCCACTTTCTCCGCGCGATGAGCACTCTCGATCTTAATAGAAGATCCGCCACCCCGACTGCAGGCGACTCCAACAAGAACAACTCCGACTAGAAGACTAACTGCTGCATACGATAAGATCTTTCTCATTTAACCCTCCTCCCCACTCCAAACGTGTTCCTGCTGATACTATATAAACCGTATCATTTAATCAGCTTTTCCTCTCCTCCAAGTTCTCGGCAAAGGCGAATCGATGAGCTGATAAAAATCGGATAGAGGATGAGAAGATTAGCCGCACCAGTGAAATACCCTACGAACGGGATGAATCCCGCAAGCAAAAGGACGGGGATGACGATGCCGAGTCCATCGGACACTCTACTCTCGACACTTCTTTTTTCTGCCAGCTTGTTTATATCTTTAGGCAGCTTACCAAAGGCTATAAACAACCAATAAAAATTGTAGAATGGGATGAAGCAGTAGCCCAGTGCTTTGCCGGGTGTTTCGATTGATGGCGTCAAATCATCGCGGTGTGATTCATTGATAACAAAACGCCAGGTCTGATAAAAAAGCACCATGAAAAAAACCTGTGCCGCTATTACAGATAGACCACCCAATCCGAAAAAAGTTCTGGCAACATTTTCATCCCCGGATGCGATAATGGCTCCCAAAATAACAAGGAAAAGTCCCCCATACAATAGGGAAAAATATATCTTATAATTTCCGATGTGAGTATTTTCATCCGCATGTATAGTGTTCTCCTTCTTTGCTTTCTCAACCTTTTTCTCAAGCAGCTCTATTTTTTTATCCTTATCAAGCTTATAAAATTTCCCGGCACATTTGTTAATAAACGTTTTAGGATGGGAACCTAAATTGAAATGTAATTTTGAGCATGTAAAGGTGCCCTGAACAAAATGAGCACAGTGGGGGCAATAATTATCCCAACGTAATTCATTGTCTTCCATGATCTTGTTCCCTCCTATATTTAATCTGTATTTCCCATCACCCGGACTCTTTATATGAGTTTGTGCTCTAATCAGGTCTTGAAAAAGCTCCTTCAATTTTGGTGACGTAAAACCGATAGTATATATGGGTAACTCACCTAATAACAGAGGCATAATTCTTCAGATCAATCGAAGAATCCCTTTTTGATACCTATGTAAGTGATCACGTTTTACTGCTTCGTGAGATTTACCTCCATGCTATGCAGGGAGGGATAGCTGACATCGAAAGTTCCTGTCAGGGTCTGCTTATCCTCACTCAGCTGTATGTTCCATCCGGCGGAAGCGACTACGAATGAAGAGCCGGCAATAAAACTAAAACTTCCACCACCGGTGACTGCTCCAGTATTGCTTACACTCCAGGTCGAACTGACGCCACTCCCGTTAGCCTTTCCCGTATCATCGACATTCAGGTTAAGATTGAGAGTATTACTGGTGTTTTCCACTGTACCGATCCAGTTCCCCACGATGTCCGCCAGGGTGTACACTATCTGAGGCCCGGTTGAGTTTTTAGAGCAGGCGGCAGTAATTGCGACAATTACTACGAGCAGAATACATAATGTTTTTTTCATGATTGATCCTCCTTTTAAATGCATCCTGGTTTACTCTATCAGCGTGTATCAGGATTTCTTCAGATTGCATAATATTTCAATACAGAAACCGATTCGGGAATCCATTTCTTTGAAATGCTTTCCCAAACAGGGATTTTATTCCCCGGGGCTTTTGCCGATCCGAACATTACAAAACAACCGCCGGATGAATCATACATATTTTTCACTTTCCGGTACCTCTTTCCCAGATAATCACTCACTATTGGATTGGTATCGCATCTTACATCTCCGCATACAGTTTCCCAATCAACACCCGTCCTCGCAATCAACCAAATAATAACAGATTATTTCCCTTTTTTCCTAAATTGAACAAGTAATTTGCCATATCCTACGTGAGATACATGGAAGCTTCCAGTTAATGCCGCTTCATTCTCGTCCAATAAAAGATCCCATTTCGCAGAGGAGACTATCTGAGAAGAGCGTACAATAAACGTAAAGCTGCCGCTGCCGCTCACCCGGCCGTCGCTCTCCAAACTCCAGACGGAACGGACACCGCTGCCAGAAACACGGCCCTCGGAATCCACTTCCAGATCCAGGTGAACGTTGATTGAGCGGTTTAGCGCCGTGCCCGTCCAGCGTCCGCTCAAACCGGAGGATTGATTCGGTAAGGCATGATCCGTGTATGGTGCATGCGGGTTCATTGTCACCTGATCCGCTTCAATTATTCAAAATCCATGGAAGGCCTTATCACTGTTCATATGATATAAAAAAAACCGGTTTGAAAAGTGATGAACCGGTTAACTGATTGTTAAAATTTGGTGAAGATTGAGGATTAGATCGGTAAAAAAGCCATCGGGCGGGCAGGACTTGCACTACGCAGGCGGGCCAGAGACATCCATGCGCTCATCCGGTTCCAGGGGACGGAACCGGACATAGTCAAAATCCGCGCGGGCACCGGCGGGCACGAACCAGCATTCGCCGTTGATGAGAAGCCGCTGGATCTGATTGTCGATGGAGGGCGGCAGCGATCCCTCAAGAAATGGTTTGAACGCTGATTCCTCTTCTTGTATCATAACTCGAACGTTACGCCCGTCACGGAGGATACGGAAGGTGAAGGGCCCGCTCCCTTTCTTCGCTGAATCCGGAAGGACAAATCGCATGGTTCCCTCGGCAATCTTCCGGTCCTCATTATAAAGAACGGCTTCCAGGGCGCTGATTGGCTGGACATTCGTAAACCTGGTGATTCTCAGTACGCATCCGTCTCTCCTATCAATGTCGAAGATCAGTGTCATGGTGACATTCTGGGAATTTGTGCCGTCGTTAATGGTATAGATCACCCGGGTTTCCAGCTCCCATCGGGTGCCGCTTACATACAGGCCGATTTCCGTAGCGGGATAATACCAGTACCAGAAACGGAAATTGGGAAGGTAGGCCGCATGGTGACGCGGTATCATCATCGGATCCAGCCAATAGCGCAGGAATCCGGGGTGCTCTCTAAGGGACCAGTGGCCGAACGAGGCATTGCCGTAGACATTGGGACCGGGCCATTCCATGACGTTCCAGGGAGCGGAAAGGGTGTCCGAATCGAAATGATCGACAAACGGAGCGGAAAGTACGTGAATATTCCCGGAACGGGGCGACGGCCGTTTCGGTTCATTCAGATGGTGATTTTCGATTGATTTCATGATCAGGAGCGCCCGGATCAGGTCTTCCTGAATCAGCTGGATGGAACCGTCATTCTCTTCCCGGTTTATATCCACGGCCCAGAGATCGTACTGGCTGGAACGTATACTCCGGAAGAGGATGCGGTCTCCCTCATGACTCCACACTGGATTATCGAAACCCCGTACTCCATATGATCCGCTGGTCAGCCGTGTCACCTTCCGGGTTTCTCTCGAGAAGAGATAGATATGACGATGCTGATTCTCCATGGAATCGAATGCGATCCAGCGCCCGTCCGGTGAAAATCTGAATCCCCGGGCATTGATGTCCAGAGAGAGTAACTCCTTCCGCTCCCCTGTCTCCAAATTGATCGACGCCATGCGCTTTGGAGGATCGAGCCTGAAATCATAGGTCTCCGCCAGCAGTATCGTTCCATCGGGTGACCAATCCTGGGGATAGATGAGACAATCCGGCGAGTCCCAGATCACTCGCGTTTCACCCGTTTCCAGATCCGCGTACCGCAGCTCGGACGCGAAGAAACCTGTGTACCATGCATAGGCAAGAAACCTGCCGTCCCGTGACCAGGCAGGATGAAAAGCATATGATGCGGAGCGGCCCCACTCTGTATCGGTAAGACAGGAAACGATCCCGGACGAAAGTTCTCTGATCATCAGATTACCGGTTCTCCAGTCTGTATATGCCTGCATCGTCCCGTCATAGGAGGTGGACACATAAGGATCGATCCCTGTCCGCTGAAAGTACCAGCGAACCAGAGGGTGAACCTCATCGCGTGCTGCTGCAAGAGCCGTCAAACGCGAGCGAGCCAGAGCCGCGAAATCGGTCTGATTCGGGTAATCTCCAACGATTCGACGGTATATCTCCGTGGCCCGGGGATCACCCAGTTTTTCGTAACAGCTGCCCATCTGCAAAAGCGCCCGGGCGGCCAGTGACGGTGGCGTTTCCGGATGTGTTACCACCTGCTGATACATCTGTAGAGCCACTTGAAGGTCACCTCTGACCGTTTCCGCATACTGCGCCGATTGAAAGAGCATATCCGGTGTTTCCTGCCCATATGCGACTGAGCTCACCAGCGCCAGGCCCAGTGCGACTATCCGCAGACTTTGTTTCATTGTCCGGAAGATCTGTTTATTTTTCGTGATCATTGCCGGGTCTGCACTCCTTCCAAGCGGTACCCCACACCATGCACACTCTTCAGATAACAGGGATTGGCCGGATCCGGCTCCAGTTTTTTGCGCAAATGCGCCATATGCGTGTCAATGGTGCGGGAAGTAACATAGACATCCCTGCCCCAGATCCGGTCCAGAATCTCGTCTCGCTCCAGCACTCTGCCCGGATTCTCGGCCAGCAGCCGCAGCAACGCGAATTCATAGGCGGTCAGATGGATCGGCTTCCCGTTTTTTGTCAGTTCATATTGTTCAAAATCCACTTCCATATCGCCGAAACGGCAGATCCTGATCCCCTCCGTTTTCTCTTTTGTCTGACGCGCCCGCCTGAGCAGCGCCTTGATGCGGGCCAGCAGCTCCCGGGGGCTGAACGGTTTGGTAATGTAGTCATCCGCGCCGATCTCGAGTCCCAGAATTTTATCTACTTCATGATCCCTGGCCGTAAGCATGATGACCGGTGTATTATTTCCGGACTTCCTCAACTGTTTGCAGACCTCGAATCCGTCCATGCCGGGCAGCATGACATCGAGCACGATGCAGTCAAATGATCCGACCTGTGCCAGGGCCAGCCCCTGTTCGCCGTCAGACGCGGCTGTCACCGTGAATCCTTCAAAGGTCAGATCATCTTCCAGTCCCATACGGATCCGCGCTTCATCTTCGACAATCAGTATATTTCCCTTTTCCATACAGATATTCCTTGATGCTGCTAGTGAATCGGAATGGTGATCGTGAACGTGCTTCCCTGTCCGGGCGTACTTTCCAGACCTATTTCACCTCCATGAGCACGAACGATCTGGCTCACCAGTGTCAATCCCAGGCCGCTGCCTTTGATCCCGCGTGCTTTTGAATCATGCGCCCGGTAAAACTCCCGAAATATTTTTTCCTGTTCCTCCGCAGCGATGCCGATACCCCAATCCTGCACGGACAGGATGACGTTCCCGTCAACACTGTGTACACGAATCTCGACACGACAGCTATCGCCTGCAAATTTCACGGCATTATCGACAAGATTGTACAGCGCCTGTTCCAGAGCCGCCGCGTCTCCTCTTATGAGTGGCAGGTCGGTCGATATATCCGCGTGGATCATACAGGAACTGCTGAGCAGCCGGCTCTGGGTATCGGATACGACGGCGGCGATAACCGGCGCCAGGTTCACCATCTCGAAATGGAATGTTTTACTGCTCTTTTCCATTTTCGTATAATCGAGAATGTTGTTCACCATGAACTTGAGCCGATCGCTCTGTTCCACCAGCACCTGGTAATACTGATTGCGCCGGGATTCGGAAGGCACGCGCCCAGCCTGTAACATTTCCGAGAGCTGACGGATTGAAGTCAGAGGATTTTTAAAATCGTGTGAAACAGCCGTGACAAAATCAGTCTTGATGCGGGTCAGCTCCATCTCCCGATAGATGGTCCTGTAAGTCAGGTATAGTCCAAAGAGAAGGACGCATCCGATAAGAATAAACATATAGACATAGATACTGTGACGAGAGAGAAAGAGCGTGTCATACCAGGGACGGTCCGATTCACGAAATTCCAGTGTCCAGGGCGGAAACCGGTCCTTGAACGCGGTTTGCAGGACCAGTTCTGATGCCGGGGTGCCCTCAGGAGTCAGGGGGACTCCGGATTCATCCCGGAGCAGCCACTTGATGGATTCCGTACCAATAGCGGACGTCAGCACCGTGGGCAACAAATCGGACAGCATATAGGACTGATTCAGCAGCATTCCCCACCTCACATTACCGCGTGCCGGCACACTCTTCAGAAGACATATCTCAGGATTACCCCCCAGGCTCTCTAATACGATCTTTTTGTCAGTCTCCTGCCTCTCGCTTAATCCGGATGTTCCACGAGCCAGATAGATACCGGCCTGTTCTCCGAATGCGAGATATCGCTGGCATTGTTCCTCCATTACCGCTTCCCGTGTTTCCCAAATGTTCATACTGTCCTGCAGGACTGATGCCAGCGTGCGGTCATATTCGGCCAGAGATGTCAGACGATTGATGCATTCCCGGCGCAGCCACTCGAATGTGTTCTGCTGTATCTCAATATCTCCCCGGAGAAGTCTCTGATACAGACCCATATATTCATGCCCCGCCCTGGTATAATCCGCGGTCTCGCGATAGATGGAACCCATCTCCAGACGGGCCACCACATGGGCCGGCATCCCGGGATCCAGGATAACCGAGCCGCATCTGCTGATCATTTGCCGGTAGACAGCGATAGCCTCCTGCCATTGTTTGGATTTCTCTCTCACTCTTGCCAAAGCGCAAAGAATCAGTGCCCGGTCTTCGGCTGTGGCGGCTTCTTCATACGCCTGTATATAGCATGCTGCGGCTTTCTTATACTGAAGGTGTATAAATTCATCCTGTTCGCCCCGCTGAAAGATCGATGATGACACTCCTGCGGAGACGGTCAAATGGGGGGAAGAGAAGTCTCTGCTATAAAGGAGACGCTGCCCGGGAAAACGGATATTTCCGGAGGGAGTGACGGTAAACACCGTCTCGACGAGCGGATATCGGGTTCGCAGGCTGCAGCATAGAGCCGGAATATGGGAGGAATTCGAGGGAATGGTCTCGGTAAGCTGCCGCAATTCATTGCATAGCACCCGGTACTGTTCCTCCAGCGCTTGCTCGACACCAGCAGCTATCCGGGTGCAGCGGTCCAGACGCTCTTTTTCCATCAAGGCCCGGTCATTGCGGATGCCCCGCAGGGCCAGATAGCCCAGCATCAGGCTGGGCAGGATGATGCCGAGGGAAAAGCAGATGATGATTCTTGACGTTTTGGACAATTTCAGCATTCCGGATTGCCTTGAATCAAAGCTATGCCGCATTGTGCGGACAGGATCGTCCTTCCGTCGATAGAAAGTTACTGCTTGGATATATCATTTATTAAAAAATAAACGAATGAAAGTCAAGATTTTATTCCGCCCGGATCAGTGATTCACTGAAGAATTATATACTGAAATATTAATATCAAATCCGGCCAAAATAATGTCGTAAACGCATTCTATGTTCCGGAGAGTCATCCAGCGGGAATCCCCTGACTATTGATATCACCCTTTCGACTCCTCCCGGGCAAGGAATACCAGAGCAACCGCCAGAAGTAAAGCGAAATGGCACATCAAAGAAGCCAATACCCCTTTGGGATTGCTGATAAAAATGACTGTGACCAGCGAAGGGACGGTAAAGGCCAGAGTACCTGACATAAGCAGATAGAGTTGACGTCGGTTGCGCGGTTCAGCCGTTTTAGTGGCACCCCGTGCCGAAAGTACTCCCATGCTCATCAGTCCCAGCCAATAGTAAGCGTTGTATATTGCATACCCTGGCTGAGGAGTGGTATAGCGGGCGAAGACTACATCGCAGACTGAATCGGTCACAAACCTATCACCGATGATGATCCAGAGAGCCGCCAGCAAGCCGACTCCGAAAAGAATCCTGGCAAAGAGAAGAATTTTTAGGCTGGAATCGGGATAGAGCCGAGCGATGAGCAGGATTCCCAAAGGAGGAAGCCAGGTGACGACTCCGAATGCCAGTTTGGAGAATAATTGGGACTGATTTGTCTGGCAGACGAGAACCTCCACTACCTGATAGGCCGCCAGCAACAGCAGAATCGCGGCTGCAGGCCGAAGTATACGTTTTCGCCCCCGGCGATTGAGAACCCAGATAACCCCAATGACTTCAAGGGACGCAGTGATAACAGATAATGTTGGAGAATAGGACATGCCCCCACCAGAACTAGGCCGTTGAAGATATACATCTGTAATGATGATGCGATTTTTTTAAAAAGATGAGTAAATGTATTAAATAAATCTGAGGCGGACAACAACTTTCTGGCCATATGATAGATTAATATAAAAAGGCCCCGGCACTCCGCCGGGGCCTCTCCGCGAACCGTGATAAACCCGCATCTTATTTGATAGCTATTGCTTTGGCCTTGGTCTTTTCGATGTCTTTCGGAATAATCACCGTCAGAATCCCGTTATTATAACTGGCCTCGATCTTGTCTGCCTGAATGTCGTTGGGCATGGAGAAGGAACGCTGGAACTTGCCGTACATTCTTTCAATGTGGTGATAATTCTTTTTCGTTTCGTCTTTCTCCATCTTCTTTTCACCACTCAGCACCAGCGTATTGTCCTTGAAAGAAATCTCTATGTCCTTTTTATCCATTCCAGGAATCTCCGCTCTGATCTCGTAGCTTTCATCGGTTTCCGCCAGATCCACAATTGGTCTCCACATACGATCCGAATCATAAGTGGGTTCGAACAGATCCGAGAAAAAGCGATCGATAAACGGTGTATTTAACAGGTCGCGGGTTGGGCTCCATCTTACTAGTGTCATTTTACTTTCCTCCTTTCATGATTTGTGCGTTTTCATGTCTGTTCTATGCAAGCCGCATGCCAAATTTGTATTACATGCCCTAAAGATTTATTTAACAGTAGCTTATTTCAATCGATTCACATTTCTGCTATTTTGCCCCTCTGGCAATTGTTCTGCATGATTGACACATTTATGCGGTAATTAGAGACAAATTGACAATACTTTCCATTTGCTCATCACTCCAGAAAACCGTATATTCATAAGAGTCAAAATTGTGAATACGCGGAGGCAACGATGAGAAAATTTTTGTTATTGGCGGCTGTGACGTCCCTGACGCTGTTGCTCGGCTGCGGAAGGAGTGTAATCATGGAGACCGAATCGGAACAGTACGTCCAGAGTGAACTGGATAAATTGGCGCCGGTTACCCTGTCAGTCGATATGTCTTCTCTTTCCAGTCAGGATAGTGAAGTGGTGAAACTCCTGGTTGAGGCCGCAGGCCAGATGGACCGGATCTTTTTACGCCAGGTATACCAGAAAAATATACAGATCGAAAAAGATCTTGAAAAAGGCAACTATGAAAAATACCTAGAGCTCTTCAAGGTCATGTTCGGACCCTGGAACCGCCTCGACGAGAACCATCCCTTTATCAATGCCGAGCCAAAACCGAACGGAGCAAACTTCTATCCCCTGGATATGAGCGAAGCCGAGTTTAAAGAATGGGTGGAAGCTCATCCGGAAGAGCAGCAAGCTTTTGAATCAAATTTCACCGTGATTCGCCGGCAGAATGACGGATTGACGGCTATCCCTTATTCCCAATGTTACAAGGAGGAGTTGGACAAGGCGGCAGACCTGATGCGCCGCGCCGCTGATCTGACTCGGGATGAATCGCTGGCTGTTTTCCTGCGCAGCCGGGCCCTGTCTTTCGAGACCAATGACTACTACCAGAGTGATATGGACTGGATGGATTTGAACGGTGATATCGAAATCGTCATCGGACCCTATGAAGTATATGAAGACAACCTTTTCGGATATAAAGCTGCCTTTGAATCGTTCATCTGTCTGGTTGACCATAAGGAGAGCGATGCCTTTAAGGAGCTGGGATCACGTATGAATGAATTGGAACAGGCGCTGCCAATTCCAAACAGCTACAAAAACTTTAATCGGGGTGCCTTCTCCCCCATTAAAGTTGTGGATGAAATCTTTACCGCCGGAGATACCAAAGCGGGGGTTCAAACCCTGGCCTTCAATTTACCCAATGATGAGCGAGTACGAGAAGCTAAAGGCTCAAAAAAGGTGATGTTGCGCAATGTGATGCATGCCAAGTTCGACAAGATTCTGCTCCCCATAAGCGAACGAGTATTGCGTCAGGATCAAGTAGATCGTGTTTCATTCGATGCTTATTTCCGCGCCATTCTCATGCACGAAGTATCCCACGGTCTGGGACCGGGCCGCATCACCATCGACGGCAAAGAAACCACCGTGAACCGTGAACTGAAAGAACTCTACTCCACTATTGAAGAGGCCAAGGCCGATGTGCTGGGCATTTATACCACTCAGTATCTCATCGATCAGGGCCTGCTGCCCCGTGATTTGGAAAGAACACTCTACATCAGCAACCTGGGCGGCATGTTCCGATCAATCCGTTTCGGTCTGGGAGAAGCCCACGGTGGCGGAGTTGCGATTCAGCTGAATTATTATATGGATAAAGGGGCGGTGGGAGTTGACAAGGACGGGCGCTTTTTTGTGAACGAGCGGCGTATAAAAGACGCCGTGCGTGATCTGGCCCGGGAGCTGCTTGTTATAGAGGCCAAAGGTGATTACCGGGAAGCGAAAAAATTAATCGATACCTTCGCTGTCCTTCGGCCTCCGGTCCAGGCTGCACTGTCTAATCTGAAGGGGATTCCAATCGATATTCATCCATCGTACGCGGTTGAAAAGGGAATGATAAACTAACTGGAAATTATCGTCGAAAATCCCTTTGGAACCCGAAAAGAAGAACCCTCCGGATCAATCCGGAGGGTTCTTTGGTGGGAGGGATCATGAAGAAAGGCGACAAAGAGGAAATTCAATTCGGCATCGATGTACCCAAATAATTGCCAACGACGTTAAGAACGTCGGAAATTTTATACGGTTTGCAAAGATATTCATTAGCTCCGACTTTGGCCCCGATCTTCCGTTCCGCTTCAGTAGCCCTGGAGGTCAAAACAATGATGGGGATATCCTTAAATTTATTATCAAATTTTAACATACGGGCAACTTTGAATCCATCCATCATGGGCATTAATATATCAAGCAGAATGAGATCGGGTTTCCGCTCTTTCACCCGCTGCAGTGCCTCCAAACCGTGAGAAGCCTCATTCACACGGTAGCCGGCCCTCTCCAAATAGACGCGCAGAGTCTTGACCAGGACCGGATCGTCATCGACAACCAGAACTTCCTTCTTTCTTTTTACCGTTTCTATCATAATTCATTTTACTCCGCAAATTGGCATCCAATTTAGCGTACAAGAACCATCCGTCTGGCCATCGTTTCATCCGCCTGGCTGAGCCGATAAAAATAAAGCCCGCTTGCCACTTCCCTGCCCTCACTATCTCGTCCATCCCATACCACCTCTTCACGACAGGGTTGTGACATATCTTTCTCTATCAGATTTCTTACAACTCTTCCTTGACTGTCGATGATAGCCAACGTGACATACCCTGGCTTGTCGACGGAAAACCTGATAGTGGTTGTGGGATTGAATGGATTGGGGTAGTTTTGTTCAAGTGAAAAATCAATAGCTCCCCCCTTCCCGAAATCCACATCGGTTGTCTCTTCCGAAGTGGACAACGTATAACATACCTCAGCCGATAAGTCACTCTCATTATTCCAGTCATCATAGGAAGATACCGCAAAATAATATGTCCTGCCTTTTTCCAAATCTGTGAAGGTATAGCTATCGGTATTTCCCACATCGATAGTATCCGTGTATACACCCGATTCACATCCATAGTAAATAAAGTACCCGGCCAGATCAGCGTCGCCGGCTTTTTCCCATTTGAGCGTCACCGCCTGGAGAGTTTGAGATAATAACAACATCACCAAGCTCGACATAATTATGGATGTAATCTTTAGACCCTTGATCCGCATAACTCTCTTTTTTACCTGTCTTTATTTTATTCCACCCCTGAAAATGGCAAGCCGTATGCCACTCGGGCAGCAATTGTGTTAACTTGCTAATTATACTATTAGTTAACTTTTTTTATTGTCTACTTATATTAAGCGTTTTCAGAGTATATGCGGAAAATGTTGCCCGCACCCGAGTGCACGCTTTTCCCCTCTTAGAATCGCATTCCCGGGTGGGGGCAGGGATTCCTTTTTCATTCTAATTGGAATTCAGATAAACGACGATCACCGGAATCCGGAACAATGATTTCGAGAACCCGTCGATATTTTTTCAGTTTGCAACTTCTCTTGAATTGGTTATATTATCTGACTTATGAGAGGATTATTTTTTAGACATGCCCATGGGCCGGGGAGTTATGGTGAAGTGCTGAAGATATCCATTCCTCTGATTCTCAGCACTGGTTCAATTACCCTGCAGCATTTTGTCGATCGAGTCTTTCTGGCCTGGCTTTCACCCCAGGCCATCGCCGCAGCCATGCCTGCCGGCATACTCAATTTTACCCTGATGTCTATTTTTATCGGGGCGGCATCATATGTAGGTACCTTTACGGCTCAGTATGATGGAGCCGGTAAATCAAGAAAGATCGGATCATATCTTTGGCAGGGATTTTATTTCTCAATTCTGGCAGGACTTGTTTTATTTCCATTGTATTACTTCTCTGATGATATTTTCAGACTGGCGGGACATCATCCGGAAGTACAACGCCTTGAGAGCGGCTATTTTCGTATCTTGGTGTTCAGCAGTCCGGCTGTTATCGCCTCTTCCGCGGCTGCTGGCTTTTACAGCGGCAGGGGCAAGACAAGTATCATCATGATGGAGAGCTTTATTACCACCGGTGTAAATATTATCCTGGATTATCTTCTTATTTTCGGCAAAGGTGACTTCCCAGCCCTTGGAATGAACGGAGCCGCTCTGGCTACCCTGATAGCCCAGTATTGCCGCATCGTATTTTATCTTATCCTCATTTTCGGATCGGAAAACAGGCGGCGATACCAAACCACCGACTGGCATTTTCACTCTCGTCACTTCAGGCGTCTATTGCGTTTTGGATTACCCAATGGAATCCATTTTTTCCTGGAAATGACGGGATTCACCATGATGATTTTCCTGGTCGGAACCTTTGGAACGAACGCTCTGGCTGCTACGAATATAACTTTTAACATAAACCATATTTCTTTCATGCCGCTTCTCGGTCTCTCGATGGGCGTCTCAGTACTGGTGGGAAGACGGCTGGGCGAAGATAATCCCGCTCTGGCCCGTCACACAACCTGGTCGGCTTTTCATATTGGATTCGGGATGATCAGCGTTATGGCACTGACATTTCTATTCTTTCCGAAATTTTTCATCCTGCCTTACGCAGCTCGCAGCAGCGGCTCTGATTTTAAACCGATTATGCGGATGGTGATCAACCTTCTCAAATTCGTCGCCGTTTATTCCTTCTTTGATTGCATGAACATCATTTTTGCCGCTGCAATTAAGGGTGCCGGAGACACACGCTTTGTCATGTGGGTCTCAGTTTCGTTATCCTGGACACTCATGGTTGTGCCTTCTATTCTGGCTAGCACCGTATTTGGCGGCAATCTCTATTGGATCTGGACCTTTACCACACTTTATATCATTTCTGTCGGTGTTGTTTTTCTCAGAAGATTTCTTGGTGGAAAATGGGAGTCTATGCGGGTTATCGAAACCGTTCCGGGCAGGCAAAAAAACTGATAATCAGATACCGTCCTTGCAGACAGGAGACATCCGGTTGAAAAACAAAAATACCATCGACAACTATTTCTGTATGGAATGGGAAAAAAGATTCCATCCTTTGGATTATGCGATTTTAACTTACCTCATTATTCTCTCCATACTCATTGTAATCTTCCACAACAATCTAGCCCACTGGCAGCGCTACCTGGGAATTCACATAGTGGTTATTAGAGTCATTATTGGCATCATCCGGGCGGAATCATATTTTTCGGGCGGTGTTCTCACCTTTCTGCGCACTTTTTACCCTCTATTGGGATATGGATTTGCCTGGAAAGAACTGGACAGCCTGTTCAATCTGATTTTTCCTTTTTATGGAACCGAGATCATTATCAAAGGTGACATGCTTCTTTTCGGGGCCCACCCTATCATTATGGTTGAAAAGATCTTTACACCCTGGCTCACCGAAACGATGAATTTCTTCTACCTTATCTATTTTCTCTTCATCCCGGTTCCCGCACTGTGGCTCTATTTCAGCAGCCGCCGCGGAGAAACACTGGATTTTCTTTTCTGTGTCTATTTCGCCTATTTGTCAGTCTATCTCTTCTCGATCTTTTTTCCGGTGGAAGGAGCCTGGATTGCTTTGAAAGATCTTTATACCATGGAACCGAAAGGCGGCCTGTTTCTTCATCTTACCCAACTCGTTCAACAAAACGGTTCGGTAAGAGGCGGAGCATTTCCCAGTGTACATGTTACCGGCTGTGTTGCCGCAGCTCTCGCGACATTTAGATATAATCGCAAAATGGGTTGGGTAATGATCTTTCTCTCTCCAGGAATCATTTTATCAACCGTCTATTGTCGCTACCACCATGGTCTTGATGCACTGGGGGGGATAATCTGGGGATTGACGGCATATCTGGTGTCAAAAAGATTGCTGAAGAAGTGGATTAATTCCCGGAGAATTGATTGTCAGGCAGCTACGGTTCCAGCAGCATTTCCGGTAACTAAGTGATGCCATAAAGCGCGTGTGCCAGAATAAATTAAGAACTTTTCGTACACAGCGGCGTATAATCTACTGCAACGGAAACTCTTTTTGGCACCTCCTTGGGTTTCCACAGTCAAAAAGGAGCCGCGGTAGCTGCTCCTTTTTGACTAGTAGATCCCCGACTAAGGAATTTTCAACAAACATCTGATGAAACTCTACATCTATTCCAACCGCCCTCCGGCAGCGTGGCAGCGGGAGATAAAAAAAGCAATCCATTTACTCTCAGGGAATACTGACACGAGTGATGTTTATATCATGACCGGTTCCGGCATGACCCGCGGCACAGCCTACGTCAGGGACTGGAAACATCCCGGTTCATTCAGGACCGGCCGCAGTGTCTGGGGCTTCACAAAACATTTCCCTCTTCCTGATGATCTTCCCAAACGCTTTAAACTGATTCGTTTGCTTATCGCACTGGACCGATCTTACCCTCGACAGGAAAGAGACATCTATTACTGGCGCTTCAGCTATACTTCTATAATCGATCATGTAGCCCTTCTCTTCGCCCATGAATTACACCACTTCCGGCGGCATCATCTGGGTCTTCACCCGCGCCAGGGAGAACAGGGAGCCAACCGCTGGGCTCTGGAAATGTGCAGTGAAGCCGGATATGACATAAGAGGCGAGCGGATGAACCGCCTCAGGATAAGGAAAAAGCGGATGAAAATCCGATCCGCAATGGACCCCTACCGGATTTTTCGTCCGCTTCAGGAAGGTGATACCGTTTTTATTAGAAAAGATCCGAGCAACCAGTATTCAGACCAGTATGCTCATGTGATCCGCCCAATACGATTAAATTCAAAACGTATGGTCATACGGACCGCAGATGGTAAAATCTGGCGCTGGCCCATGATCTGGCTTGGGCTTATCAAAGATGAAACCAGCGTCCAATAAAGTCGTACTACGCTGGAGCTGATGCTTTTTCTTTCAGGATAAAGCGGCCCACCAGTTCCTTCAATGATTCGCTCTGACCGTCCAGCTGCTTGGCCAGGGCCGCCAGCTGCTCGGAACCATGCGCCGTCTCATTGGTCACATTGCTGATTGCCGACATGCTCTTGGAGATCTCTTCGGCTCCGTACTTCTGCTCTTCCGACCCACTGGCTATCTGCTCGATCATCTTCATCGCCTCGGAAACCGACCTCACGATCTCCTCAAGCACCGTCTCGGTCCTCTCAGTCGCTTCCTGACCCCGCTCAACCGCTTCCTTGGACTCAGCCATGGCGCCCGATACCTGTTCCGTGTCCCGCTTGATCTCCAGGATCGTCTCGCCGATCTCCTTCGTGGCCTGTTTGGTCCGAACCGCAAGCTTACGCACTTCCTCGGCGACAACAGCGAATCCCTTGCCGTGCTCCCCGGCATTGGAGGCTTCAATAGCCGCGTTCAGGGCCAGCAGGTTTGTCTGTACCGCGATATCGTCTATGATCCGTACTATCTCACCGATCTGAACCGTTCGCTGGGAAAGTGTTTCCACGATCTCGCCCGTCTTGTTGGAGGCCCGTACTATCTCTCCGATGGTCTTCTGGGTCTCCTGCATCACCGCACCGCCTTCGGCCGCCTTGTTATTGGCCTCCTGGGCTATCTGGGCCGTGGCTGCCGCGCTTTGGGCGTTCTGGACGATCACCGCCGCCATTTCCTGAACGCTGCTGGCAACCTCTGAGGCCTGGGTGGACTGGGACTCTGATCCGCTGGCCAATTCCGAGGCCGTTGTACTCAGATTCCCCGTGGCTCCGCTGATTTCTTCGGCATTCTCCTTCACCTGGAAAATGATGTCATGCAGCTTCTCCAAAAACTCGTTGAACCAGTGGGCCAGT
Organism: uncultured bacterium; assembly: GCA_964621645.1. Lineage (GTDB taxonomy): Bacteria > Zhuqueibacterota > QNDG01 > QNDG01 > JAGLOF01 > CAZUMH01. The sequence continues at coordinate 17,295 of CAZUMH010000060.1, forward strand.
TCGCCGATCTCATCCCGGGAAGATATCTCCAGCCGCCGTGTCAGGTCTCCCCGCCCCTGCGCGATCTCCTTCACCACATCCACCAGGCTCTTGATGGGATTCGTAATGGAACGGGAAAGAAATACGATCGCTAAGAATAGAATAATGAGCGTTCCGACAATCACGATAACGGATACATTGACCATGGTTCTGATCGGAGCATTGATCTCTGCTGATGAAACAGTGAGAACCATCCTCCAGTTCACTCCTTCGATAGGAGTGAAGAAGAAATAACGCTTCTCCCCTTCAAACGTCACCTCGGCCATACCGCTCTCGCCATTTATTATTCTGGGTATCAATTCGCTCATATTTTTGTTTTTTTGCGCGTCATCGGCAAAATCCGAGATATTTTTCTTCAGAACGTAGGTAAGATCGGGATGATAGATAAACGTTCCCGTTTCATTGAGGATGAATGTGTAGCCTGTTTTGAATGCCTTCAAAGTGGATATAAAGGAATTCATATCGTCGATACTGATATCAACTCCGCCTGCCCCCAGGATCTTCCCGCTCTTGGAATGGATAAGATCCATATATGATGTAAGGATTTTACCATCTGTGATATCAGGTTCCACCATGAACATCGGTACACCGATTTGCTTCAATCGTATATACCAGGGACGTTTCCCAAACTGATAGGATGCATCCCGGGGCCGTTCAGCGGATTCATAATACATCTGCGTTTTTTCGCTGCCGATATAGGCGTAGGTCATATAGGGATCGGTCTTTACCATCTCCTTGAAATAAGTGATAATATCGGCGTATATCGGATCTCTCTCCTTCTTCGCATTTCGTATCCTATTGTTTTCCAGCCAGTTTATAATGAGGGGATTATGACAGAGCATCCAACCGGCACGAGCTCTTTCCTGAAGAAATCCTTCCAGGGTTTCTTTAGCTACCGCGACTTTCTCTTGAGCCTTCTCTTTATATCCATTTACCACTAAAGTTTTAACTGAAGTGAAATAGATAATACATATCATCGAAAACATCAGCAGACAAATACCCAAAACGGAGAAAATCAGTTTATTCCTGAAACTCAACTTCTCTAGCATATAATCCCCTCCTGCTCGACGGAATTTTTAAAACTCAGTTATCTGTTATTATTTTTCTTTCAGGATAAAGCGGCCCACCAGTTCCTTCAATGATTCGCTCTGACCGTCCAGCTGCTTGGCCAGGGCCGCCAGCTGCTCGGAACCATGCGCCGTCTCATTGGTCACATTGCTGATTGCCGACATGCTCTTGGAGATCTCTTCGGCTCCGTACTTCTGCTCTTCCGACCCACTGGCTATCTGCTCGATCATCTTCATCGCCTCGGAAACCGACCTCACGATCTCCTCAAGCACCGTCTCGGTCCTCTCAGTCGCTTCCTGACCCCGCTCAACCGCTTCCTTGGACTCAGCCATGGCGCCCGATACCTGTTCCGTGTCCCGCTTGATCTCCAGGATCGTCTCGCCGATCTCCTTCGTGGCCTGTTTGGTCCGAACCGCAAGCTTACGCACTTCCTCGGCGACAACAGCGAATCCCTTGCCGTGCTCCCCGGCATTGGAGGCTTCAATAGCCGCGTTCAGGGCCAGCAGGTTTGTCTGTACCGCGATATCGTCTATGATCCGTACTATCTCACCGATCTGAACCGTTCGCTGGGAAAGTGTTTCCACGATCTCGCCCGTCTTGTTGGAGGCCCGTACTATCTCTCCGATGGTCTTCTGGGTCTCCTGCATCACCGCACCGCCTTCGGCCGCCTTGTTATTGGCCTCCTGGGCTATCTGGGCCGTGGCTGCCGCGCTTTGGGCGTTCTGGACGATCACCGCCGCCATTTCCTGAACGCTGCTGGCAACCTCTGAGGCCTGGGTGGACTGGGACTCTGATCCGCTGGCCAATTCCGAGGCCGTTGTACTCAGATTCCCCGTGGCTCCGCTGATTTCTTCGGCATTCTCCTTCACCTGGAAAATGATGTCATGCAGCTTCTCCAAAAACTCGTTGAACCAGTGGGCCAGTTCGCCGATCTCATCCCGGGAAGATATCTCCAGCCGCCGTGTCAGGTCTCCCCGCCCCTGCGCGATCTCCTTCACCACATCCACCAGGCTCTTGATGGGATTCGTAATGGAACGGGAAAGAAATATAATAGCAACGACTAAAAAGGAAATGGTTGCAAGAACGATTATTAACGAAATATTCGCCAAGGTACGGGATGGACCGTTCACCTCGCCGGTTGACACCGAGAGAATCAGGGTCCAGCCCAATGCCCTAATAGGAGTTGAGATGAAGTATCTTTTTTCTCCACCAAATACGACCCGGTCGATACCCGCTTCCTGTTTTTTAATACGTTCGAGTACCTTTCCAACATTCTGGTAGTCACCCGATGACCCTTCGAATTCGCTCAGTTTTCGTTTCAGGATAAACTGTTCATCCGGATGAACATAGAAGGTACCATCAGATCCCACCAGATAGGTTTCTCCCGATTGAAATACATCACCCAATCCGGTTAACAATTTATTAAATTTATCAATTCTGATATCGATGCCGCCCACACCTAGCAAGGTGCCATTTTTATCATAAATTGGGTAGCGTGAACTCACCGCCACGAATTTATCGACGTAATCCACATCCACATCGAATGTCTGCCTGCCAATATTTATGGCATTGAGATACCATTCACGGTTGCGCAGCCGGTAATCTTCCGGAAATTCCCTCTCGGTACTCTCGTAATAATTCTGAGTTTTTTCACTGGCCACTGAAACGGAATTGATTTCTCCATCCTCCTTAACCAGAATCTTCATCCGCTCAATCAGTCTCCGGTAGACTCTGTCACTGCGAGGATCCGGAGTGCGAACCGTATTGGTCCCAAGCCAATTCTTTACTTCAGGATCATTACATAGAGTCCAGGCAATCTGTGCCTTTTCATACAGATATCCCATCAGGGAGGTGGCCACTCCGTTTACCTTCTCTAAAGCCATTTCCTGTGTTTCTTTAACGACAATCTTTTTGGAGACCAAGTAGTAGGTCCCGAAGATGATTGCCAACATGAGAATGTTTATTCCCAGAATGGAAATCATCATCTTCATCTGCAGCTTCAATTTTTGTAACATAGCGCCATCTCTCCTTTTCAGGCATTCAGTTGAAATATTTCATATAGCAATTCGTTCAAAGCGTACGGCTTCTCGAGAAATTTGTATCCGTTCTTTTTAATGAGGGGCCAGCGTGTGTGATGATCTGAATAACCACTGCTTAACAGTACTTTCAATTCCGGCTTTACCTGCTTTAGCTCGCTTACCAGTTCTATCCCGCTCTGGCCAGGCAGTCCTACATCACTGATGACCATATCAAAATCGCCTCCCTCCCGCTCAAATATCTCTTTCGCCTCAACGGCATTAGAGGCGGAAAAGACCGAGAAACCGCTTCGGTTCAGCCCGTTTGTGGTAAACTCTAACACTTTTTCCTCATCTTCAACAATGAGTACCCGCTTGCCCTGTCCATTATATTCTTCAGTTGAGAAACGCTCTATGTGATCAACTTTTTCCACATTGGGAATCGCCGGGAGATAAATAGTAAAACTGGTCCCCTTCCCGGGCTCGCTTTTCACTTCAATACTGCCTTCGTGCTGTTTGATGATACCGTAAACAACTGACAATCCCAATCCTGTACCGTTATTCTTGCTCTTGGTGCTGAAAAAAGGTTCAAAAATCCTCTGGCGCACCTCTTCTTTCATGCCGTGGCCT
>CAZUMH010000061.1:0-10274 GCA_964621645.1 uncultured bacterium
TATCTCCGGGGCTTTATATTTATAACAGCCCGATTCCGGACTCAAATTAAAAATACCTGGGCAGGGATATCCTTATCCATTCATCCCCGTGATAGCCGAAGTGGCTGGCCACCGTTTTTTTTGTCAGCTCGAAGAGTGAGACACTGCCATGGATCGGTATCGAGTCCGGATCCTTGGCGAAGTGGGGATTATAGTACTCCCGGCAGTCGGTACTGGGATTATCCCGATCAGGACGCAGAAAATTGATGAGATCCATAGCCCTGGCTTCGTCTATTTTCCTGCCCCGTTTTGCCTCATCGATAGCCTGCAGAATCTGATTGTTGAGTTCATCGTACCGCCACTGGAAATCGTTCTGCCGGCCGTCAGCGATACGGCAGATCCATTTCTCCATGGCCCGCAGCCGCATCTCGGGCGTGATGCAGTGGTTGCTCACCAGGGTCACCCGGTACTTGTTCTCCCGCTGCGGCGCGAAGTAAAAGGTGCTCGGGCAGTTGGCGTCCACCCGGTGCAGCACATTGATGTAGCGCCGCTCACCGAAGTAATCCTTGTTGTAGGGCGTCTTTTTAAACAGGTCGCTCAGACCCTTGAAAACTTTATAAAGAGTGTAGAACAATTTTATTAGAACGAGATGCCGAATTACATACCATAACGTGCCAAGAATATCAAGCAGGAATCTGAACAAGCGCGGTAAGATATCCCAGTTGAATTTTTTCCAGAGATTCTCGTTGAAGTCATCGAGGTAATCCGCAGGATAGCGGTAATCGTCCCATCGCACCATGAGACCCTTCTCCGGCGCTGGTGTGCCGTATTTCTCTCGTGCTTTCTGGATGTATATCTCGTTGGGCAGAGCACTGCGATAGTGGATGGATATACCATCGAGGTAGGGGAATGGATCCGTGCCGATGTTGGCTCCCGCTTCCACCACACAAGCCCGTCCCGACTGGCCGTCCGCCAGGGGATAGAACCAGGAGACCCCCCGGGGTGTATCCGTAATCTGCCGCACCGCATCTTCAATGGTAGAAGAGGATTGAATCACATGACGGTTTAGAGCCAGGGAGTTCAGCCCCGGTCGGTCCGGGTTGCAGAGGCTGTTCATGTTCACGTCCACCCCGATAGCCAGACCATTCAGATTCATTGCCGCAATTGCTCCCACGAATCCGGGGGCGGTCTGGCTCACGAAGGGGATGGCCTTATCCCCGTTCTCGTCATATGGTTGACAGATCATCAGACAAGCCGCCTTGTGGAAGACATCTCCGGTGGGAAACATGAAATCACGGCCGAAGAAATGAGCATCGTTCTCCACAATTTCCCTCCCCTGGATGGAGAAGGCATTGCACATGAGAGGGACCTTGAGCATCGCGGGAAGGACCCCCTTCTTACGGAAGATCTTCCCGGTGAAGAGATGGGCGAAGAGCATATCAATACCGAAGTTGAGCATCCAGAGATCGTCTTCGGTTACCTCGGTCTCCGGATTGATGGTCTGACATCCCTTCAACAGCCCCTCAATCTCCCGATGGTACTGCCGGGGCACATCGGGACCGATGACCTTCTGGCAAGAATCCCCCAGAATTTCCATGAGCACGTCGATGAGGTGCTTCACCACGCTGGACGATTTCGCTAGATTCGGTATGTTGATAAGTTCGAAGATGGCATTGTCGATGTAGACATTGCTCATCAGGTACACCTCATGTTCGGCCATCAGCCCCATGAGCATTCCCAGAGCAAATCCTTTTCCTTCGATGTAGTAAACCCGTTTCGGCTCACCGGTGCCATGATTGACGGCCGTCTCATGCTCCGCCAGCATCCCCAGCCGCTCGATTCCCTGCTCCTCCACAACCAGGTATCCGCCTTGTCTGGCCCAGGATCTGTACTTCTCATCCCGGGAAAAATCTTTGACGGCAAAGCCGTCCTGTGCAAAGGCCGCTTTGATCTTCTTGAATCGTTGTGCAGGTGACATGATAAACCCTCCTGTTTATATCCACCCCTGATGAATAGTGCTGAATACGGGAAAGTCAGGCCACCGCGGAGGCGAGGCATTCGGAAGGTAAAACGTGGTAAGAATTGTAAAACGAAGACCGCAACGTGGAAAGTGAAATTAAACGGAACAGTTGTTTCCTTGCCCCTCTCCTAGGCGCAGCCAAAGTATACACACTTTGATAATAGGAGTCAAGTCAAATGTTCAGTCTGCAGAATTCTCCTTGCATATTTTCTCCATCATGCCTACACTATGCCAAATACATGTATCCAAGGAGCGGATATGCCTTCTGGTTCCGGAACAATCTATCCCAGTATTTTCAACGATGTCATCGGCCCGGTGATGCGGGGCCCTTCCAGTTCCCACTGCGCCGCCGCCCTGCGCATCGGCCGCATCTGCCGGGACCTGATGCAGGGCGAGATCAGGACGGTACAGGTACAATTTGATCCGTCAGGTTCCCTGGCGACGACCCATGCCACCCATGGCTCGGACATGGGATTATCCGGAGGACTGTTAGGATGGGATGCAGCCGATCCGCGCCTGCCTGAATCGGAAACGCATCTGGCCAGCTCCGGCATCGAAATGAATATAAAAATCAGCCCAATGGCTGCCATCCACCCCAACACCTACCTGATAACGTTGGGAGGAAAAGAGCGTCGAACCGTACAGGCGCTCTCCACCGGCGGCGGCATGATCGAGATTACCGGGATCGACGGAGTCCCCCTCTCCCTGAAAGGTGATTATTACGAAACGCTGCTCTTTTTATCCGGCCCTGGATGGGATAGTCCACCTGCTATTAAAGAAGCAGCGGAAAACATCATTGTAAAAACCGGGAAAGACACAACCATTATCCAGATACAGGCGCGGCAGCCCCTGCCCCAGGCCCTGCAGGAACAGCTCGATCAGAGGGAGGATGTCAGGACAGTAAGAGATATCAGGCCGGTGCTGCCGGTGCTTTCCCGCCGGGATCTCCGGGTCCCCTTTATTAGCTGCAGTGAGATGATGCAGGAAGGAAGATATGAGGGAAAGCCCCTCTGGCAGGCGGCACTGGATTATGAAAGTGAACGGTCCGGCTTTGCTCCTTCGGAAATAATAGAACGGATGCAGACAATAGTGACGATTATGCGGGACGGCATCAGGGAGGGGCTGGCAGGAACTGATTACGGGGATCGGATACTTCCCTGTCAGTCAGGAGATTTTCGTCGAGCCTGGCGGCAGGGATCGCTGCTTCCCGGCGACCTGCAGAACCGGGCTGTCCTCTATGTATCGGCTTTGATGGAAATAAAGAGTTCTCAGGGACTGATTGTCGCGGCGCCCACTGCCGGCTCCTGCGGGGCCCTGCCGGGAGCCGTATTCGCCGCCGTGGATGAAATGAAACTCGGGGAAGAAGAGACGGTAAAGGGACTGCTTGCCGCCGGCCTGGTGGGGATATTCATCGCCGCGGCCTCCACCTTCGCCGCCGAGATCTGCGGCTGCCAGGCCGAATGCGGCGCCGCGTCCGGTATGGCCGCCGCGGCCCTTGCGGGATTGACCGGTGGTAACGCACGAATTTCCCTCCGGGCCGCCTCTCTGGCACTGCAGAACATCTTCGGACTCACCTGCGATCCCGTAGCCAACCGGGTGGAAGTCCCCTGTCTTGGCAAGAACGTCCTGGCCGCGGTCAACGCCCTGGCCTGTGCCAACATGGCCCTGGCCGGCTACAATCCCGTCATCCCCCTAGACGAAGTAATCGCGGCCATGCACCAGGCCGGGAGCAGTCTCCCTTCCGAACTGCGCTGCACCGGACTGGGAGGATTGTCGGTTACACCGACATCCAGGAAAATCGCCGAAAAGCTGGATAAAAAGCGGAGTGGTTGACCTTGTGACAAATCTTCTCGTCAAACACCCAGGAAAATAACCGGCTGCTGCAGGACTTTTTGGGTCGACTGGTCACAAGGTCACTACGTGCGATACATCAGATGAATTTCTCTTGCAATTCACCGCTGTCACTCGTATACTACCCTTACATTCATTCTATTTTTCGGAGTGCTTCGCCATGAAATCATCCCCCGCCCGCAGAGCGGCAGCCCGGGCCTTTCACCGGGAAGCAAAAGAGTCTTCTTCCGTGACCTTCTGGGACTGGGTGCACGGCGTGATCTATTCCCGCTGGCCCTATTTCTACATCGGCGTGGCCACCGGAGAACACCCCCTGGCCCGCATGTTTATCCCGATATATTCTTTCCTTTCCCGCTGGCTTTTTCATCCCTCCAAGCAGAAAGGGAAAATACAGGCGCAGCGTTTTGCCGACGGCTATCACGGCAAGGTGGTCACCACCACCGGCGCCCGCCAGCTGGTGACCCTGAATGAAAACCTTGATCTCGGCGATCTGGAGCAGATTATCCCCTACAACCGGGCCAGAGATCTCATTCTGAAAAATCCCGATCATATCGCTGTCCTTGACTGCCCCTGCCGGGTGGTGCGAAAGAATCCCTGCCTTCCCCTGGATGTCTGTCTCATCATCGGTGAACCGTTCGCTTCCTACGTGGTGGAGCATCATCCGGGCCGGGCCCGGTACATCACCAGTGAGGAAGCCGAAACAATCCTGGAAGAGGAGCACGCCCGCGGCCATGTGCATCACGCCTTTTTCAAGGACGCCATGCTGGGACGCTTCTACGCCATCTGCAACTGCTGCTCCTGCTGCTGCGGCGCCATGCAGGCCCGGCAGAACGGTGTACCCATGCTGGCCTCTTCCGGATATGTGATCCGGCATAAGGAGGATATCTGCACCGCCTGCGGAGACTGCGCCGTGGCCTGCCCCTTCGGAGCCCTGAAAATCAGGGATGGAAAATTGAGTGTCTTGGAGTCCGTCTGCATGGGATGCGGCGTTTGTGTCAGCGTCTGCTCCAATAGTGCCATGAGCCTGGAGCGCGCCCCTCATCGGGGTGAACCGCTGGAGGTGGCGGAACTTATAAAATGACCTTGTGGCAAGTCCATCATCAATGTTCTGCGGAACCCGGTTACCTTTCTCCGGATTCGACAGGGAGACTTGTCACAAGGTCACGCTCCCCCATATCGTTATCGATATCCCGCCTCGTGCACTTCTTCCACACTGGCAAAAGGTCTGGGTGGATTCAGATAGCCGGCCAGAAACGTATAAATTTTCAGCCGGATCGCCATAGCGCTCTTCAGGTCCATGCGGTCGAAGCTGTGCCCGCCAGGCTGATCCTGATATATCTCGTATTCGAAATTCTTATCGGCGGCCTTCAGCGCCTGGATGAGATGTTCCACCTCCAGCACATTAACATCCTCATCATTGGTGTTGCTGTGAATGAGCAGCGGTGTCTGCAGCTTTTCGGCGTTCCAGGCCGGGGAGCGGCGCCGGTACTCATTCACATCCTCATAGGCGGTCTTGCCGATGTGGTAATCGGCGCTGTAGAGATCACGGTATCCCTGGGTTTTGTATCCCATGCGGGCCACTAGATCGCTTACCGGGACTCCTGCGAAAGCAACTTTGTAATCCTTGGGATGATTGAAGATGTTGAACAGGGTGATGAGACCGCCGTGGCTCCACCCCAGAATCCCCACCCGGTTCTTATCCACAAAATCGTAATTCTCGACCATATAATTGCGCCCGGCATAGACGTCCTCCACTTCCAAACCGCCGTAATCGATCATCCGGTACATCCCCAAGCCATAGCCGGTACTGCCCCGATATTCGGTGGCGATGACAATATATCCCTGCGCCATGAGCTCGCGGATAATATGGGCATAGTAGGTGCTGAAATTGGAGTGGACCCCGCCGTGCGGGAAAACCAGCAGTGGATATTTCTTGTCCCGGTCGATCCATTTGGGGATAAAAATATAGGAATAAAATTTAATCGGATTCCCGGCTCCCTGAGCGGTTGGATTGGATTCCCTGGCCGGAGGAGGCCCCACATGACGCACCTTGTCGATATACGCCACGTCCCCCACCTTATTGTACCAGAGCACATCGTCGATATTTTTCATCAGAGCATCGAATTCATGTTGCAGATAATCAAAGCGGCGCTCAAGTCCGCTGATACGCTGCTCCAGATTTTCCGTGGATCCGGTCTGTGCAGCCAGGGGCATCACCGCCGCAAAGCTCACTGCCACGATAAAGAGAATAATCTTTCGCATGACTCGCTCCTGTTTAGAGTTAACAGTAATCCTTAAGGGAACTAAAATTTTTCCTCATGCCCCCCACATATCCGCTTTTACAGTCTGTCCTTGACAGGACGGTTGAGCAGCATGTCGGCTCCCATCTTTCTTACAACCGGAAAGAGCGCTTTTAATCTTTCGGACAGGTTTTTTGAGAACAGCAGCCGCATAGACTCCGAAAGAGCTGTATTCGTCTCTTCACGGTAGGGGAACCACCATAATTTCTTCCTGCGGTCCTGGGGGTCGCGATTGATGTATTTGACGTTGAGCATCTCATCGAGGCCCTTTTCTCCGTGCACCCAGCCGATACCGCTGTCCTTAAGACCGGTCCATCCGGCTTCGGGCATACCGAATGATACAATGGCATCGTTTATCATTACCGTACCCGACTCCATGAGACGGGCCAGTCTGCGGCCTCTTTTTTTATCCCCGGCCCAAATAGTAGCAGACAATCCATAGCGGGAGCTGTTCGCCAGACGCACCGCTTCCTCATCATCCCGTACCGGAGTTACAAAAACAATGGGACCGAATACCTCATCCATCTCCTCCCGGGCTTTTTCTGCTCGCCTCAGGATCACCGTGGGTTCAAAGAAATACCCGGGCCGGTCCCGCAGAGCATTTCCTCCGGTGATGATCCGGTCTCCCTCCGCCAGGCTCCGCTTTACTATTTTTTCTATTTTTCGGAGCTGTTCCTGGTTGGCCAGGGGCCCAATATCGGTGAAGGGTGATTCACCCTCGCCCAGGCGCAGGGTCCTTGTCTTTTCAATCAGCCTGTCCAGGAATACGTTAAAGATACCGCTATCGACAAACACCCGTTCGATCCCGTTGCAGTTCTGACCGCAATTGCTGAAACCGCCCCAGACAATACCGCTGCTGGTGTATTCGATGTCCGCGTCACCGCAGACGATAGCCGCATCGCTGCCTCCCATTTCAAGGACGCATTTCTTCAGTCGCGCGGCCGCATGGCGATAGATTTCCCCTCCCACCTTGGTGGAACCGGTGAAAAATATCTTCTTCACTCCTGAGTCGACGAGAGCTCTCCCCTGTTCCTCGCCTCCGAAAACCAGTTGAAATACATCCTCCGGCAAGCCTGCTTCGATAAATATCTGCCGCATCCTCTGCGCCACCAGAGACGTGAACTCCGAGGGCTTCAGGAGAACGGCGTTGCCCGAAAGCAAGGCCGGAACCACACTCCCCAGCGGGATGAGCAGGGGCCAGTTCCAGGGTGAGATCATGCCCAACACCCCCAGAGGCTGAAAGATCATTCTACTCTCTCTTCTCAGGAAAAGAGGATGGTGCAGCGGCTGCCGGCGGTCATTGAGCAGGCGGCCGGCATGGGTCACATAATAACTCAGTACATCCAGAGAAGCCTGCACTTCCAAGCCCAGGGACTCCCCCAGGGGGCGTCCCATTTCACGGGTGATGGTAAGCGCGACTTCATCCTTTCTTTCAAGGAGAAGATGCTTGGCTCGTCGCAGAACCCGGCGGCGCTCCGCCAGCGTTTTATCACGCCAGAGAAGCCAGGCCTCTTCCGCCTTCTCAACCATTCCGGGAATAGCTGACACCGGCGTTTGGTCGACTCGGCCGATTTCTTTCAAGGTGGCCGGATTAATGGAAATAATCTTTTTTTTCACCTGATCACTGTCTCCTATCGGGAATTTCCGGTGATTTGTTTCGGATCATGTATCTCTCCTCACAGGTTCACCAGCCACCCTTTGAATTTTTTAATCGGATAGAGCACGAATCCATCAATAATCAGTGAGAGCCTGACCAGCGGCGCCAGGAGAAACAGCTTGACCATCATATCCCAGACAATGCGTTTATGGGTGGGAGGGCAGCCGGCGATGCTGACAAGCCGGTGGCAGCGGACCCGGTTTGACGTCCTGGCGCAATCGCCGATCAGCAGTACCGTACGGTCTTCAATCTTCTGTGTAACCCGGCCCACCAGGACGGTCAGCGAGGGAAACCGCTTCAGTAATTTCGGCTTGCGATCTCTGATCATATGAAGCCAGTCTAACAATATCCCCTGGCAGCCTCCGATACAGTAAGGCTCGCCTGAAATGATGGTAAAATTGGATTTAAATCTATCAATCGGATAAAAACCGAAATCGAGATCCTTGACGATCCGGGCCCCCCGTTCCTGCTGGAAATCCCCCTGTATGTCTATCTCATTAAAGGATGAAGGGCCGTACCCGCGGTCGATCGCTTCCCTAATATGCTCTATCTTGAAGGGCTCAAGACCGAGCAGCCGGGCGCATACCATATCATGAGCCACCGCGTTGGATGAGACCGCGATGAGGCCAAAATCTATACCGTGCTGGGTCATTTGATTGCCGCCGTAAGAAAACCTGATGCCGTCGGTGACGATCAAATCAGGATTGGCGACTTCAAGTATGTCAACTATTTTCACAGGCAGACGGTAATCGTGGTAGAGCATCCTCTCTTTGCTGTCAACCGTCCCTATATTCAGCTTTAGAGCCCCCGTGTAGGCCTGGGAGAGCACATTGGTCTTCAGCTTGGGGACAAAAATGAGAAAATCCCGCTCTGCCATTTCGGCCGCGATCGTAAGGTGTTTGTGAAGCCGGCCGTTTTCCAGGAAAACAACTTTTTGAGGGCGCTCCTCCATCTCACGGATTTTCACGCCCATACGATTAAACTTCCGGTACCCGGCCCAGCGGAATCCTCCCGCCGTGGTTATCCCCAGACCGGATTTCTCGACAATATCGATCTTTTCAATCCCATCACCCTTCTCCTGTATCAGCCTAATGATCCCTTCCACCACCTCGGGTCTAGTGAATCCATCCGTGGCGATGCGGGGATGAGCCATGACAATATTAGGTTTGATGACGATTCTGCCCTGAAGCGGCCACGGCAGTTCCAGTAACGGCAGGGCCCGTTTTAAAACGGCCTGAACCGCTTCGGCCCGGTACTCGCTGCAGGAACCAAGGTATACCGTATAGCGACTCATTGAATCTCCTGATCTATCTGCGGGGTAATGGAGAGTGAAATATACTAAGAAAAACGAACGATAAACAAGAAAAACATCCTGCGTCTTGATAAAAACCCGCCACAGGAAAATTCTTTGGGATGGTACATACGGCTTCCCTGGACAATAAAAAGCGTGGATCACAACGCTGAAATTCCTCTTGATTTTCTTGATAAATATCTCTATTCTTTAGTGGAACCAGCAGCAGGGATGGAGCGATGATAATCTCCGTAAGAGTGGAACGGGTGACCCTGGATACTGCCAGCAACCGTTTCGTGGTAATTCTCAAGGATGAAATTAATAAGCGGTGGCTGCCCATCGTGGTAGGACCGGCAGAAGCACAGGCGATCGCCATCCAGATGGAAGAAATGCAGCCGCCCCGTCCCATGACCCATGATCTCATGAAAAACCTTCTCGATTCACTGCATGCGGCCATCAACCGGGTCATCGTCTGTGATCTGAAGGAAAATACCTATTACGCGACTATTGATCTAAAGAAAAACGGTTCCCATCAGCAGGTGGATGCCCGTCCCAGTGATGCCATCGCCCTTGCCCTTCGCACCGGTGCCCCTATCTTCGTGGAAGAGGAAGTCATGAAACGGGCGTCCATAAGTGAAGAACTGGAAACCCTCTCAATGAATTCAGCGGATGAAATCACGGATTTGACCAAACGTATGCAGGAGGCGGTACAGGAAGAACGTTACGAAGACGCGGCCCACCTGCGTGATATGATAAACGATCTGAGAAAAAAGAAATCCGCCTCCTGAGAGGGGTGATATACCGGAAAACCGCAGCCTGCGTTCGGCAGGTTTTTTTATACGGTCCCCGGGCGGCATTTCCCAATCTCCCAGGGGAGGTATCACGCAGAACCGTTATGCTGTAAAATCATTCTTGAATCAGGAGTATTCGCATGTCCGAAGAGAAAACCTATGTTCCTCTGGGCCTGGCCCTTATCCCTGTTTTCTTTCTGATTATATCACTTTCCTACACTATCATTGTCCTCAAGCAGACGCCCCACATGCCCCTGCTGTTCTCCGCAGCCGTCGCCTCCATTATCTCAGGCCTGCGAAAACACTCCTGGAAGGCCATCCGCGAAGGAATGATACACGGCATTAATCTCGCCATGGGATCTCTGCTTATTCTCATGGTGGTCGG
>CAZUMH010000061.1:10284-20906 GCA_964621645.1 uncultured bacterium
CGGCACCTGGATCCTGGGTGGCGTGGTCCCTACCATGATCTACTACGGCCTGAAAGTACTCTCACCAGCCATCTTTCTGGTGGCTACCATGCTCATCTGTTCGGTGGTGGCTCTGGGCACGGGTTCCTCCTGGTCCACAGCCGGCACTGTGGGGGTGGCCCTGATCGGGGTGGGCCGTGGTCTGGGGGTCCCTGTTCCTATGGTAGCCGGGGCCATCATCAGCGGCTCCTATTTCGGGGACAAGATGTCACCCCTTTCTGACACCACCAATCTCGCTCCGGCCGTGGCCGGAACCGATATTTTTTCCCATATCCGGCATATGGTCTATACCACCGCTCCCAGCTACGTAATTGCCTTGATATTATACGGTATAATCGGGGCTCAATTCTCCAAGGGGCAACTGCAGATGGAGGGGATCAATACCATGCTTCAGACACTGCAGGCGAACTTCACAATAAATCCCATGCTTCTTCTTCCCCCGGTACTGGTCATTGTGATGGTTATAAAACGCGTCCCTCCCCTGCCCGCTCTTCTGGTGGGGATGGCTATGGGCGGCATCCTGGCCGTTATTTACCAGTCCTGTTCTCTGGGTGATGTACTCAAAGCGGCTCATGTGGGATATGAGTCCAATACAGGAGTCCAGGTTGTGGATGACCTTCTCACCCGGGGCGGCTTGATGAGCATGATGGAGACGGTGGCCCTCATCATGCTCGCTCTCTGTTTCGGCGGCATCATGGAGAGGACGGGCATGCTGGAATCCATCGCCGCGGCCCTGCTGAAACGGGTGAAAAGAGACGGCTCCCTGATAGCCACTACCATCTTCAGCTGTATAGGCATGAACATGATCGCCTCTGACCAGTACATGGCAATCGTCATCCCTGGCAGGATGTATAAAAAAGCATTCGCTGCCAGAGGATTGCACCCCAAAAACCTTTCCCGCTGTCTTGAAGATTCCGGAACTCTCACCTCATCCCTTGTCCCCTGGAACAGCGGCGGTGCCTATATGCACGCCACCCTGGGAGTAAATCCCATCCTTTATCTGCCCTACGCCTTTTTAAACCTCTGTAATCCCCTGATATCACTCATATACGGATATACTGGTTTTACTATTGAAAAAATAGAGCCCTCCCAGGAGACAGACAGTGAACAATAACTCTGGAAAGGACCGGAGAATCTGAAAAACGGGACCGCCGGCATGGTGAGACAACCCGCACTCAAAGCAGCCATTCTCTATGCCGGCGGCATCGCCGTTGCCCGCCTTTACGAAATCCCCTTAATCCCTCTCATCCTTGTATTTTTCACCGTAACAATCACGGCCCTGCTGTCAGTTATTTCGGACAGATGGGGAAAAGCCCGTTCTCTTCTGACTGCATCGTCCCTCTTTCTTCTTGGCTCGCTGACTTTGAGCCTGAAAAGGGACATGGCGCCGCGCGACGATTTGCGCCGTTTTCTTGATGGGGACAGGAATGTTACGTTTATTGGCCGTGTCTGTGAGGAACCGGTCGACCGGGGAGAACGACGGGAGTTTATCGTTAAGGCCGATTCTCTCTTCAGCGGACAAGCCCATCTTCCAGCCCGGGGGAAAGTACTGGTCTACTCGTATGTCCGAATCTCGGGGCGGGTGTCTTTAGGGGATCGCATCCTCATCGGAGGAACGGTACGGCCGCCTCCCGCTCCCCGTAATCCGGGGGAGTTCGACTACCGCGCCTATCTGGCGACCAGAGGCATCCACGCCGTCCTCTACCAGAGCCGCTTCTCCCGGCTGCGTATTGTGGACAAAAAAGAAGGAAATTCATTATACGGCAGTATCATAATTCCTCTGCGTCGTTCCATGCGCAGGGTCTTTCTTGAGGCAGCCGGACCGACGGCAGCCTCGTTTCTCAATGCCGTTATTTTGGGAGACCGCAGCTCCCTGACTCCCGATCTGCGGGAGAATTTCGCCCGGGCCGGAGTGGTTCATATTCTGGCGGTGAGCGGCCTGCATGTAGGATTCGTACTGCTGATAATAAGCGGACTCGGTCTGCTCCTGCGCCTTAACCGGCATTGGCGCCTTGGATTCACTCTCGCTGCTCTGGGCCTCTATGTCCTGCTCACCGGTGCCAAGCCCCCGGTGGTGCGAGCGTCTCTTATGGGAGCGTTGTATCTCTGCGGCGGGCTGCTGGAGCGTAAGACCGATCCCCTCAATCTCATCGGTGTTGCGGCACTTCTGCTTTTGTTCTTGAATCCCGATTTTCTCTTCGACGCCGGTTTTCAGCTCTCTTTCGGCGCCATGCTGGGCATCCTCCTGCTCTACCCCCGTCTTGCTGCTCTGCGGCTTTTCCGGGAAAAAACTGGTGCCTCCCGCTATCTGACAGCGGCCCTGCTGGTATCCCTGACGGCCCAAATCGGCACCCTGCCCCTGACTCTCTTTTATTTTCAGCGGCTCCCCCTCCTCTCCCTTGTGACAAACCTTATCGCCATCCCGCTGGCCGGCCTGGTGACAGCCCTGGGATTCACCACCTGGTTCGCCTCTCTTGTCAGCTCCTGGCTGGCATCCATCTACGGAGGATTGACTCGGGAAGTTATTTCTCTGCTCACATTTATTGTAGCTCGGGTTTCCGGCCTCTCCTTCGCCAGCATCACGTTCCCACAGCCCTCCCTCTGGACCGTACTCGAGATCTACCTCGCTCTGGCAGCTGCAGTGGCCTGGCCGAAAAAACGGCTGCGATTGGGCCTGATCTACACCTTTTTACTTATTATCTCCTTTCAGGTATGGCGGGGAGCAATCGATCCTCCCGGCAGAACCCTGCGCTGGCTTCAGTTCGATGTGGGCCAGGGGGACGCGGCCCTGCTGCGTCTGCCCCGGGGGAAGGCCATACTCATCGACGGCGGTGACCGCACCGCTTCATTCGATTACGGCGAACGGGTGATACTGCCCTACCTGCGCCGGGAAGGGATAAAAAAGCTGGATCTCGTCATCGTCTCCCACCCTCACAATGACCATATCGGCGGCCTGGCAGCGGTGATCAAATCCGTCCGGATTGGAAGAATCATTGTGCCGAACATCGATTTTCCCACCCAGCTCTACCGGGAACTGCTCTCACGGGCCGGGGAGAGGCAAATCCCCGTCACCAGGCTTGCGATCGCGGACACCGTGGGCCTGCCGGGAGTGCGGATCCTGCTACGCCAGCCATTTCGGCAGCCGCCCGTGGAGAAAGGGCTGCCCGACGCCAATAATATGTCGATCGTGGCGAAAGTCATGTACGGCGGGATCGCCCTTTTATTTCTGGGCGACGCTGAGAGAAAGGCTGAGCAGTTACTTTTGGCCCAGCAATTTCCCCTGCGGGCCGATGGTGTGAAGATCGGGCACCACGGCAGTTCCACCTCCTCCTCTCTCCCGTTTATTGACAGGATCGGACCCGGGCAGGCGGTCATCAGCGTCGGAGCCGGCAACCGATACGGCCATCCCTCGGAGCAGGTGATCCGCAGGTTGCAAGAGAACGGTATGACCGTTTTGCGGACGGATCAAGAGGGCGCCCTTCTTTTCCGCAGTGACGGCACATCGCTGCGCCGGGTATACTGGCGCTGATGACACAGTAATCTGGTGTCTCTCCCGTGGACGGGGAACAAACAACCATTATCGTATCCTCCCCGGTGTTATACTGTATTGGGAACGCAAGTTTTCCAAAGGAATGACGTCCAATGTACTGAACATATTTCCTGGACTCTGGGACCGTGCTGATGAAAGATACTGTTGAAAAGCAGTTTCGGCAAATTGTAGAGGCACATAAGAACATGGTGTTTAACATCTGCTATAAATTCCTGCGTAACAAGGAAGACGCAGAGGATGTAGCCCAGGATGTATTTCTGGAGGTCTACCGGCGGCTTCCCGAGTTCCGGGGAGAAGCGCGGCTTTCCACCTGGATCCACCGTATCACGGTGAACCACAGTCTCGATGCCATCAGGAGGGAAAAGAGAAAAAAACGCCTGGGATCGGTACGGCAGCTCATTGGTCTGCAGGATCTGTATGAAGATCCGGCCGGTCCTGGACAGCTGGAGCCGGACCAGGCCCTGGAGAATGAAGAACGGCAGGCCCTGCTGTATGAGGCAATCCGGCAGCTTCCGGAGAAGCAGCAGACCGCGCTGGTTCTCACCCAGCTGCAGGGGTTCAGTTACCAGGAGGGGGCCGAGATCATGCGGATCAGCCTGCCGGGCATTGAATCGTTGATATTCCGGGCCAAACAGGGCCTGAAAAAAAGACTGATGGAAAAAATCGGGGCTCTCATTTCCTGAACGCAAGTTTTTCAGAGAAAGGACGTCTAATCAGATGAAGGACGAGGAGATCGAATGATGGGACGGCAGAAAGAAATAGAGCAGGAAGTAGAAAAAACGCTGCAGTTGTTGAGACGGGAAGAAGATATACATGTCGATCCTTTTTTCTATACCCGTGTGCAGGCCAAGATTACTGAAGCGGAAAGGAGCATTACGTCCTGGCTGGTAAACTGGAAAACGGCCCTGCTGGCGGGATTGCTGGGGCTTAACGTTATCACGGCGGTGTTCTGGATTTCAAACAGTGCTTCCCTTAATAACAATCAGCAGCTGATGAACTCCATGGCCAGTGAGTATGCCTTTTCGGCAAATTACGGTGACTGGCTGAGTGCCAGTGTGGAGGAATAGATCATGGAATTATTTCAGAAAGCAAAGCTTTCATCCTGGATAATCGGGATATTGGTGATCATTAATCTGGTCACACTTGCTTCCCTGTGGCTGATTCGTTTCAGGGAAACCGGCCCGGTGGTTCCCAAACCGGAGCAGCAGGAAGAAAGAGTAATGAGAATGCTGCGGCATGAACTCCAGCTCAATCAAGACCAGTTCAGGCGGTTTCAGACGACCCGGTTCCGGCACATGGAGAGATTGCGCGGCATTGAGGAAGAAATCATCGGGCTGAGGCGGGATATCTTGAATGAAGTATTCATCGAGGTCCCGGACAGCTCCATTATTGATTCATTGGCAGGCAGGATCGGCACCCTGGAAACTGAAAGAGAAAAACTGACCGCCGATCATTTCAACCGGCTCCAGAAAATCTGCGATCCGCAGCAGCGGCAGCATTTACGATCAATATTGGACAGGGTCCTGCCAAGGCAGGAGAGGGTGCCTCAACCGGGAAGAGGGCGACGGCAGCGTGGAGCCGGCAGGAGAAATAGAATAGGAGGGGAATAACCATATCGGGTCACGAATTGACGGCAGCATATCACGGACAAAAAGAGGGATATTTCAAACATACACAGAAAGGAGAACCATCATGAAAAAGTCACTGTTAACACTGTTGCTTGGCCTGGCCCTGGCAGGGTCCCTTCTGGCTCAACCGGGACGCCAGAGGAGTACAGGCCTGGGCATGGGAACGGGACGCGGCGGCCGAATGATGATGCGGAACGAGAGAATGCAAGCGTACCTTAACCTGACCGATGAACAGCGGGAAAAGATCGATGCACTGCGCGTTCAGCACCTGAAAGAAGTCAAACCCTATAACAACAAACTGGCTGAATTATCGGTCAAACTGAACACTCTGAGCACGGCCGATAAGATGGACAGCAAGGCAGTCGATAGTGTCATCGACGAGATCGGGGGCCTGCGCACCAAACTGATGAAGCTGCAGGAAGCCCACTGGCAGCAGATCCGTGCACTCTTGACTGACGAGCAGCGGGTCATCTTCGACAGCCGTCCTTTGGGTCGCGGCGGCCGCGGAGGACGCGGCTTCAGGCCCGGGATCGGAAGAGGCCGGGGCATGAACAGGCCTGATGCTCCCGGCATGGGACTGGGACGAAACCGTTGATCATCGATTGATTATTGAATTAAAAGGGCCGCTCAGGATATTATAAGACTGGGCGGCCCTTTTTAAAGCAAACCCCATCAGATCTTTTTCATCCAAATAATTTTTCAGAATAAACCGGATTTTCCCTTCTATAGGGTCCGAGTTATTCGTATATTTACAACAGGACGTCTTGCCCGGAGAAATCGGATGCATTATTTCATCACCGGCGGTACCGGATTTATCGGCGGGGAGGTGGCCCGGCAGCTGCTGCGGGCCGGACATCGTCTCACCCTGCTGGTACGCACACCAGAGAAGGCGGCGCCCTTGGCCACCCTGGGGGCCGAGATTGCGGTCGGGGATGTCACCCGGCGGGAAACTGTGAGCGAGGCCATGCGCGGTGTGGACGGCGTCTTTCATATTGCCGGCTGGCTCGGCTTCGGCGGCCGGGACCGTTGCCGCTTCTGGGCGGTAAACGTGGAAGGCACCCGGAATGTGCTGGAAGTGATGGCTGAACTGGGCATCCCCAAAGGCGTCTATACCAGCAGCCTGGCCGTCTTCTCCGATACCGGCGGCCGAGTGGTTAATGAGAATTTTTTCTTCGACGGAATCCACCTGACCGAGTACGACCGTACCAAATACATCGCCCTCTATGAGGTGGCCCTGCCCTTGGTCCGCCGGGGTCTGCCCCTGGTCACTGTTCTGCCCGGATTTGTGTACGGTCCGGGTGACACTTCTGCGGCTGGGCAGGTACTGCGGCTCTACCTGAAACGCAGGCTGCCCCTCATTCCCAGCGGGACTGCCTTTTCCTGCGCTCATGTAGAAGATGTGGCCCGGGGCCACATCCTTGCCATGGAAAAAGGTACGCCGGGCCGGCTCTACAACATGTGCGGTCCACCCCACACCTTGGAGGATCTTATGAGGACCTCCGAGAAAATTACCGGGATCCCCTTCCCCAATCTCAGCCTGCCGCCCGCGGTGATGCGGTTTTTATCCAGGATCGCCTCATCCCTGGAAACCCTGATTCCTCTGCCCGCGGCCTGTTCCTCAGACATTCTTATCCTGGCCGCGGGGATCACCTACCTGGCCGATGACTCCCGGGCCCGCAGAGAGCTGGGCTTTACCACCCGGTCCCTGGAAAAAGGATTGCGCCAGACCCTGACCGCTCTGATCCGGGAAAATATGGCCACTTCACTTGCTCCGGATTCCGCCCCTTGACTGTTCCCGGAAAAATTATTATTTTGCCACACCCCCCGGCTGTTCAGTAAAAGGGGAATAATACATTCATCGCTGATTGATAAAACCCCGCCGCGTCTATGGATAAAACCGATCTCCGACTTGAAAGCGCCCCTAATTTTCGTGATATTCTCGAACCCTTGCTGAGAGAAGGCCTGCCGGTCCGGACCGGCCTCCTGTTTCGTTCCGGCGAACTCTCGGAAATTACCGACAGGGATATGGAACTGCTGCGGGAAGCAGGCATCCGCCTCATCTGTGATCTGCGTACTCCCGGTGAACGCCGAGGCCGGGAGTTCCGTGGGAAAGACGGATTCTCTCCCCTTCTCAGGACCATTCCCCTCTATCACGGTTCCCTTGATATGTCGCGGCTTCAGTTTATGCTCTTTCTCATTTTTAAGGGGCCTAAATTCGATTTCCAGCATTTCATCCGGGAACAGTATCATGATATCGCATTTTACAGAACCACAGAGATCAGAGAACTATTCACCCTTATATCACAGGAAGAGAATCTGCCCGCTGTAATTCACTGCACCGCGGGGAAAGACCGCAGCGGCGTGATCGCAGCCCTAATCCAGCTCTTTCTGGGAGCATCGCGCCAAACAGTGATGGGAGATTACCTTGCAACAAACAAATTTACCACACCAAGGAAAGAAGGCCTGGCCCGAATGCTTCGACGCTTAAGTCTTTATCGTGTCTCCAGGGAAAAATTCGATCCTCTGCTCACGGCCCATGCCTCTTACCTTGCTCCGGTGCTGGATGAGATTGAACACCGCTTTCACGGAGCTGAAGCCTATCTCCGGGAATATTGCGGTATCGAAGGGAAAACCCTGAACAACCTGAAGCGCCTCTTTCTCAATCCGGTCAATAAAACTTCGTAAAACACACTATTCCTTTCCCAAAACGAAGAAACAATAGTCACATCCCCGATGGTACTCTTTGCGGATAAATTTTAAGCAACGGTATAAATATTGCTGGTTTATGTGCCAGATAGGACAGCTGGCCGCGATACGGTGACGCATTGAGTACAAGGACGCATAAGTTCAATAATAACAAATTGTAATGTCTCGCATAGTATCCATAAAAGGAATTATATAATGGCCCGGCTAGGTAAAAAGGAACCGGTAGCCTATCCTGAATTGCCAGATCAGCCAACGAAGAGTGATTAATGAATAATGAAACATCCGCATCTGTTCCTCAGGGTTATATGAATTCACCAAAAGATTCCTCAAGCCAGGGAGCTGGAACTCACTTGTACATTTCTTATGTAAAGCCATACAATAAATTTCCGGCGATGATGTGTTCCTGCTTCTGGAACCGACAGAGATTGGCGGTGATCACAGTCCGCTTTATTGCTGGAGCCGGAAACCGACAGTCAAAGGCTTGCGGAACTACCGTGAGATTGCGAAAATAATGAGTACTATAGCTGAAAATTCCGGAAAACACAAAATATCGATCTGAAAAAGAGGTATGAAATGGACCCATGGCATCCGCAAAATGAAAAAGGAACAACCTTAATAGAAATGGTCGTAATAATACTTATAATAGGGATTCTGGCTGCTGTAACCTACGCCCGTTACCAGGATCTCACCTCGTCCACCCAGACAGTGGCCTGCCGGGCTAATCAGGCTCTCCTGGAAGCCGCCTGCATTCTCTATTATACTGAACGGGCTTTCGGACCACATGGCTCTTATCCTTCTGATATCGATGAAGTAATCCCTTATCTAGTTGAAGAGGCCCTGCCTGTATGCCCCGGCGGTGGCACCTATATAACTTCAGGTGATGGCGTAGTTCGCTGTTCATTGCCGGAGCATAGCCGTCTTATCGTCTCTGCGGATGATGAGGGCAATGATGAGAATGGTTCCCCGAACAATAACGGCAAGAATAAAGGAAAAGGAAAAAACCAGGGGAAAGGCAAAGCAAACGGAAAAGATAAGTGAAATTGAGCTCCCATGTCTGATATTGAAAATCATCTCTGATTCAGATACGCTTCTATCGCTAGCATAAGAACATATCGACAGAATAGGGAGCTGTTATAAAACCAGTCCGAAGATATCAGTATTTCTTCATAAACTCCTTGACATTCATCCCTGCGTACCGTACTATGCAATTATTCCATTAAAGGAACTCCCTCATTTGCAGTCATATGCGAGGATTCTGACAGATGAGCGATAAACAAAGGGAGAAAAAAGGGATGGATAATACCACCCTGATTCTGGCTGTTGTGGCCCTGGCCCTGCTGGTCACGGCTTATCTTCGCGGCAGGGAGCTGCCCCTGGCCGGCATTACCCTGGCCGGCCGCACTCTGTGGCGCAACCTTCCTCTTTTGCTGTTAGGATTTCTGGCCGCAGGTCTTATCCAGGTTATCATACCTCGGGAGGTGATCTCTCGCTGGTTGGGAGCTGAGGCGGGGACCAAAGGTGTTCTTATCGGCTGTCTTGCCGGAGGTCTCATCCCCGGATCTCCCTACACTATCTTTCCGCTGATAGGCGGGATTTACCGGGCAGGAGCAGGATTGGGAGCCGTTGTAGGATTTATCACTGCCTGGAGTCTTTGGTCCGTTACCAGGCTTCCCCTGGAGATAGCGCTGATCGATCCCAAGGCTGCTCTGACGCGTTATGCGGTCACTTTTGTGGTGCCTCCTCTGGCCGGGCTGGTCACCCAGGCGGCGATGCGCTGGCTCTGAATCTCTTTTACCGCCGGAATAGTCGGCTCTCCTTATCTTCTGTTATTTAATCTAAGCCAGGCGAAGTGCTATCATGAATGGGGCGGATCGATGCCGAAGTCCCTTATTTCACCGTGGACATTCAGTTTGAAAGTGACAAAACCATTCGGCAGGAATGGATCCTTAACCCGGATATGCAAGGTGCTGATTATTCGGGATAGGTGATTTGGACAAAATTATCCAATTCTTCGCAGGCACTCTGAAATTCTTGTAACGCGATATCCACATTCTTCTTTTTCCCTTGCCGAGCTGCTGTTTCCAGTTTTTTAGCCGCCTCGACCAGTGGTAATGATTCCAAGGTAAGAGCGCCGCCCTTGGCTGCATGAGCTTCCCGCATCAAGGCTTTATACTCTCCGTTCATTATATAGTTCTGCATGGATCTGATCTGTTCCCTCAGGGTGTTGATAAATCGCTTCAGCACCCGCTCTACTAAGCTGTCATCTTCATATTCATGAATGAGAAGGTCAAGATCTATCGGCGCTGAACCGTTCCAAATACTTATCTGTTTCCTTTCTTTCAAACTACTCACGCTTGATCTCCCGGCCCAGCGGGTGACCGTCTCAATTAATATATCATGATTAAGCGGCTTGGTCAGCACCTCATCCATTCCCGCGGCCAGGCATTTTTGCCGCTCCTCGCGTCCCGAGTGAGCCGTAAGACCCAGAATGGGAGTTTCTTTATTTTTTGAGTCCTTATCCCCGCGGATGTTGATGGCAGCTTCGTACCCGTCCATCAACGGCATCTGAATATCCATGAAGATGATGTCGTACCTTTTATTTAATGCCAGCGCACATGCTTCCCGTCCGTTTTCAGCCACATCAACTTCGTGATTTATTCCTTCCAGGCAGATACGTCCTACTTCCTGATTAGGGATAT
>CAZUMH010000062.1:0-9286 GCA_964621645.1 uncultured bacterium
CACAAGAAGGTTGTTATGTTTAATAATACAAATCGAGATTGGGAGAAATTTGGGAAAAATGATCCATATTTTGGTGTTATTGCACACGACAGATTTAAAAAATCGTTAATGACAGATGAAGACAAAGAAGAGTTCTTTAAGTCCGGGCAAGATTATATTAACTCTGTCATGCAAAAAATTAAAAAGCATATCGATTCTTCATTCTCAATTAATCACGCCTTAGAGTTTGGCTGCGGAGTAGGCAGATTGGTGATTCCTCTTGCTAAAATAGCAAAACGAGTCACTGGTATAGATGTATCTGAGTCGATGATTAACGAAGCAAAACGAAATTGTGAATCAAGAAAGATACATAATGTTTATCTTGCTAAAACCGATGATAGTTTGTCTATACTGGAAAATAACTATGATTTCATACTCTCCTACATTGTCTTTCAACATATACCTGCCAAAAGAGGTGAAAAAATATTTAACAATTTATTAACTCACTTGCTGGATGGAGGAATCGGAGTATTTCACTTTATTTATGCTCAAAAAAATCCGGTCATAAGGCTTGTATTTCTAATTAAAAAATTTATTCCATTTACAAAAAACTTTATTGGATTTATCAAAAAGAGAGATTTTTTTGCACCATATATGCAGATGAATTTATATAAGCTGGAGCGTATCTCATCAATACTCCATAGATTTCAGATAAATGAATACTACGTTGAACATACCAATCACAGTGGATTTTTGGGGGTTAATATCTATTTTAAAAAACCTTACTTGGATAATTCGGAACCAAAACAATCGAATTTGTTAGATAAATTGTTTACTCCTCCATGAGTATTATTTAAGTTGTATCCATATTTTATGAATTTAAAATAGATAATTCCGAACTGCACCATTTTACTATTTATATAAATTCAGCAAGGAACAAGAATGAAATGAAAAAATTAAGTCTCATTTTATTCCCGGAAATCGAGACTGACATGTCTCCGGGTATGCGTACATTTGAAAAAGAATTAATAGATAACCTTAGTCGATATGAAATAAGAATTACTAGGTACACGGCTCATCGTAAACAAAAAATTAGACACAAGAAATATTTATCAATCCTTTCTTTAATATTTTATAGACATATTATATATCCCTTCAAAGCCCGGTCTTACTTTTCGCCAACCTCAATTAACTTTGTTACTAATAGTGGCCATGCACAAATACTAAATTTTGCATCAGATAAGTGTATAAAAATTATTCATTGTCATGATTTAGTGGCATTTATTCCACAAAGAATATTGCATTATAAATTAGATCACGGGGGAATAATCAGACATATATGGGCATTAATAGCGCAGAAACGTGCCATTAGAAAAGCCGATTTTCTGATAGCAATCTCAGAAAATACAAAAAATGATCTGATTAAATATTTGCATATCTCAGAGGAAAAAATACAGGTAGTTTATAATGGTGTGAATCACAATATTTTTCGGGTTCGTAATAAATACTACACAAGGGAAAGAGTCGGTCTTATTAAAGATAATAAATATATATTGAATGTTTCTTCCAGTGAACAAAGGAAAAATTTCCCGAGTGTCCTCAAAGCCTTCTCAATTATTTTTGAAAGTCAATACAATTTTAACTTGATACATGTGGGTAAACTTGATAAAAAAAGCAAAGATATGATTAAGAAACTGAATTTGGATCGGCAATTCATTAACTTTGAAAATATATCAGAAGAAAAGTTGGCTTTGCTGTATAATGCTTCGGATCTATTTGTTTTTCCATCATTTTATGAGGGTTTTGGATTACCTGTCCTGGAAGCCATGGCATCGGGTTGTCCAGTTATTACTTCTAATAAGTCATCGCTGCCAGAAGTTGTTGACAATGCTGGAATTTTAGTAGATCCAGAAAATATTGACGAGTTAGGAAATATGATGTATAAGGTATTAACAAATAATAAGTTACAAAAAGATATGATACAAAGAGGTGTCGAGCAAGCAAAAAAATTCAGCTGGCAAAAGTGTGCAAGAGAAATATATAGCATATGTAATGATTTCTATCATAAGGAAACATTGTTATAATGACAACGAATTTGCAACAGTGACGAGTTTCATAACTATGGAGATTTATTCACCAGGAATTTTGAAATTCCCAAGCTTTCAAAATAATATTAAAATCAATATATCGGAAACCAAATCAACCATGCCGCATTTTAAAATAAGTAAAGGGAAAAGAAGAGTTTAAATCAGCGGAAAGAAAATACAATGGCATAACAATGGTTTTAAGCGGGAATTTAAACAGCGACCTTTGTTGTGAAGTTCAACACTCTCTATAAGTACATTTTCAATGAGAGCTATCGTTTTGTTTATATCCCCTTAAACCGACATTGGGCAGCAGAATAGAGGTATTCCCTTATGTGAAAGGTCATGAGTTCAAGGACCCAAAAGCCGAAGAAAATAATTAAGGAGTCTAAAATGACAGTCGCAAAAGTGTCAGAAATTAGTTCAACTTCAAATGAAAGCTTCGATGACGCAATACGAAAAGGAATTGAAAGAGCCAATAAGACGCTAAGAAATGTAAAAAGTGCGTGGATAAAAGAGCAATATATTCGTGTTGACAATGGAAAAATATTGGAATACCAAATCAATATGGCAGTTACATTTATTATTGATGATTGAACTCAAATCACGATAAGTAAAGATCAAGAATAGAGAGCAGTGATAATAATCTGCTGCCTGACACCGGACGGATCGCCGCCCTGGAATTAAATGAAAAATTGATCGTGTGGCACGACTCCCGGCTTAAAAGAATGCCGGCACAGGCTCCTGGGGTTGTGTAATAAACAGCGTCCGCGACGCGTTTCTCTGAGTGCGGAAATGTTCCAGGCCGCTGGAATAATTTTCAACGTGGCATTTGGCCAGATCCGGTCGTGTGCGTCGCAGAAATAGTCGTTTGGCACTGGAGAATCGATGATTGAAAATATTAATAGTCTTCTATACAAAAAAGTTCGTAATAAAGGCTTTAAACCTTCTCATGTAACGGAAGTTGGAGTATGGCGTCCCGAGACATCAAATTTATATCAATATATACAAGACGGCATTAGAACCACATTAATTGAACCTGATCCTACCTCTATCAAGTTAATTAAATCAAGATTCTGTAATAAAACTAATGTATCATTACACGAAGTGGCAATCTGCGATTATAATGGTGAAGTTGAATTATTTAAATGTGAAAGTTCTACTTTTGTCAGTAATCTACCAAGTAGTCCTAGTATAGTAAATGATAATTTCGATATTCAAAACGATGATAAATTTATTGCCGAGGCAAAACTATTTAGTGAAATTGATGATGGAACAATTGATCTTCTTTCTGTAGACATTGAAGGAAGTGAATGGTTTGTAATTAAAAATATGATAAGTCGGCCAGCGGTAATATCAATTGAAACCCATGGCGGGATGTACGTTAATCCATATATAGATAAAATTTTAAACTGGGCAAACGAAAATGATTATGTACTTTGGTTTAAAGATAAAAGTGATTCAGTATTTGTATTAAAGAATGTAATACCTGTCTCGTTTTGGGATAAAATTAAGTTACGGGTATATAATATTATTATTTTTATGAAATCAATAAAAAAGAAAATGGGGAGGGTTCTCAAAAAATAATCTATCTCCAGTGCCTGACAAAGCAATGCAGGGGACGCCTTCAGCTGTGGCTCATTTTTCAATTTTACTATCCACCCGGCGCCACTAATTGCCAGCCGTTTGGCGGCAGAATAAGGGTATTCCCCTATGTGAAAGGTCATGAGTTCAATGACCAAAAAGCCGAAGAAAATAATTAAGGAGGCTAAAATGACAGTCGCAAAAGTGTCAGAAATTAGTTCAACTTCAAATGAAAGCTTCGATGACGCAATACGAAAAGGAATTGAAAGAGCCAATAAGACGCTAAGAAATGTAAAAAGTGCGTGGATAAAAGAGCAATATATTCGTGTTGACAATGGAAAAATATTGGAATACCAAATCAATATGGCAGTTACATTTATTATTGATGATTGAACTCAAATCACGATAAGTAAAGATCAAGAATAGAGAGCAGTGATAATAATCTGCTGCCCGACACCGGACGGCTCGCCGCCCCGGAATTAAATGAAAAATTGATCGTGTGGCACGACTCCCAGCTTAAAAGAATGCCGGGACAGGCTCCTTGGGTCGTGTAATATCTTGTTATTGAAGCAAACGGGCTTGCTGTATAAGACATACGTCCATTATTATTAATTTAATCCTGATGATGGCGGGGCAGGATACACTCCACGGAAATATTTGATTTTTCTTGACATCCTCGAAAAATATATTAATTTAATCATAATTACCAATATCAGCTTTTCGATACGATTCATATTCATCGTCCCAGAGCAAAGGCCGGGTGTGTTGTCCTCTGAATGAAACACGATAATTGAACAAGGGAGATTATTCCATGCCCAGTGAATAGCGGAATAGGATCAGGAGGATCGAGAAGGATTCGGATTGTACTGTCCGCGACGGGTGAAAATCAGAGTTGTTTATGGAGATGTAAAAATGGATGTATGCAACAGGAGAGATTTTCTGAGGGTTACCGGATCAGCTGCAGCAGCGATGCTCACACCAGCTTCTTTCCTCAAACGAAAATACTTGAGAAAACCCAACATACTATTTTTGCTGGTTGATGACCAGCGTAACGATATTCTGGGATGTGCGGGACACCCAATCATCAAGACGCCGGTGATCGATAGCCTGGCTGCAGAGGGAGTGTGTTTCAGGAATGCCTTTGTAACAACATCCATCTGCGCGGCTAGCCGTGCCTCCATTTTGACCGGTTTGTATGAGAGGACACACAAGTATACTTTCGGCACACCACCCCTGAATCCGGCTCATATGGTGAAGAGCTATCCCGCCTTGATGCGTAAGGCGGGCTATCGTACGGGATTCATCGGGAAGTACGGGGTGAAAACCGAGGATAAACCCGAGTCCGTCATGTTCGACTTCTTTAAACCCCACAGTGGCTACCCTTATTTTAAGCAGCAGCCGGATGGCAGTCTTCGGCATGAAACTGAAATTGCCGGCGATCGCGCGATTGAGTTTTTAAACGAGAATGCCGAGGGAAAGCCCTTTTGCCTTTCGATTAGTTTCAATGCACCCCATGCAGTAGATGATGACATGGATAACCATTACCCGTACCTGAAAGCGATGGACGGACTCTACGCTGATATTGAGATTCCGGTCTCAAGGCTGTCCGATCCCACAATCTTTGAGAACCAGCCGGAGTTTTTGAAAAAGTCGATGAATAGAAAACGTTTTTTCTGGCGATGGGATACATCGGAGAAATATCAGAGAAATATGAAAGCCTATTTTCGAATGATCAGTGGAATTGACCTTGTTATCGGTCGTATCCGGAAAGAGCTGGAAAGACGTCACCTTGCAGACAATACAATCATTATCTACATGAGTGACAATGGATATTACATGGGCGACCGCGGATTTGCAGGGAAATGGTCACATTACGAACAATCACTCCGTGTGCCGCTGATTATCTATGACCCAAGGGTATCAACAGAAAAACGGGGCACACTAAGGGAAGAGATGGCTCTCAATGTCGATGTCCCCGCCACCATACTGGGACTTGCCGAAATCAGAATCCCTCCTCACTACCAGGGCAGCAGCCTTGTCCCATTACTGAATAATAAACATGTCCCCGGTTGGCGAAACGATTTCTTCTGTGAACACTTGATGGATCACCCGGACATTCCGAAATGGGAAGGCGTCCGGGGAAAAAGGTATGTTTATGCAAGATATTTCGAGCAGAAACCTGCTTACGAGTTTCTGCACGATCTAATTACCGATCCGGACCAGCTTGTTAATTTTGCCTCAGATCCGAATTACAAGGAGATCCTGGTGAAGATGAGGAGGAGGTGTGATGAGTTAAAAAATAGATACATTAACACAGAACAAACATATTCACCTGACAAACATCAGCCATAAAATGAAGGTTCTATGTTTACCAGAATAGTAACGACAAAAAGTATTTATTACTTACTCTCATTTCAAATCTTATTATTACTGCTATTCTCATCATGCCATGTTAGTAGAGAGGAAAATTCTTTCATTAGAGAAGATACTGACTTGGGCAACGCTTTGTGGATAGAAACCGGAGATGATACCTCAAAGAATGACGCCCAGTTTTATAAAGATAATCCTGCACCGATATTTCGCAAAGAGTTCTTGATTGAAAAACCTGTTCGCTCAGTCACGATGTATATCACAGCAGCGGGTTATTATCGTGCCTTGCTGAACGGTGAAAAAATCGGGAAGAATTATCTCGATCCTGCCTGGACTAATTTTAATAAGAGGATTTATTATACAGAGTATAACTTAACTGCAGATGTACAACAGGGTGCTAACTGCCTTGGAGTAACACTTGGTAATGGATTCTATAATCCATTGCCACTGAAAATGTGGGGACATCTCAACATAAGAGAATCTCTTCCAACAGGAAACCCGGTTTTTATTGCCAGGCTGAAAATTGAATACAGCGATGGGCAGACAGAAGAGATATTGACAGATGAAACATGGAAATTTTCCCACGGACCAATAAGAAGGAACAGTGTCTATCTGGGCGAATGGTATGATGCACGGTACGAAATTGAGGGATGGGGAATTGCTGGTTTTGATGATAGCAAATGGGACAATGCAATTAAATATGAAGGACCCGGAGGAATTCTGCAAAAGTCTTTTTTCCCCCCCATCCAAATAACGGATAAGAAAATCCCGGTTTCGATAACGCCTGTCGCGGATGGTGCTTATTTAGTTGATATGGGAGTAAATTTCACAGGACTTTACCGAATTCATCTTAACGGTGAACAGGGGGATACTATCACTTTTCGCTTTGGGGAAAGAATATATAATAACGGAGAACTCAACCCGATGACCACGGTTGCCGGTCAGATTAAGAAAGCCGGGATTGGTGGTCCCGGTGCGCCTGCAATTGCCTGGCAAACCGATACATATGTTTTTGGTGATAAGCCAGACGTATGGTACAGTCCTGAGTTTACCTTTCATGCCTACCGCTATATGGAAATTTCCGAATTAAAACAACAACCACGTATTTCTGACATAGAAGGTATTGCCTTAAATACGAATGTAAACAATAGTAACCATTTTTCCTGTTCTTCGGATCTTATCAATTCAATACAAGATGCCGCGGAAAGAACCTTTCTTTCTAATCTTATCAGTGTGCAATCAGACTGCCCCGCTCGCGAGAGATTTGGCTATGGCGGTGATATAAACGCTACCAGTGAAGCCTATATTTACAATTTCGGTATGCAGGATTTTTACCGTAAAACAATCTTCGATTGGCTGGATGCGATGAACGATTCGGTGTTTATTGATACTGCCCCTTATGTGGGAATACGCTACTGCGGCGTGAGCTGGGAATCAGCCTTCCTTATCACGCAATATAATCTTTACCTTTACTATAATGATACTACCTTAGTGAAGGAATTATATGAAATGGATTTACAATGGATGGAGAAAGTTGCACGAATACATCCCGATGGTATTGTCGATTCCGGGTTGAGTGACCATGAATCACTGGAACCGGTTCCGGTTGAGCTGACAGGCACGAGCTATTACCTCCAGTGTGCCAGGATAATGGCAACATTTGCATTCTATATGAATGATAGTGAAAATAAAGCGAAATTTGAAAAACTTGCCGATAAGCTAACGAAACTTATTTTAGAAAGATTCTGGAATAATAGTGTGCCCGACCCGATAAACAGGCAGACACTGTTTGCTACTTTGCTTTATTACAACATTATCCCTGAAGAAGATGTGCAAGCAGCGGTAGATTCGTTATTGACTGCTGTATCGTCAGCTCCTGCCGGTCATTTTACAACAGGGATTTTTGGAACAAAATATATCCTTGAAGCACTTTCCGGAAAGGATAACAGCAAAAGAGTTTACGAGATTGTCAATAGTACAGATTTCCCTGGTTGGGGATATATGATTGACCAGGGAGCTACAACTATTTGGGAAACTTGGAAAGAGAGTGATAATACCTTTTCCAATTGCCATCCAATGTTTGGATCGGTATCTGAATGGTTCTTCAGATGGCTTGGCGGAATACAGCCAGATCCTGACCATCCGGGCTTTGAAAGATTTAAAATCAAACCTTCGCTTCCTGAAAATTTGTCCGAGGTACGGTGCTCATATTATTCACCCTTTGGAGAAATTGTTTCAAATTGGAATAACTACGGAAACGATAAGAAAGTATTTGAAATAAAAGTACCTGAAGGTAGTGTCGCTGAAGTCACACTACCGGTAACGGATGGGCAAAAACTAACTGTACTTGAAACGAGCAGCAAGAATTCATATACAGTTGCCGGAAACGGACAATACTTTGAATTATTCCCAGGCGAATATGTTGTCACGGTGAGTTCTACAAATTGAGTGCTAATTGAGAGAAATTGTTGACACATAGCTGAAGAATGAACCGGATTGAAAAGCGCCATTTCTTTTCAAAAATATTCATATAAATGGAAGGTCACTCCGTCGGGTGTCCTGAGTAGAAACTTATGGGCTTGCTGTATACAATGTACGTCCATTGTTATTAATTTAATCCTGAATAAAGAAAGTAGGGTGGGTCTTGACCCACCATCTTTAAAATTGAGCAAGTAATGTCACAATACCGACGCACATTTCAATCCGGTGGGATGTTTTTCTTTACCCTTGTCACCTATAAACGACGTCCGTTTCTGACTAGTGGTCTTGGGATAGACATAATAAAACAGTCATGGAGGGATGTGCAAAGGAAGATGCCCTTTGCACTGGACGCTGTCTGCCTACTGCCTGATCATATGCATCTGTTGATCACACTTCCCAATGGTGATCCCGATTATTCGATGAGAATAAAGATGCTGAAAAGTGTGTTTACAATTAAGTTTTTAAAGGCAGGCGGACAGGACGGTATTCGGAACGGATCCCGCTTGGAAAAGGGAGAAGCTGCCATATGGCAGAGACGGTTTTGGGAGCATACAATCAGGGATGAAATTGATTACGAATCGCATTTTCATTACATCCATTACAATCCTGTTCATCATACGTTGGTTCAGAAAGTGAGTGATTGGCGCTGGTCCAGTTTTCATCGTTATGTCGAGGAAGGGATGTATTCAGAGACATGGGGATCGGCTATTGATCCAACCGGGTGGAATGTGTCACGGGTTGAATAGTGGCGGGTCAAGATCCCTACGAAAATGAAAGTTCGGAATTAA
>CAZUMH010000062.1:9386-20768 GCA_964621645.1 uncultured bacterium
GTTCGGAATTAACAAAGGCCGAAATGCAGCGGCCTTTGTTAATTCATATTCTTTTCCTCTCTGCGGTTTAAACATCGCGGGTCAAGACCCGCCTTGCTGTTTCTTACTCCTCCTCGAAGAATATACCGGTGAAACTATCCTTGACAATGTTATGATAAAACTGTACGTTTCAAAATCCACTGCCCGCCACTGGAGGATCAAACGATGCGGCTGCTCACAAATTTTATCCTCATTCTAACGATTATTTTTTGTGTCCCCGGCTCCATCCAGGCACAGCAGATCGAAACCGGGGTGGTGCTGCGCTATCTGGGAGAATGGAGCAACGAGGAATACCCGGATCCCACGGCGCTGGCGGTAGATCCGGCCGGCTGGGTTTACCTGGCCGATGCCGGTACCCACCGGATATTCAAACTGGACAGCCTGGGACAGGTGACCGCCGTGATCGGCGGGCTTGGATGGGGAGATGAGGAGCTGGATCATCCCGTATCGGTCGACGCCGCCAACGGCCTCGATGTTCTGGTTGCTGATTATTACAATCACCGTATCCAGCGCTACGACAAGGATCTTCACTTTCTGGCCACCCTGCAGTCCGGGGAAAACCTGCCGGCCCGCTTCTCTTTTCTCTATCCCCGGGACGCGGTGCTCTCCAAACAGGGCGAGCTTTTCTGCCTGGATGAGGATAATTCCCGGGTCATCAAGCTGGACGTACAGGGCAAGCCCCAGACCAGCTTCGGAGACGTGGATTCCGGCACCGGCAAACTGACATCTCCGGTCTCCCTGCTGATATCCAGACAGGACCGGGTGTACGTGGCCGATCCGGGCCAGCACTGCCTGGTGGTGTTCGATACCTACGGCACCTTCCTGTTTAAAATGGGGGAAGGAGTCCTGCATGCTCCCGCCGCCGTGGCTGAAATCACCGCCGATCTGCTGTTCGTCATCGATGCGGAGACGGGAGCGATCCAATCCTTCACCTCCGCCGGAGTATATAGAGGAATGGTACCCAATCCGGTCCGTCTCGATAAACCGCGGGATATCGCCTGCGGGCAGGATCGTCTCCTGGTACTGGATGGAAAAAGCAAATCAATCCAGCTCTTCCGGCTGGAACGGGCGGAGGAAACCCGGTGAATCGTCCTCTGTCAGGCATCCTCCTCATCCCAGTACTGCTTTTCTGTTTTACCCGGACGACAGCGCAGACCGTTATCCATTTTCCCGATCCCGCTCTGAAAACGGAGAGCTGGCAGCGAAAGAGCGGAGATACGGTATGGCGCCTCGACCACCAGTTCCTCAAACAGGAATCGGAACAGGTCTGGCAGGACGACAGGCTGCTGCGCCGGGATCTGGATTACCGGGTCGACTACCTGCACGGCCTCATCGTTTTTCTGCGCCCTCCGGAGCTCGAATCCACCCTGACAGTCACCTATCGATTTGTGCCGATCTCGCTTCCTCTCAGTCTGATAAAATGGAAGCAGACAAGCCGGGATGCAGCAGACAGCGCTGAAACCGATACGACCGCGTCCGTGATCCTCAAATCGGCTCCTGTGCCGGGTTTCGAGAGCCAGCTGAAACGGAGCGGCTCCATCTTCAGGGGTATATCCCTGGGCACGGATCAGGGCATGCGGTTGCAATCCGGACTGCGGCTGCAGGTTTCCGGCACTATCGCCGACCAGGTGGAGATCGTCGCCTCACTCACGGATCAGAACACCCCCATCCAGCCGGAGGGCAATACCCAGACGCTGCAGGAAATAGACAAGGTGCTGGTGACCATTTCGGCTCCCGGTTTCACCACCACCATGGGCGATTACGAGTTCTCCCTCAGCGGTCACGGTTTCGGGGAATATCAGAGAAAATTGCAGGGAGTGAGCGCCACCGTGAGCAGGGGGAAAAACCATCTCACCATGAACGCCGCGGCCAGCCGGGGAAAGTATACCACCAATAATTTTATGGGGCAGGAAGGCAATCAGGGACCCTATCAGCTGTCGGGTGAGCGGGGACAGCGGCAGATCATCGTACTGGCCGGGACGGAACGGGTCTATGTGGACGGGGAACTGATGACCAGGGGAGAGGATAACGACTATGTGATCGAGTACGGCAACGGGCAGGTTACCTTCACCCGCAAGAGGCTGATCACGGCGGATTCCCGCATCAGGGTTGAATTCGAATACTCCAGCCAGTATTTCCAGAAGCAGGTCTATGGCTTGGATGGAGAGGTGAATCTGCTGCATGACCGTCTCACGATCAATACCGCCTTTCTGCGGGAGGCCGACAACAAGGACGAGCCCCTGAATTTTGCCCTCAGCGACGACTACCTGGAAATTCTGAAGGAAGCGGGTGACGACACCGCCGCCGCCGCGGGGAACGGCGCCGATTTTGTTGGAGAAGGCCAGGGCAGCTACCGGGCCGTGGATTCTCTGGGAACGACCATATATCACTATGTCGGAGCGGGAGGGGGTGATTATACCGTGCGTTTCTCCTATCTGGGTTCCAACAAAGGAGACTACTCCTTTCAGGGATACGGGATTTACCGGTACGAGGGCGGCGGAAAGGGCAGTTATCTGCCGGTTATTCTCCTGCCGATGGCCGTATCCCAACAGGCTGCCGATGTCTCATCCCGTCTGCGGCTGAAAGACAATCTGGCCCTCAGCGGCTCTTTCAGCCTCAGCAGTCAGGATGCCAACCTTTTTTCCACAAAGGACGATGAAGACAATCTGGGGACATCCTACCGGGCCGGATTCAGTCTGGATAAGCAGCGGCTCTCGCTGGCCGGGAAAGGGCTCGGTTCCCTCTCACTGTCCGGAGACCTGAGAAACATCGGCGCAAGATTCTCTCCCGTCGGACGCATGGAACAGATCGAGCACGGCCGGGTGTGGGGTATGCCGGAGGGGGTGCCTCAGGGAGAGAACTATCATACCTGGCAGGCGGTCTATGCTCCCGTCCCTCTGGTCGCGGTGGAAACGGAATTCGGTACTCTGAGCCGGAGCGACGGCTTTGATTCCCGCCGTCAGGTCTATCGGTTCAGCCTGGACCGGCCCGATCTGCCCGCCGCGTTTTTCGAGGAAGAGCGGATCAGCACAACGGATGCCGGCCATAACGACGGACTCTGGGTGCGGCGTAAAGGAAGAGTTCAAACCCGCTGGAAACTGATACGGCCGGCGCTGACCTACCAGGGGGAGCACCGCCGGGAGAGCCAGGGAGATTCCGTTCGGAACGGGTTCCGTTACGATGAGCTGAGCGCCAGTCTGCTGGGAGAAAAAAATGGTCTGCGGCTGGAGCTGTCCAAGACGGTGCGGGATCAGGACGAGTATGATCTGAACCGGCTGCGGGATGGGTCACTGGCCCAGGTGGATCAAATGAAGTTCTCCTACACTGGCAGCAGCTCGGTTTCCACCTCTCTGCTGCTCACCCACCGCCGCCGGGATTACAACGATCCCCGGCGTGAAGATGTCCGCGCCGATCTGGCAGATCTGATCCTGCGCCTGACTCCGGGAAAACGGGTCTTCTACGGAAATATCTATTACCGCTACTCCAATACCCGCGTCTCCACCATGGTGCGTGACACCATTCAGGTGGGAGAGGGATTGGGCAACTATCGCCTGGATGAGGAGCTGGGAGAGCTGGTCCCGGACAGTGACGGTGATTTGCTGGTCCGAACGCTCCAGACCGGAGATTTTGAGCCGGTGAACAATCTTGCCTGCGGGGCGGAATTCAGACTGGAAGGCAGCCGTCTGGGCCAGCGCGGGGATTGGCTGCGCCCCGTGCTCCGCTCCCTCACGGCGCGCTCAATTTTCCGGGTGGAACGGAGCGACAGAAAACAGGATTTTTTCAGTGTGAACCGGTCAGCTTTCTCGCCCGCCTGGGGAGCCGATTCCACCACCGTCAAGGCGGTTGTCTCGCTGACCCAGGATCTGGAACTGGCCCCGCCCGGGTCCAGGTATTCTCTGCGTCTGCGGCTGAAACGCAACGATCTGGAGGACCATCAGCTGCTCTACGCCGGCCTTATCCAACGACAGGGCAGCGGGGAAGTCAGGCTCAAGGTAAATCCCAGCTCCCGCCTGGGGA
Organism: uncultured bacterium; assembly: GCA_964621645.1. Taxonomy (GTDB): domain Bacteria; phylum Zhuqueibacterota; class QNDG01; order QNDG01; family JAGLOF01; genus CAZUMH01. Next base: position 13,443 of record CAZUMH010000062.1, read on the forward strand.
TAAACCTCTCCGTGTTGGACGAGTCCAAGAAAAAGGAGTATGATTCGGCCGCCAGGCGGGACCGGAACATCCGTTCCCGGGGATTCCTTCTGGATACCTCCTATCGGCCCAGGCAGAAACTGGAACTGGCGCTGCAATGCAACTTGCGCCGGGCCCGGGATGCGGCTGTATCTCCGTCCCTGTCGGTGACCTCTTTTTTCCTTGTCCCCCGCGTTGGTTATGCCATTAAAGGGAAGGGCAAGGCCCAGATCGAGGCTGAACTGGGGCGGGTCTGGGCCCCGGATGAAAGCGGCAGCCTTCCCTATGAGATGCTGCAGGGAGAACAGCCTGGGGCGACCTACCGCTGGAATTGTTTCCTCTCCTACCGGGTAAGCGATAATGTTATGGCTACCATTACCTACAGAGGCAGGCGGGAACCCTGGCGCAGCCGCATATATCACGCCGGGCAGATGGAAGTGAGAGCCTTTTTTTAATGTCCGGAACTATTCACATAATGAGCAGGAATAGAAGATTCCTTCCCCTCCTGCTGATGGTTTTCCTCCTGTCCCCGGCTGTTTCCTCCCGGGGCCAGGCAAGGGGGACGGTCATCTCCTCCGTTCATCTGTCGGGAGCCGCGCACATCGATCCCAAGGAGAAGGATACTCTGCTTCAATCCCTGCGGGGCGATACCTTGTCCGCAGCTTTGCTGCAGGGGAAGGTGGAACTTCTCCTGCAATCCTGTCGACGAAGCGGATACTATTTTGCCCGCTGCGATTCCGCTGTCATCAGGATGGAACCGGACAGTGCCTCCTGCAGTGTAGACATTACTATCACCGAGGGAGAACAGCTTCGGGTGGAAAACCTTGAATTGGTTGTTTCCGGCGGGATACAAGAAGATGATATCCGCTCCCTCCTGAACACAAGAAAGGGAGGGTTCCTTATTCAGGATGTCGTCCTTCATGACATGGAGAGAATCCTCGCTTACCTGGAAGACCGGGGATATCCGCTCGCGAGGGTAGCGATCCGCCGGCTAGATATCAGGACGGATCCTTCGCCGCCGGGAGTATTGCTAACACTTGAGGCAGTACCCGGAACCCCAATCCCTCTGGGAGAGATCAGGTTCAGGGGCAACAGCATTACCGCTGCCCGGGTGCTGTTGAGAGAGACGCGTCTTCGCCGGGGCAGTCCCTTCTCGAGAAGCGCCCTGGAATCCGCGCGGGCCAGGCTTCGGCGTCTTTTATACCTGCGTTCCGCGGATGAGCCGGAGATCGTGTTTACCGAAGGTGAGGCTCAGGTGACCTTCCCCGTCGAAGAGGCCAGGTCCAATACGTTCGACGGATTACTGGGATATGTTCCGTCGGAAAACGAACGGGAAAAGGGCTATATGATCGGAGAGATCGATCTTGACTTTGAAAATCTGCTGGGCACCGGGCGGGCCCTGCGTGTCTTCTGGCAGAAGAAGGACCGTTTTTCCCAGCTGATGCGTCTCGCTTATGAAGAACCCTGGCTCCTGGGACTTCCCTGGAACGCCGGCGCCTCCTTTCAGCAGGAGATCCGGGATACCAGCTATGTAAAGCGGGAGCTCAGAATCACGGGGCGATATGATCCATACAGAAGTCTTTCTTTGACTCTGGGAGCGGGAAGCAGTGAGGTGCTGCCTGATTCCCTGGCCGCGATGCTTCAATCGATCCCCCGGAGCAGGGATTTATTCCTTTCCCTGTCCGCGGATTATTCCACCTTAAACGATGTAAATAATCCCAGACGGGGGGTGCGGTATCTCACCTCTCTGGAGATAGGCAGGAAAGAGAATCTGGGTCCGGATGCGCTTCTTTCCGAGGGGGATATTTCCGCCCGCTCTTCGACCAGACATCTCGTGGTAGATTGTTTCATGGCCGCAGAAGTAGCGAAGAATCATGTCGCATACCTGCATCTGCACGGCGAAGAGATCAGGACGGGTGAAGGCAAGGTGCCTATCAGTGATCAGATACGGTTTGGGGGTGCCAGGACATTACGAGGCTACAACGAGGACCGTTTCAGCTCTACCCTGGCATCCTGGAACACCCTGGAATACCGTTTTCTCTTCGGGCCCCGGTCCCGTGTTTTTCTGTTTCTGGATGGCGCGGTTTACCGGCGGGAAGATGCGGACAAGAATAATTACACGGTGAAATTCGGCTATGGATTCGGCCTGCGTCTGGAAACCAGGCTTGGCGTTGTCGGCATCGATTATGGATTGGGCGAGGGGGCAACCCTTACAAGTGCCAAGATACATGTAGGGCTGGAGAACAATTTTTAAGAAACAGAGAGCGCTTGACATGGTGTTGATTACGTCGTACATTAGCAGGTAATGGTTTCCCAGCGGGAAGGAAGTTATGAGAATATATCGTTTGTTTGCCGTCGTTCTGGTGCTGTTAATCAGCGGCTGTGCCTATTTTAACACCTTTTACAATGCCAAACGCTACTACCGGGCAGCCCAGAATGAAACCCGGAAAAACATGAATGAGGCCCTGACTCAGGCGGAAAGCAGCAATTACGATAAAGCCATTGAAAAATCACTGAAACTGCTGGATGAATACCCTGAGAGCCGCTATGTCGACGACGCCCTTCTCCTTCTGGGAAAAAGTTATTTTTACAAGAAAGAATATAATAAATCATTGGAATATTTAAATTATCTGCACCAATCCTTTCCTCAAAGCAAGCTTAATTCAGAAGCGCGTCTCTGGTTCGGACGCAACTATCTTGAAATGCATCAGTTCGCTGCTGCCGATTCCGCTTTTAAACCACTTATCTTAAAGAATGATTCCAAAGCTACTAAAGCGCTGGCCAATTACTATCTCGGGCAGGCGGAGGCCCGGGAAGGGAAATTTGAGGGAGCTATCAGGTATTATCAGGAATCCCTTAATCTGGGGCTGGGCGAGAAACAAGCGGAGGCTTTGTTTCAAATCGGAGCCGCTTATGATACGCTGAATGTTCAGGATAAGGCTGCCGATTATTTTCTGCGGGTTGAGGACGCGGAACCCAGCTGGGAGCTGCTCTTCGAATCTCGCTACCGTTACGCCATTGCTTTGCGAAAGATGAACCGTATTGACGAGGCTATCAGGCAGTTCGAGAGGCTCCTGAGTGACCAGAAAAACAGTAAACGCTTTGGAGAGATCAAACTTGAGATCGGCCAGTGCAGTGAGGACCAGGGTGATGTTACCGGAGCCATTCTGGCTTATCACGATTTGATACAAGAGCATCCCCGCACAAAGGAAGCGGCCGAGGCCTATTACCGGCTTGGTCATATCTATGAGAAAGAAAAGGTGGATTATGAACGGGCCCTGGCTTCCTATTATCAGATACCTCTGGTGTATCCGAGCTATGAACTGGCTGATTCCGCTGAGGTCAAGAAGCTGAGCCTGCAGCGTTTTATGGCATTGCGGGAAGTGATTGGAATGGCGAATGAGGGTAGGGAGGGGAGCGTGGACCTCACACAGATGCAGGCCGTTTCCGACAGCCTGGCCCGTCAATTGGTCGCTGAAATGGATTCAACCAAGCAGAATTCTGCTGCAAATACTAATCAAAATCCGTCAAATGCAGCCGACCGGCGAAATCAGGTTCAACAAGGCGGCCCTCCGACGAATCAGCAGGGATCACGTTCCGCAAACAATCAACGGAGAAATCCCACCAGCACTCACAATAAAGAACTGGATGTCTTTAGCACTGAGGAAACGGACAGGAATCTCTTTCTGCTGGCCGAACTCTATCTCTTCCAAATGTCTCTTCCTGATTCGGCTTTGGCTCTTTACAAACGTATTATCGACGAATTCCCGGAAAGTCCCTATAGAATGCGGGCGCTGTATAACAGCGGTTACATCCTGGAGCGTGACTTAAAGGATACAAGTGCGGCCGAACGGTATAAACAGATGCTGCTGCGGCAATATCCCCAGAGTGAGCAAGCCAAGCGGATCCGGAAGAATGAGGGTATCGACCAGGATCTGACAGCCGCGGATTCTCTCTCTCAGCTTTTACATGAGGCCGAAAGGTATCTTTTCGATAAAAAGGATTACCAGGGAGCAGATACTCTTTACCGGCGGATTTACAACAGGTATCCGGATCACGCCGAAGGAGCCAGGGCTCTGTTCGCCCGGGCCTGGATTCGGGATGAATGTCTGCATCAGGATCAGGAAGCCAGGCGTCTCTATAAGAAAGTAAAAGACGAATATCCCGGAACGGATTACGCCGTGAGGGCGGGGAAACTGCTTGCCGCAAAAATCGAGGATAATCAGAATAAAGAAGATACTTCCGTAAAGAATAAACAGGAACCTCCCCTGATTGATAATACCAAATTGGAAGGGGTTGATATGAAAATCAATCCTTCCGGACCGGTGGAAGGATTAGAGGCCTTACAAAATCTGCTTGATTTTCCCCGGGAAATTCCCCTCTCCAGTATCCCCGCAACAATGAAGGTGCGGGTATTGATTAACAGTGATGGGAAACCCCAGAGGGTGATTTTAGAGGAGCCCACGGGTAACGAGCGGATAGACAGTGTCGTGCAGCGGGTTTGTATGCAGGTCCGTTACTATCCGCCGTCGGAAAAAGATGAGAGCGGGAACGGCTGGGTCCAAGTCAATTTATTTTTACGTCCGGATAATCTCCCCTGAGAAACGTAAGGTATTTCAGATGGTCCCAAACAATTCAATACGTTTCGTTTGATGAAGGGACAAGATAAAAATAGTCCTCCAATCATCACCCTGCTCACTGATTTCGGCGGAGGCAGCGGCTACCCGGCCGCCATGAAAGGAGTCATCCTGAGCCGGCTGCCAGGAGCGTCACTGGTGGACATTAGTCATGAAGTGCCTCCTCAGGATATCCCTCATGCCTCTTTCCTGCTGAAGATGGTCTGGCCTTTTTTCCCGAAGGGTACTGTCCATATCGTTGTCGTGGATCCGGGAGTGGGGAGCCGCCGCCGCATCCTCACCGTTGAGGCCGCAGGGCGGATGTTCCTGGCGCCGGATAATGGAGTCCTGGCGTACATTTTTCACTCTCAACCCGATCTCCGTGTTCATACGTTGACGAATCCTGAATTATTTCTGCCCCGGACAAGCTATACCTTTGAAGGGAGGGATAGATTCGCCCCGGCGGCGGCGGCCCTGGCATCCGGCTTGCCTTTGGAAGAGACCGGCCCGGCGGTTCTGGACTTCAATAGAGGTAATGTGCCGCTGCCTGCCAGGAAGGGGAATAGGATAAAAGGAGAGATCATTCACATCGATCATTTCGGAAACTGCATTTCCAATATTGACGCTTCCATGCTTGAAGATACCTCCTGCAGCATCAGCGTTGGGAAGCTAACCATACCAACAATTCTGCGCACCTATTGTCACGGGAAGGACGACAAACCCCTGGCTCTGATTGGCAGTCATGATTATCTGGAAATAGCCCTGCCTAATGGAGACGCCGGCCGGGAAATAGGAATCGAACGGGGCGACTCGGTGCTCGTTACCCTCGAAACGGCTGCGGAATAAGGGTGAATCAGATTATCAGTAAAAAGAATCAAGGATAAACCCGTGAAAGAACGCCCCACCCCGCCATCTCAAATTCCGGATATAAAACGAATACCATTCAACGGAAGACACTTTCCCGGAAATAGAAAGCTCCTGCACCTGCTGCTCTTTCTTCTTACGGTTGCCTCAACTTTTCTGGTCGGTTTAGGGAGTGGTTTGACAGCAGCGCTTTTATATTCTGGGGGAATCATGAGTATTCTGCTTACCCATGAGATGGGACATTTTCTCATGGCCCGCAGACACGGTATCAGCGCTTCTTTGCCTTTTTTTATTCCTCTGCCCCTGCCGCCCTTTGGAACCATGGGTGCGGTTATCAAGATGAAGGGCCGGGTTCCCGATCGTAACGCTCTTATTGATGTTGGTGTCTCGGGCCCCCTGGCAGGCCTCGTGGTTTCCATCCCCGTTGTTATTGCGGGATTACAGCTTTCCACTGTGGTGGAACCCTTGCACCAGAGCGATCAGATCATTTCACTGGGTGATTCATTGCTTTTTTCCACCCTGACCAAACTTGTTTTGGGCCCGCTGGGTCCCCAGCAGGACGTTCTCCTTCATCCCTTGGCCTATGCCGGCTGGGTAGGGCTTTTTGTTACGGCGCTCAATCTCCTGCCCATCGGACAGCTGGATGGGGGACACATTATTTACGCTTTATTTCAAAAGAGAAGTAAGTGGATCGCCTGGCTTTTTTATCTCAGCCTTGTTGTCATTTTTCTCTTTTTCTACGCCGGGTGGATTCTGCCGATTATTGTATTTGTCTTTATTCGCAAACATCCGCCTACTCTTGATGACTCCCGTCCCCTCACTCGGGGGAGGGTTATCCTGGGCATCATAGCGCTGCTTTTTTTCATACTTACATTTACACCTGTACCATTCGGTTTCGGCGAAGGATTCATTCCTTTTGTAATTAAGGGAATAGGCATGCTGCACTGATCCTGAACCGCGGCTCCCGGTATTTCCTGATGGGTTTCCGATACTGGTGCCTCAGAAGAATTCTGGATCCAGTCTGTTTCAATCGTATAAAAGGAAACAATCCATCCAAAATTTCTCTTGACTTTCTTAATTTTATTTATAAACATACTGTCAATATTATATTCTTCCCTGTAAATTTCTTTATAAGAAGAAATATTTTATTCCTTGATCGCTGAATGTGATATTGCGGAGACCCGTTATCACATCCGGAATAACGGAACAGAGATAACAGAAAGATTGTTTAAAAATTGTCCCTTTGTAAAGGGATCAAGGATTGATTTTTTCCATCAATAAGAAAGAGAGATTATCGGGGTGCAGCCAGCCTCGATGATTATTTTATTATCGGAATTATTGTGGAGGCGAGATGCCAATCACCGTTAAAGAAGTCACGAAGAAGCATGAGCTGAAAAAATTTATATCATTCCCCTACAAGCTGTATGCGGGTAACGAATACTGGGTGCCGCCTTTGCGATTTGATGAAATGAACACCTTAAGGAAAGACAAAAATCCAGCCTTTGATTTTTGTGAAGCGAAATACTGGCTAGCTTACAAAGATGGAAAAATTGCCGGGAGGATTGCCGGAATAATAAATACCCGGTTTATAGAAAAATGGGGGAAAAAACACGCGCGTTTCGGCTGGATTGATTTTATTGACGATGAGGAAGTATCAAAAGCATTGCTGGATACGGTGGAGCATTGGGCCAGGGAGAAGGGGATGGATGCTGTCGAAGGTCCGCTGGGATTTACCGATCTTGATTATGAAGGAATGTTGGTGGAGGGTTTTAAGGAACTCGGCACAATGGCGGCGATTTATAATTATCACTATTACCCGCAGCATCTT
>CAZUMH010000063.1:0-15053 GCA_964621645.1 uncultured bacterium
GGCATCCTCACCATAGGGGATGCAAAGCGGGGTGATATCGGAACGACGGCTGAACGGTACGCCATGGCCCTCTTCGACATCGGATTTGACTTTGTGACGGTCAGTCCCTATCTCGGCTTGGATTCCATCGAACCGTTTATCAGGGATGAGAGCAGGGGAGTATTCATCCTCTGTTTGACCTCAAATCCCAGTTCACAGGATTTTCAGTACTTAATTTCGGATGGGAAAAAACTCTATCAGAGAGTCGCTGAAAAGGCCGTGGAATGGAACAAGGGGGGTAATTGCGGGCTGGTTGCCGGAGCCACCCATCCAGAAGAGCTGGCTGAAATCCGCAGTGTCGCTCCTGATCTACCAATCCTGATTCCGGGAATCGGCGCTCAGGGCGGTGATCTTGACGCCGCAATAATCAACGGGACTGATCAACTGGGGGAAATGGCGATAGTTAATTCCAGCCGGGGCATCATTTACGCTTCAGAGGGAGAGGATTTCGCAGAAGCAGCCAGGGGAAAGGCAAAAGAACTGAGAGACAACATCAACAGCATACGGCGCAGTAAACAGGCTGCTGCTGGCAAATGAACCGGAGAGACATTCAATCGAGAGGGACACTATGGCATTAGGCAGTGAAGATATCCTCCGTATATTCCAGGAAAGCGGCGCTCTTCTGGAAGGGCACTTTATCCTGACTTCCGGGCTGCATAGTAATCGTTATTTTCAGTGTGCAAAAGTATTTCAGTACCCCTGGCACAGCGATATTCTCTGCAGTGAGATGGCTGCGCTACTCGATAAAAAAACCATTGATACAGTTATTTCCCCGGCAATAGGAGGGATTGTATTCGGCCAGGATCTGGCTCGTCACCTTGGCGTGAGAGCGATCTTCACCGAGAGAAAAGACGGAGTGATGATGCTGCGGCGCGGATTTGATATATCCCCTGGTGAGAAACTTCTGGTGGCTGAAGATGTTACTACAACGGGCGGTTCCGTTAAAGATGTCATGGAGGTAGTCAGGGAAAAGGGCGGAGAAGTCACGGGGGTCGCCGCAGTCGTCGACCGAAGCGGCGGCAAGGTCGATTTTGGATTACCCTACACGGCGCTGTTTCGCATGGAAGTGGAGACCTATCAGCCGGAATCGTGTCCTCTGTGCGCTCGGGGAAGCAAAGCCGTAAAACCGGGCAGCCGTTAGATTATTTTATTTACCGAATTATTCTTTTTGCGTTTCTGTGGCGGGATGCGGTTTATCTTGCCGATTAGATCCTGCTGTTCCTTCTCATCCAAAGCCTTGCCGTCTTTCAGAATGCGGCAGGTGAGGATGTCTCTGCCGCTGCGTTCCAGCCTGCTTAAGGTGACGTCGAAGGGTTCCAGAATATCAAGTATGTTTTGCAGCAGATGTTTCCCGTGCGGATAGGACAGACAGAGTATGGTGGAGGTGGGAATCATTTCTCCAGAATGAGAGTGGATGCCGGCCTGGCGGATGGAAACGAGCAGCTCGTCGGATTTTTCATCTATTTCATGTATCATGTCCAGCGTTATGCGGATATGAGTCGCTATTTCCTCTCCGGAAGCGCTCACCCGAAAGAAATCTTCAATACTGTAGTAAAGTTCCCGGATTACATTTTTATCGATGTCTGAAAGACGTTGTCGGATGGCTTTTAGCTTGGCGACATCCAGGGTGCGCATACCTTCATCGAAATCCCGGAATTCACCCAGCGATTCAAATACCTTCTGTTTGATGGTCTTGAAGATTATTTCGGCATTTTCGATGGAAGTGAGTGAGGCGCGCAGGTCGATGATAAAGACCTCGGTATCTCCGAAAGATTTGGGAGGTTTGACCGAAAGAATATGGAATCCGGTGGTCTGCTCCAGCTGGTTAACGGTGTCGATGACCAGTTTACGGCGAATGCCTTCTTTCTTGGGAACCACGACGATTACCTTGAAATCGATGTACAGGTCCGTGGCCTGCACCACACTCTGGTACACCTGGGTGCTGCTGGTGGATTGGGCTTCCTTTACCAACAGTGGAATGACGGCCCGGGCGTACTGTTCGAAGCCGCCGATCGATTCGATCCATTGAGCCCGGTCACGCTGTTTATTGAGAACCATTTTGGAGAAAGCGCTGCGCAGACGCTGTTGCTCCAGAACACTGAGAGGATGACCGGAGGAATCCACGAATTCGATTCGAAAAATTGAGATTCCCTGTTGTGTGGTAAACTCCCGGTTGTGTTTGAGCAGGAATCTGGGGGTAGTCAACTCGATAGTCTTGAGACAATCCTCAAGGTGGAGCATACTTGCAGGTCCGGCCAAGGTCAGGCCGGTAAAAACACCTTCTTTTTGGGTTTCGAAATTTTTTATATCAAGCTTGATTGCTGAGCCGCCCTGTCCTGTCGTTTTTATCAGGCTGTAATTAAGGATGATCTGATCGGCGATATCTTCAACTTTGCGGTTTTCGATATAATCACGGGAACGGGCCGCGAAATATTTAACGGCTTCACCGTTCATGCCGATAATCTCTTCCAGGTGCTCACCTTTATAAATCTTCTCAATACTGGCAATAACGAGGCTGTATATTTCCAGTTTTTTGTATTCTTCGGCCAGGAGATAGGTTTTTGCTTTGGTTCCCACAGCTGCCTGGTGAATCTTCGAGATGATCTCGTCCTGCATGCTGCTGAGATCGGCTTCCTCTTCATTCCCCTCGGTCAATATACCGATCAACACCAGGCCCAGATTTTCATTCTTTTTCTTCAGGGAAATTCCCTTGGCATAATAGATATTCCACCCTTTTTCATGGAGAATCCCCGTGCAGGTATCATAAAGGCCTGGCCAGTCAACACTCAACACTCCGAAGGTAGTGACGCAGATACCTTTCTTCAGGCGGCATGATTGTCCGGTAGCGGTGATTACCTTTTCACCGGAGCGGTGCTCCCATTCCCGCAGCAGCTTGATGAAGAGTGCCTTCTGGTGGTTGATGGAAAAGAAACGTTGTCCGGATCGGATTTCGTATAAATATTGCTTTATATCGTGGATGGATAACTTAAGATTATAGGATTCGGCCAGGATCTTTTGAATCATGGCCGGTTTGCCCAGGATGGTATGTCTGCTCTCCCTCATGATACCTCCGCATGAATGTACGAAAAAAAGAAGGCATCATCAAGATGGAATCTGCACTTTAGCGAAGCAAAGGGGATAGTATCATGTTTCCCCTGGAGAGAAGGGGAACGATTACTCAAGTGAGGCAAGATCATGATTCAGCGTCGAAGCCAGAAGATCAAGATAGTTGATGAGTAATCGGGTTATAAGAAAGTTCTCTCGCACGAATTCTTTACCGACCTGTCCCATTTTTTCAGCATGAGCCGGATTTTTAAGCAGATAGGTAACCTTGGCGGCAAATCCGTCCAGATCATTGGGATCAAGCAGATAGCCGCTCACGCCGTCTTTAACCTGCAGGGGAATTCCGCCGATGTTGGAAGCAACCACGGGCCTTCCTTTCCAGAGTGCCTCAGTTACGACAAGACCGAATCCTTCCCGGGTGGATTTCTGGATAATGACATTCGAGACACGCTGTAACACGTTCACTAAAAGATTGCTTTCGATGGTAAGAAGAATAAGGTCACCTGTCTCAATAAGGGAATGGCCTTTTTCCTTTACCTCTTCATATATTTCCAACCCTTCGGGATCATCGCTGGCCATATTGCCGCAGAGCACTAGGCGGCAGTCGATTTCTTTTCGAACTTTCTTGAAAACCTTGAGAACACCCAATGGATCTTTCCATTTATCAAAGCGGGAAATCTGGGTGATAAGGGGCTTGTCTGTCGGTATCGAGAATCTCTCTAGTGTCTTGGGAATGGTGCCGTCGTTAATCGGTTTATTCTTGGCTGAAATCGGATCGATTGCAGGATGTATTATCCTTTGATTAATGGGCAGATCACTTTTCAGATAGTTTTTATTTGAGACAATCATGGTATTGTAACGGAGGAGGTATGTTTTCAGATATTCCCAGAGTTCCTCTGAGGGGTGAGAAAGGTCGATATGACAGCGCCAGATCCAGGGTTGTCTTTTTTGGTAGAATTTGATCAACGGCAGGGGCTGGGGATCGTGAACGATAATGCAGTCGTGATCCAAATGGGTATAGGTGGAGAAATTTTCATTGGCATTTGTGTGCAGCAGCCGTTTCATCCTGGAAAAATTAATCTTTTCACCTTGAAGACCATTATGAAATTTTTTCGTTACTGAGAAAAAATCAGGATTGCCGTGCAATATGCGCCAGCCGGTATCTACCCCAACGTCGTTCATCAACGGTACCAGGGTCTGCAGCATCTCGGCAACACCGCCGCCTTGATATGTTGAATTAATATGGACGATATGCTTTCTGTACAGCCTGCTGGCCTTTCTGTGGATAGATGCTATGACATTGTCACCGACAATTTCCCGGTAATCATCCAGACTTAGTTTCACGATGCATTCCTCTCAAAATAATTGCATACTTCAAATCCTGCAATAAAAATGCCAGCCCATTTCAATAAGTTATAATATATTACACCGGGGCGACCGTTAAAATAAAGCATCCATACCATAAAAATCAAGTGAAAAACACTATTGGGGCCACATATTTCGATAGTAAATAACTTCTTTCCTACCATTTACTTATAAATATTGTTGCAGGGAAAGCTTAGTTTTCGTACATTATTATAGGTGTTTTGAATTGGCAATGTAAAAAAAGTATGATATTAGTCATATAATGCAAAAAATTCTGGATGACATACTGCCATTTGTAACCCGCCCAGGCAGATACATTGGTAATGAAATTAATGTGATAAAAAAAGATTCCAGCCAGGTCGAGGTGCGCTTCGCCCTCGCTTTCCCGGATCTGTATGAAATTGGTATGTCCCATCTGGGGATGGGAATTCTTTACCATGTTCTCAACCGGGAATCATGGATAGCGGCGGAACGGGTATTTGCTCCCTGGCTGGATATGGAAGAGAAAATGAGGTCTCATGACATACCTCTGTACACTCTGGAAACTTTTAGTCCTGTCAGAGAAATGGATGTTCTCGGTTTCTCCCTGCAGTATGAACTGCAGTATACAAATGTTCTTAACATGATCGACCTGGCGGGTCTCCCTCTTTTACGTTCTTCCCGTAAAGATGGCCACCCATTGATCATCGCCGGGGGGCCCTGCGCCTTCCATGCCGAACCCATGACGGACTTTCTTGATGCGGTCGTGCTTGGAGATGGAGAGAAAGTCGTTATTGAAATCACCACTGTGGTACGGGAGGCCAAAAAACAGCATCTTCCCAGAGTTGAAATACTTGATAAGCTGTCCCGACTGCAGGGAGTATACGTGCCCTCTCTGTACGGATCAGAAGACCAGCATATTGTTCCGCAGAATGATTCTGCTCCGCTGACCGTGAGTGCCAATGTACTGGAAAGATTGAGTGAGGAGGATTATCCGGAAAAACCCCTGGTGCCCCTTATTGAGATCACCCATGACCGGCTAAGCCTTGAGGTCATGCGCGGTTGCCTGCGGGGCTGCCGTTTCTGCAATGCCGGGATGATTTACCGTCCTGAACGCTACCGGAAAGCGGAGGATCTTTTTCGGTATTGCCGGAAAGCCATCTCTCATACAGGATTTGACGAGATTTCCCTTGTCTCACTGTCAACATCAGATTATCCCTGCCTGACAGATTTGCTGGGTAAGTTACGCGGCTGGGCAGGTTCCAGAAGAATCTCGGTATCATTTCCATCATTGCGGGCAGAGACGTTTACCGAAGAAATCGCCCTCATGGCACAGGAGATGAAGCGCTCCGGACTGACTCTGGCCCCTGAAGCTGGTTCCCAGCGGTTACGGGATATCATAAACAAAAACAACAGAGAAGAGGATCTTCTGGAATCGGTAGAACGGGCGTTCCGGCTGGGATGGAAACGGGTTAAGCTTTACTTTATGATCGGTCTTCCCCAGGAAAGGGATGAGGATCTGGAGGCTCTGATCGAACTTGTAACGAAAGCAGCAGCCCTGGGGAAAAAATATGGCCGGAGAGAGATACACGTTGCGGTATCACCGTTCTCTCCCAAGCCCCATACCCCTTTTCAGTGGGAAGCGCAGGATACCCAGGAGGAGCTGCAAAGGAAGGTTCACTATTTGAAGCTAAATTTGCGTGGGGGGGGGATCACACTGTCCTGGCGTAATCCGGAGGTTTCACGGCTGGAAACCGCTTTGGGACGGGGAGGAAGGGAGGTCTCCCGGGTAATCCTTTCCTCCTGGAAAAAAGGGGCCCGTTTTGATTCCTGGAGTGACCACTTTAATCCGGATCTGTGGTATCAGAGCTTTGAGGAAGAAGGAATTTCTATGACAGGGCTTTGTGAAACCATTCCCGTTCAGACTCGGCTTCCCTGGGATCACCTTGAAAAAGGTGTGACAAAGGAATACCTGCTCAAAGAGAGAGCGCTGGCGCTGCAGGGACAGACGAGTGATTCCTGCCGTCAGGGCCGGTGTCAGGATTGTGGTCTGAGAAACAGTCCTGCCTGCAAAACTATGCTGAAAGAAGCCGGGAAGAGCTCGCGGAAAGGTCGCGCAAAGCAGGAACATGGCACTGCAGCCAGAAAACCAAATCGTACAATGGACCTAGATGGTTCGAGAATGGTTCGAATTGCCTATCAGAAACAAAAATCGGTGCGATTCACCTCACATCTCGACACGATTCGTATATTTACCCGTGCCTTATATCGAGCGAATATTTCAATGGTGATGAGCCAGGGATTCAGGCCCCATCCACAGCTGTCATCAGGACCTCCTCTTCCCCTGGGGTTTGTCAGCCGTGCAGAGTATATGGATATCATGCTGGAGGGACCTGTTCCTGAAAATTTTCTCGAGAAACTCAACGGGCAGCTACCGGATGGATTTCATGTATATGATTTCTGCTGGATTGATAAAAAAACACCATCCCTGAACAGCGCGGTAAATCGCTTTGAGTATAAGATCTATCATTCCGAGTTGTCCAATCTTGATACATTACAGGATTCTATTGATTCCTTCTTACAGAAAAACAGTGTGGTCATTCAAAGAGAAAAGGGCAACCGGCACGTCGAGGTGGATATAAGGCTTTATGTAATTGATCTCACCTTGGAGGACGGATGTCTGAACCTGTATACCAGGACGGGAAATAACGGAACAGTGCGGGTAAGAGAAGTTCTCAATGAAATATTTCCGCATAGACGAATCACCGAGACAGCGTTTGTGGAGCGAACCGCGCAACAGATAGAAAAACACGAGCGGAAGATCACTCCGCTGCAAATCAAATAGGAATTTATATGAAGAAAGAAATATTTATCAACTCATCGTCAAGCGAGACCAGGATTGCCATACTGGAAAATGACCAGCTAGTTGAACTGTATGTGGAAAATCCTGAAAACCAGCGCATGGTCGGTGATATTTACAAAGGAAGAGTCGAAAATGTGGTAAAAGCCATTCAGGCGGCTTTCGTTGATATCGGCTTGGAACAGAATGGGTTCCTTTCCTTTGCGGACATTGATGAAGAATTCATCTCTTTCACCGAACGTGTCGACACGGAAGATGAAACGAAAGGGGCGCAAAAAAAGAAGCGTTCAAGACAAAAGCCGCTTCTGAAGACGAGACAGGAAATCCTGGTCCAGGTTGCCAAGGAACCCATTGGCAGCAAAGGAGCCCGCCTTACCTCTACCATCTCTCTTCCCGGACGTTTTATCGTACTGGTCCCCAACAGCGACAGTGTAGGCGTATCTCGAAAAATCAATAATGCCCAGGAACGCAATCGCCTCAGGAGAATCGCCCGCAGTCTCAGACCAGACGGATTTGGATTGATCATCCGTACGGTGGCAGTGGATAAGGATACCAATACCATCAAGGTGGATCTGGAAAATTTGATGAGGGAATGGAACAAGATTATCCAAAAAGCAAAGAAGAACCGAAACGTAGGGCTTTTAAAGAAGGATCTTGGCATCACGTCCAGTATCATCAGGGATTTGTTCTCTCCGGATATCGAAAGGCTGGCAGTCGATTCCCGTAAGCTGTTCAATGAAATCAAAAAATATCTGAAGGATGTGGCTCCGGGCCTGTTGCCGCATCTTGAACTATACACCAAGAAAAAACCTATTTTTGACGAATATAATATAGAGGATGAGATTGAAAAAAGTTTTGCCCGTAAGATTTGGCTGAAGAGTGGCGGCTACTGTATTTTTGATCAGACAGAAGCGCTGATGGTGGTCGACGTAAATAGCGGACGCTCCATAAAAGAACGGGATCATGAGAAAAATGCCCTTAAGACCGATATGGAGGCGGCACGGGTAATCGCTCACCAGCTGAGATTGCGGGATATCGGCGGCATTATTGTCATCGATTTCATCGATCTGCGTGAGAGTGAACATAGAAACCGGGTTGTCACGGAATTGAAAAATGAGTTAAGCCAGGATCGTGTCGCTTTTGACGTCCTCCCTATGAATGCTATCGGACTTGTCTCTCTTACCAGAAGCAGGGTGAGGCCCAGTCTTCTCTATCGCTATTCCGAACCGTGTCCTCGCTGTGAGGGATTGGGAAGGGTGCCCGCAAAAACAGCGGTAGTCACACAGATAGAGCGAGTCATTCAGCAGAAAAAAACAGAAACAAAAAGGAGGCGTTTTATCCTCAAGGTTCATCCTGATATCGCAGAATATCTCAGGGAGGGGACGATCAGTCTCGTGCGGCATCTGATGCTTAAGTTCATGGTCACCCTTAATCTGGAAGCAGACGCTTCTTTGAAAGATGATGAGTTCGAGCTGATGCCGGTACGGGAGAATAAAAGTAAATAATCCGGATAACTAGTATTATACGCTGAATACTTGAGGATTTACCACTGTACGGAGCAGATCGGGAAATTCATTCCTGAGACCGGTATCCTGGATTTTTATTGAAAAGAGGCAAATTATTCTTGACAAAGATGTGTTAAATGTATAAATTAACGGACTCTGAGCTATATGAAATATTATGACTGGAGGGATAAAGCAGGCATGTACGCAATCGTTGAAATCGGGGGCCAGCAGTTTCGCATTGAGAAGGAGAGCGTTCTCCAGGTTCCTAGGATAGATGAAGAAAACGGCAAGACCATAACCGTGACTAAGGTGCTGCTCATTGTGGATGACAAGAAAGTAGATGTGGGAAGACCCTATGTGAAAAATATAACGATCACTGCCACTATACTTGGTCACGGCAAAGGGGAGAAAATCAGAGTATTCAAGAAGAAAAGACGGAAAAACTACCAGGTGATGCGGGGACACAGACAGGATTATACCACCCTTCGCATCGATCAGATTTCTGTCGGTAAAGCCTCGGCGACGGCTGCCGACAAGACCGACAAACCCTCAACCGACAAAAAACAGGCTGTGCCGCCGAAGTCAGCTGGTACAGGAAAAGCAACCGCGACAAAACCTTCAGCAAAGAAAGCAACTCCGGCAAAGATCGCGGCTAAACCGAAAACTGAGGCAAAACCCAAGAAAGCTGCTTCTTCAAAACCAAAGTCGGACACGAAAAAAAGTGCAGTTAGCAGTAAAAAATCAGAAGATAAGGAAGCATAACAATGGCACATAAAAAAGGTGTTGGAAGCTCGAAGAACGGCAGAGATAGTAATCCCAGTTTTCTGGGGATAAAACGCTTCGGCGGGCAGTCAGTGAATGCCGGCACCATCATCGTACGACAGCGGGGAACGAAATTCCATCCAGGGCAAAATGTAGGTAGAGGCAAGGATGATACCCTCTTCGCACGCATTGACGGAAAAGTTGTTTTCGAAGTGAAGAATAATCGAAGACTGGTAAGTATACAGCCGTAAAGAGTTTATCAATCTGGAGAATCAAGCCGTTATACATCAACGTGTAACGGCTTTTTCAATAAAAAGCACTTGCAATTTTGCCCACAAAAAAGTAAACTGTTTACAGTGTTTCTCAGTGGAACTTGTTGAATTTTATATTGTACAACATGTGTATCCAAGTGTACAGTGCCCAGTTAATGGGAGGACAAAAAAATGAGACGTCTATCATATCTGTTCGTATTGGCAGGGATATCGATCCTGCTGGTTTTAAGCAGTTGCTATACAGTTGTTGAACTCAGACGTGACAGGGTAATCGTACCGAGATCAGAACAAACATACTATGATGAAGGTGACAATCAGGAGGCCTATAACTGGCAGGATGAATACTATGACGACCGTGTAGTCCATGAACACTATGTTTATGGAGATATATGGCCAGGTTCCATCTATTTCGATCCTTTCTGGAGTACGCCTCTCTGGTATAATTATTCGTACTGGAATCCTTACGCTTGGAATTACGGCTACTATGGATATTCTGGATACTACGATCCCTGGGGCTGGAATATGTATGGATTCGGCAGGTCTTACTGGAATAGTTATTACTATAATCCATACTGGTCCTACTGGGACGGTTACTATTCAACCAATCCCGTGAAACGGAGGGATTTCGGCCGAAGAGAACTTCTTGACAAACGGCAGGCCAGCGGTAACCCCTCGGTTATTACTACTTCTCAGCGGAGCGGGCTTGGAAAGTTGGCGACGGACGATACCGGTTATTCGAGTACAACCAGGAGAACAAGAGTCAGCAATTCCATTTTACCTGCATCCAAGAGTAAAGGGACCACTTCGGCTACCGGCTCAGTTCGACGAGTCTCCCGAACCGGTGTCTCTACGTCCGGATCAGGAAACAAGGTCAGCACCTCACGTACACAGACAAGACGAACTCCGACGACAACTGTTCGCAAACCGACGAGCAGTAAGAATGCCCGTTCCACATCAACACGGGTGCGAAAGCAATCCTCCGGAAGCACTTACAGGGGAAGCAGTACAAACCGATCGGGATCTTCGACACGGATCAGTGCGCCGCCATCACATGTGTCACGGTCGTCCAGTTCGGTGAGCAGATCTTCCAGTTCCAGCAGCAGTTCAGGCAGCAGACGATCCAGAGGAAAGTAGGGATGTTCACGTGAAGCGCGGGACATCTATGAATCCAACGATCAACTGGAGCAGATTATGAAAATTAATTCTTTGAGTGTTGCTGTCCTTCTTCTATTCATGGCGGTTCCTTTCCTGTCAGCCCAGGATATCCCCACGATTTGGGGGGTGGCCTGGCCGGTGGCTGCCCGGCCGTCCGGGATGGGCGGAGCGTTTACGGGAGTAGCGGAAGGATATGGCGCTTTTTTCTACAATCCGGCAGGTCTCGCATTGTCAAAAAATATGGAAGTATATGGTTCTTTCACGCGAATTTCCCAGGATAATACCAGTTCCTACCTTGGAATGGAAGCAACCGATAATCTTGTTACCACGGGATTGAACACCCTGGGACTTACCCTGCCGCTTCCCACCAGCAGAGGGAGCCTGGTATTGGGTATCGGCTACCACAAGGTCAGAAACTTCGATCGCAGCCTTTTCGGTGAAATATTCATTTCCACTCCTGGAGACTCAGTAACCTGGTCCTACACCGAACTGGAAAATGGAAGTCTGGGCAACACCGTGTTCGCAGGTGCCGTGGAGGTCGCACCCCGGACTTTCTTGGGCGCGGCGATAAATTTTTGGACAGGAATGGATAGCTATACCAGCCAATTTATCGAAAAAGATACTCCTTACGATTTATGGACATTCTCTGAATACTACGAAACCCTGAGCATAGACACAAAATTCACCGGGGTTAATTTTGTCCTGAGCGGACTGGCGGAGCTGAATAAGAATGTGCGGATCGGCTGTGTGTTGCAGTCTCCGGTGACACTGCTGAGCAAGGAAGACTGGAGTTACAGCGCAAAAACAAACTGGGATGACGGTGTGAGTACCAGTGATTCCACCGATGCAGGATATTTCGATTACCGCTTCAGTTCTCCCTGGAAGCTGCGGGTTGGCGCTTCGCTTCATGTTGGTCCCGTTTTGCTCGCCGGAGATGTGGAGATGAATGATTACAGCCGCATTGTATTCAAGTCGGATCCACCCTCAGGGGGTAGTATGGCCGAGACCAACTTGGATATCCGGCGCACACTTCGTAACACGCTTGACTATGCCTTCGGTGGTGAACTGAACGTTCCCGGAACGAACCTTGTCCTCCGGGGAGGGTATGGCATGAGAAAATCACCCTATAAGGAAAGCGGTATTACCGAAGACCGGACTTTTCTATCAGCGGGTGCCGGCTATCAGTTAAATAAAAATCTGTCGCTTGAATTTGCCGCGACAATGATGAATTATAACCAGCCAACCGATGCTGTGATTCAGAAGGAGGATGTAAAAACGACTCGCTTCATACTCGGTTTTATATATGCTATGTAATACATCGATGAAAAAGAACAGGGCACTGAGAAGTGCCTTTTTCTTTTAGTTGTCGTGAATGATAGTCATGGAGAAGGATGAGTCAGCCCAGGTTGTTACTATTGCGTATAACCTATCAGGGAGCCCTGTAATGAAGAAATCATCGATCCTTACGATCACGTTACTTTTCTTGGCATTGAATCTGTACGCCCAACCGGGGACTCTTACCCTGGGACAGCTTATAGATCTCCCCAACGCCACGATGCAGGCCCCGGGCGACATTGATTTATGTCTGCGCATGTATCCTATGGGAGGATTCCTCACCTCTATCATGGTAGGTCTTTCTCCCCGTTTTAGTCTGGGCGCCTCCTTTGGAGGGGAAAATATCATTGGGACGGGAAAGCCGAATTTCAATCCTCAACCCTGTCTCCATATCCGTTATCTCCTGTTCCGGGAAAGGTTCCTTTTTCCGGCAATCTGCCTGGGATTCGACTCCCAGGGGTATGGAGCGTATCTGAAAGATCTTTCGAGGTATGAGGTCAAGGCACGGGGGTTTTACGCGGTAGCCAGTAAAAACACTTCATTCCTGGCAGGGCTGGGGATGCACGCAGGCATCAGCTATAGTGTTGAAAACAAGGACAAGGATTCTGATCCTGATATTTTCTTCGGATTCCATAAACGGATCAATGAGGACCTAGTAGTCTTGGCAGAATATGATACGGCCATTAATGATAACAGCAACAATGCCGTTGGTTCAGGAGAGGGATATCTTAATTGCGCCTTGCGCTGGTCATTTGCTCAAAGACTATTTGTAGAATTTGCCTGGAAAAATATTCTGGAAAACGGTGATACAGTGCAGGGGAGCAGCCGTGAAGTGAAACTTGCCTACAGATCATTTCTCTGATTATTGCAGCTGAACTCGAATGGACCAGTTTCGTTTATCAGCTTTAGATTAATGAACGAGGAAGAAAATGCGAAAAAAGAGTAGACATATAACTATTTTAAAAATGATTGAGTCGAATAAGATAGAATCACAGCAGGATATTATTCAGGCTCTTACACAAGAGGGTATCAGTATAAGCCAATCCACTCTTTCCAAAGATCTCAAGGAAATGGGCGTTATTAAGATAAGAGGCAAGGATGGAAAATTCAAGTTTATCCAGACAAAAGAGAAGGATACTTTTCGTACGGAAGTCATTCTGAGGCGGGAGCTGATGGATTTTCTGAAGGAAACCAGTCAGGTAGGCAATCTCGTCCTTTTAAAAACGGTACCCGGTAATGCTTCGGGTATTTCCCGCAGCGTGGATGAGATCGGCTGGAAAGAAATCGCTGGGACGCTGGCAAGTGTTGATACCGTTCTGGTGGTGACCTATTCGGCAAATGATGCTCGCAAAGTAGTAGAGCGGGTGCAGAGTATCCTGCTGGAATAACATTTTATAGATAAATAATGGTATAAATATAAACCCGGCTTTTGCCGGGTTTTTTTTGTGCCGGGGGCGGGAATCGAACCCGCATGGAGCAAGCTCCGCTGGATTTTGAGTCCAGTGCGTCTACCAATTTCACCACCCCGGCGAAGTCTGATGGGGAAGGAAAATATACGAAATTTCATTTATTATGTCAAGATTGATAAACGAAAGGGTTGTAGAGAGTGAGATGTTAAATTTTTTTGGAGACTCCGACTTTGTTTAATGAGATATGATGAGCGGATCATTGTTCCCCTGAACGCCTTAGGAATTCTCATCGGGAAGGATTATGTCTATGCCACAGTTACTATACTGAAACGTATGCAATGGAAATACCGTAAATAGAGAACAGATTCAGTCCGGGATTTCTCGAGAAAAGGCCTTCTCAACCTCTCTGTCACAGCGGATTTCGACTCATATTCAGCCATCCCTGGTCTGGCTCTGGAAGAAAATCATTCACTGAAAAAACAGTGTTGATTGTCTCTGTATGGTAAAAAGCCACATAAGTATAATATTAACAGTATATTGTTTGTGAAATTTTAGTAACATTTTAAATTTGGTCAATTTATTGCTATAATTACAGGATTCAGTTACTTAATAGGATTGAAATCTCTTGACTTTAATCTTTTATATTGATAAGTTTACACTGGAGTCTAATTTGATGAAAAGAGGAGGCCCTCGCTATGAGATTAGGCCGGGCGGCAATTAAAATTCTGCCTGTCGTGCTGTTATTGACGTCATCGTCATATGCAAAGATAATTTTCCAGGCGAGAATCCTCAATACCGGGAAACTGTATCCCGGCGGAGTGGTAAAGGAGACAATTCATCCTCATCAAATAATCGGCGTGGAATTTATCGCCAGGTTTACCAATGAAACGGCACTGGAAACTCAGACCGGTAATCTTGATGTTCGATCAAGTCATCAAGTTCCGGATATGCTTTCACAGTGGCAGCGAATGCGCTGCATCCTGCTTCCGGGAGAAACCAAGGAACTTCGCCAGACAGTCTATATTTATATCGATGAAACGGCTCCTAAAGGATTCACCATTGAAGCGACCCTGATCAACGCGTTGGGCCAGAAGGATATCAGGCCGATCTGGGTTGAGTTTACCGTTAATCCCGGTGAGACGACAGGATTTGATTTACCGGAAATTCCTAATTCAGAAAACAGTTTGTCTGATTCTCCCGGCACTCCCTGTTATTTACCTGGAACGGCCAGCCTTATCACTTGGAAGCCGGCACAAATGACTGACGGCGTAACCAGAATCATCCAGGATGCGTATGTTTTTGATCTTGA
>CAZUMH010000063.1:15063-20696 GCA_964621645.1 uncultured bacterium
AAGATCCGTCCAATTTGAAAAAGGCGGTTCAGGGACTGTATAAGACAGCTGACGACAGTATACGTCAGGCTCAATTTCACGGCCTGGAGGATGGACATACGTACGGGTATCTGATTAAGGCTACGTATGAGACATCCGGTTCCTCTTACACGATGTACACTCAGGTTTATTATGCTGCCCAGGATAACACACCTCCGGAAAGGGTGGCAGCGGCTCAGGCCTCTCTGGACGGTACTGATCATGGATATCTTGTCTGGACACCGGTCACCGATCCAGCTCAACATGGCAGAGCGAGTGGAGTTTCCTCCTACCTGATCCTGCGGGGACTGGATAGCGGAGATGAATCGGTCGTGGACACGGTGACCTCCGGTGGATCGACGACTTGGAATGATCCGGATATAATCCGGGGGATCACATTTTACTATCATGTCCTGCCGGTTGATTCCGCCGGGAACGTCGGTGAGGGGGGCCGCTCCAACAGTCTGTTCCTTTCCGGTGATGATGGAGGCGGGAACGCTGATACCCTCAGCCATAATCCGGTGACAACGGTTGCTGATTCCGTTTACTTCAAAGGCGCGGTTGATACTCTCTGGTATAAACTGGAAGGATGGGAGCGAACGCTGCAATTTCAGGCAGTACGGGAAGACAGCGCCTATTTTGAGAATCCGCCGGAAACGGGAGCACGATTCTTTGACAGCGACACCATGGCGGTAGATTCCGCAGGGATTGATCCAGCTAGGCCGGGATACCGTTACTGGGTGTTCAATTATGGCGAAGATCCAAATTCAGGTGAAAACATCGATCTGAATTTTATCGACGGCCGCACGTATCATCGCCGGGTCCTGCGCCGGGATGTTCAGGGAACGACTTTTATCAGACCGTTGACAAGCCGCTCTCCTGACTGTTTCTCGCCTTCTGACATCACACAGCTTGCCGTTCATTCATATATTGCCGATCCTGACGGAACAAACGAACATTATCATGATTGGCTCGTGAGGCTGAACTGGGAGCACGCTCTGGACGGGGCCAGCGGAGTATGGCGCTATCACATCTATCGTAAGATTAGCGGGATTGATCAGGAGTATCAGGAGATTGCCGCCGATACGATAATAAAAGACTCGTGGTATATTGATACAAGCATTCCTGGTGAGGGGTACGATTCCAACACCTTGATTTACTACAAGGTAGGTTCCGAAGATGCCTGCGGCAACCTGCGCCTTCCGGCGGATATCGGCCGGGAAGCCAGCGATCGAGCTTTGGCAAAACCTCATTTCACCTTTTCCGGAGTCAGCCACAATGTTGACACTCTTTTCACTGCCAGAACGACGGTAACCGTCGAATTCTACGATCTGGATGTGGCCCAGGTGGACCGCTATTTGATAGAGGTTAACGGAGTGGAGAGTGAATATCCCGCCAACGGATCGGTGACAGTTACCATTCCTCTGGATCAGGTAACCTTTTCCCGTCTGCGGGCCAGGACTATTTTCCAGAGTGGCCGTTCCGGTATCTGGTCCGATGTCAAGGTAGTATCTCTGCTTAATCTGCCCCCAGCAGATTTACAGGTCAGCCAAAAGAGAGCCGGATTCCCCGGCTGGACTGGCGACCTTTATCTGCAGTGGCGACGGGCTTCCCTGGATAATAAAAATTACCAGGTGTGGCGCAGCCTTGACAGCCTCTCCTGGCAATTGGTGGATGACAGTGTAATTTCTTCCAAAGATACCGTGCAGTGGATCGACCAGTACGCATTTGACGAAAAGCTGAATCAGGCGGGTGACAAACTCAGCGCTTACCAAAAATATTTTTACAAGGTAAGAATGATTTCCACTCGGGGCGACACCAGCGGTTTTTCTCCGGTAGCCTCTCATTTCTGTCCGATACCGCCCGAGGTTACATCGGACAGTCTTCTGAGTGATTGGAACGGGCAGCGCGCTATTAAGATCACCTGGGAACGGCCGATGCCTTCAGTTGCACACGGATGGTGGCAAACCAGGATCAGTGTCTCACGGGACAGCCTTGCTAATGTAATTTATACCACAGACGAACAGACCGATGTTGTTGATGACACCTCTTTCGTCTTCGATCAGGATGTATCATATGGTCATAACTATATCTTCCAACTCCGTGAAATCACGCAATATCCTGAGGGACGTAACAGCGCACTCTCCAAACCCTGGACCTTTAATCTGGTAGAAATTGACTCACTTTTCGTCATCGCCCAGCCTCATGGACGTATCTATCTCAATTGGTCCCAGGATCCTCTTGTGCATGTGCTTCCTATCGATTATTTCCGGGTGGAACGTCAGAACGGTTCAGCCCGTGATATCGCCACCCTTCCCAGGCAGACAATGGACTACATGGATGAAACGGGACTCGTTCATGGACAGGTGTATACCTACACGCTTTTTGCCATGAACTATCTGGATCAAGTACTGGCTTCGGGGAGCAGAACCGTCACCTGCGATAAGGGACGTGCCTTCATACCGGAAAAAGCGGTGCCGGAATCGCCATACTTCAACAGTGACAGCATTACGGTTCATTGGCAGTTTACCGATGCCGGCAATGAGGTTGTTACCGGCACTACTTTGGGCGCGTACGAAATGTGCCTGGAGATGAGCGCAACCAAGACGTTCCCCATCGATCCGACGCTGACAGTAAGCACAGGGTGGTTCAGCGCCAGAGTCAATCTCCTCTCCCGCAGAGTTCCGGTACCGCCTGCCGTAAATGAAAATAATGAGCCGGTGTATATCCGGCTGACGGCGAGAGACCGCTGGATGCATCCCGAGACACCTGTCTGGTCTGACACCACGGTTTCGATCTTCGATTTCGTCAGACCGGTCCCTGTCACTTCCATCTCAGTCACATCTGTTACCGCGTATTACGCTGCTTCGGACACAATCCTGGCCCGATTGACCTGGAATGATCCTTCCATATTGAATGTCGAGCCGCTCCTGGCCAATGTCGCACGCTACGAGATCCATCGTATTCAGAACGGTCAGGATATTCTGGCCGGAATAACTTCCGTAATTCCCGGCCGGACTGAATCTGCCTACACCGATACGGTGAGGAACGGAGCGTACAGCTGGTATATCATCAGCAGGGACAGCGCAGGGAACATCATCTCTTCAGATTCAATTTCCTTCCCCGCTCCTGTAGCCACTCCTTCTCAGCCGCAGCCTCTGGGTTATAGGTCCTGCCAATGGGATCCCGTTACGGCGGCGCAGGGGACAGTACAGTATGTAGTTGAGATCGCTTCTGATCCGTCTCATTTCGCCTGGGCCTACCAAATAGGGTTGGATGATCCAGATAACCGGCTTATCTGTCACCAGGATTCCCTCAGCACTACATTTTTTACCTGCCAAAGCGGCTGGGGCAGCGTGGCGCATGATACGACCTGGTTCAGAGTAAAGGCCAAAGTAAGTGACATCCTTGAAAGCGGCTGGTCACCTCTGGGATTTTATACAGAGAATAATGGAAGCGAGACCGGAAATGGCAGCCTTTCAAACGCTTCCTCACTTCCTGATGAGTTCACCGTATATCCAAACTACCCCAACCCATTTAATGCAGAAACCGTCATTTCATACGATTTACCTGAAGAGAGTGATATGTTTGTACATATATACAATCTGCAGGGCAAGTGTATCCGCTCTTTGTACCAGGGGAGAGAGGAGGCGGGACATCATCAAAAAAGCTGGATAGGCAGGGATGATTCCGGCAGTGCAGTCGGATCGGGAATTTATTTCGCCTTGATCCGTGCCGTTGGCACGGATGGATCATCCCATCAGGCCCGGATCAAAATGGTAATCGTCAAATGATACTCCCAGTCAGGCAAACGTGGAGATATGCTATGCCAAGGAAAGGGATTCAAGTAATACTCTTCCTAAACGTGGTGCTGTTACTTTCCCTGTCGGCACGGGCTCAGGAAATACGAAAAGAGGCGTGGCCGACAGAGAATGCGGTCTCAGAAAAACTCAATCGAATCAACATCACTGTTGATCCGGAACTTCCGGCTCCGGTGCTTCATAGGGAACCGGAATTTACCTGGGGGACCAGCAACACTATTTTTTGGTCCAGTGACAGTGTAAGAACGATCGCTCAGACGTATCAGTACACTCTGCGAATCTTCGAAGCAGAGGCCCAATACCTGCTCAACGGTTCTTCTGTGACACTCTGGGGATTTGTCAGCGGCAGCACTGGTTCAGCAACGTTTAACAATTTACCTGAAGCAGTTCCCATTTCATACCGTTTGCGGTACTATGCTGAAGATGATACGGGCGGTTTCCACCTGAGTTACTGGTCGGCTGCTGTCATCTCACGGCAGGATATCAGCGCTCCAATAATCGATACGGACAGTTCGGGTATCGTGGGTGTCGAAGATTTCGGCACTCAGCGCTGGATAGTCGGAAATGAGTTTTACTTGCGTGTCGCGGCAAGTGATCCTTCCTCCGGAAAGGTCATGCAGGTAGCGATTCAGGAGGAGAATTACCCAGCCACCTATACGACGATAATTCCACCGCAGGCTGAAATTGACACACTTATATTCCATGAGCTCAAAACTGCTGCAAAAACTCCGGTGACTATCAGCTGGTGGGTGGTAGACGTTGCCCTTCAGACTTCTGAGAAACAGATGGACACAATCATCTGGATGCCGCCCAACGAAGCGGAGGACAAACTCATCTGTTTTCCCAATCCCTTTAATCCTGAACAGAACGGCAGAGTAAAGATACTCTGCGGTATATCGCAGGTGACAGCGGCGCATATTTACGACCCCTTTGGAAACCATGTCATCGAACTGAAGAAGTCTATTAGTGATAACTTTTTTTCCTGGGACGGGAAAAACGGGAATGGTGAAATGGTGGGCAGCGGAGGATACCTCTGCGTCATCGAAGGAAAGGGACAATACTACTGCAAAATCGCAGTATATCGTTAAATAACCTATCATCCAAGAGATTGAGATGGCCATGAAAAGGAAAATATTATATTCCCTCATCATTCTGTTAATTGGAGCTCACGAAACGGCTCTGGGCCAGTCGGATGGAGGTCTTGCCGGAGGCTTTCTCCGTTACGGAGTAGGAGGCAGGGCTCTTGGTATGGGACGCGCCTTTGTTGCCGTTTCAGATGATGCCAGCGGTATATATTGGAATCCCGCGGGGATTGTCGGAGCTGAACGACTGGAATTTTCTTCCATGTACTCCAATCTCTTTTATGACAGCCAGTATGGATACTTCGGGGCTGTGGTGCCCCGGCCTCTTCCAAACATCAAGGATCCTCTTTTGCGGTTTCTTTTCGGCCCCTCATCCGCGTTAGGTTTCGGCTGGGTCGGGATGTCAATGGTGGGATTCGAGCAGCGGGATCAACTGAGCAATTATCTGGGAACATTCGGCTTGCAGCAGAATGGTTTTTTCTTTTCCTGGGCGCGGGAGAGCATCTGGTCCTGGGGCGTTCTCAGGAGCGGTGTGACATGTAAACTGGTAAATCAGAGTTTTCCCGATATGAGCCCGGTGTCTTCAGCTGGAATTGATGCGTCACCAAAGCGTACCAGTGCCGGACTCGATCTTGGATTCACTTTTCAGCCTGTTCATGCTCCGCTGTTTAAGGTAATATCCCTGCGCTATCTGCTCCCGTTGCGATTTGGT
>CAZUMH010000064.1:0-20616 GCA_964621645.1 uncultured bacterium
TCTACATTTCAGGTCATATCGACAGCACCATAATGCAATATGGTCTGGAAAAGGAGAACACCAGTTTCCTGCAAAAGCCCTATACCATGGAATCATTACATATGAAAGTGAGAAATGTTATTGGTAACTAGTCATTTTTACGTGTTAAGTGCCGAATAAATTAATGGCTTAATATTAATCGCTGTTCAATATTTATACACCTGCTCCCCTGTTTTCAAGAAATGATATTATCCCAGCTAATTGCATAAAAATCAATGAATAATGCCATTTAGGAAAACTATTCCGATAATTGGCATATTGTTTGCATAACACATACTGTATGCGAAAATATGACGTTTTCGCAACAAAAATGATCGGGTAATGCCTTAGGGGGGATTATTGAACGGGGAACCAGTCTATTCCGAATTCGCATCATTTCGGGAGCTCTTAAAAAAAATCGATGAGAGAGAGTTGCCTTCCTACAAAAAGGAGTTCTTCCAGCAGATCGATAGGATAGCCCACCTTATGGAAGAATCTCCGCGTAAAGAAGAATTACAGGAAGAATTCTTTGCTATATGC
Organism: uncultured bacterium; assembly: GCA_964621645.1. Taxonomy (GTDB): domain Bacteria; phylum Zhuqueibacterota; class QNDG01; order QNDG01; family JAGLOF01; genus CAZUMH01. The sequence goes on from CAZUMH010000064.1 coordinate 559, forward strand.
AGTGATATCGATAGCAGTTTACTGCACGGCCGTACCCGTAAGAAGCCTCTTGGATACGCCGGTGATTTCGAATTAATCGATTGGATCTATACCAGGAAGACGGCGCCTTCCGGCAGGGGTAAACTTTTCGATCAGCTTTTTCATACCTATGAAGCGGCTGTTTCAGTCCGCAACCGCAAGGATTACTTTATCCGTAAATGCCAGGAACTGTCCCATCAACACAGAGGACGATTTGAGGTGCTCGATCTGGGGTGCGGCTCCTGCCGGGATGTTCTGGAGACCTATGTCTCCTCAAATAACGGGCATAATCTCTATTTCCACTGTGTTGACAGCGAACCACAGGCATTGAAATATGCCCGTACCCTGCTGTCCAAACATGATCTTCTTAAAAGGGTTCACCTCGACACAACCAATGTATTTCGCCTGAATACAACAAAGAAATATGACCTGATCTGGTCGGCAGGCCTTTTCGATTATCTTGAGAAGCGGATCGCAGTGCTTCTTTTGAGAAAGATCTGGCGAAACCTTAAAGACGACGGTCAGATTATTTTCGGTAATTTTAGTCCCAAGAATCCAACGCGAAGAGGTATGGAGCTTGTGGGTAAGTGGTACCTGATTCATCGAACCGCGGAAGAGCTGATTGAAATTTGTGAGGAGACGGGACTACCCTACTCTGAAATTGAAATTGAAAATGAAGCAAACGGCATTAACCTTTTTTGCATTATTAAAAAATAGAAGCGGCGGTCCAGAAAAACCGTTACTCTCTGATAGAAAAGCCCCGGGAACAACGTGATTCCGGGGCTTTTTTTGATACCAAGAAAGTACTATTTAATAATATCAAGGCTCATATATTTTCGCAGCACCTCCGGGACAACGATAGTACCTTCATCAGTCTGGTAATGTTCAATAATGGCGATGACGGTGCGGGGCAGGGCCAGGCCGCTTCCGTTAAGGGTATGCACAAACTCAGGCTTGGTGTCTTTGCGCCGCCGGAAACGCAGATTCATGCGTCTGGCCTGAAAATCGACATCATTGGAACAGGAAGAGACCTCAAGCCAGCGATCCAGGCCCGGAGTATATACTTCGATATCATAGCACTTGGCAGCAGCGAATGAGAGATCACCGCTAGCCAGGTTGATTACCCGGTAGGGCAGCTCAAGCAGCTGCAGGACTTCCTCGGCGTTTTGGACTAATGCCTCCAGTTCTTCATAGGAATCTTCCGGAGCAACGATTTTAACCATCTCAACCTTATCGAACTGATGAATGCGCATCAATCCCCTGGTGTCGGCGCCGTAGGATCCCGCCTCTCTTCTGAAACAGGGAGTATAAGATACATAATACAGGGGCAGTTTGTCGAACGCGAGCATTTCACCCCGATGCAGGTTGGTCACGGGCACTTCCGCGGTCGGGATAAGGAAAAGGTCGTCGCTTTCCACCCGGTACATATCTTCCTCGAGTTTGGGAAGCTGGCCGGTGCCAAAGAGGATCTCCCTTCTCACGATGAAGGGGACAGATACCTCGGTATAGCCGTGCTTCTGGACGTGCAGATCGAGCATAAAAGAGATGAGGGCCCGCTCCAGAGCGGCGCCGGCACCCCGGAAGCTGACAAAATTTGATCCAGAGAGCTGAGCACCCCGTTCAAAATCAAGAATGTCCAATCTGGGACCGATATCCCAGTGCGGTTCCACCGGGAAATCAAAATGTGGAATCTCGCCCCAGCGGCGTACTTCCTGATTAGCCTCCTCTCCTCCCCTAGGAACGGATTCGTGGGGTATGTTGGGGACCCAAATCAGGATATTCTGCATCGCCTCATCAAGAAGGCGCAGCTTCTCATCCAAGTCTTTGATATTCTCTGAGACATTCCGCATTTGGGCTGTTATCCGGGAGACATCTTCACCTTTCTTTTTTGCTTCCCCGATATTTTTAGAGACTTTGTTTCGTTCCGCCTTAAGATCGTCCGCTTTCTGAATGAGAGTCCGGCGTTCCTCGTCAAGACTGAGAAGCTGGTCTATATTTGCCTTCTCTCTCTTATCGGTCACGGCCTTTTTTACCAGATCGGGATTTTCCCGAATAAATTTCAGATCAAGCATGATTAAAATACTCCCATGTTACTTGTTTAATAATTACCAGATATTTTAGTGTTCAATGCCCTCTGAAGCGCAGCATGGTGTAGATGGTCGAAAGAATAATCTTTACATCCATGCGCAGAGACATGTTTTCCAAATAGAAAAGATCATAGGCTAATTTTTCTTTGACATGTTCGATTTTTTGGTCATACTGGCCTTTTATCTGAGCCCAGCCAGTTATACCGGGACGTATCCTCAACCGGCGGGCGTAGAGCGGGATCTGCCTGGTAAATTGTTTGACGAAAAAGGGTCGTTCAGGCCGCGGTCCCACCCAGGACATATCCCCCTTGATTACATTAAGCAGCTGCGGTATTTCATCTAATCGGGCCCTGCGCATGAACCGGCCGAATTTAGTGACGCGGGGGTCATCCCAGCTGGCCCAGACAGGCCCGGTCATTTTTTCAGCACCTTCAACCATACTTCGGAACTTTATCATCGTATACTCTTTTCCATTCATCCCGACTCTTTTCTGCTTGTAAAAAAGGGGGCCGCGGGAATCCAGCTTGATACAAAGGGCCATCAGCAGCCAGAAAGGGAGAAATGCTACCAGGATGAAGAGCGAAAAGACGATATCGCTGAAACGTTTCACCTGCCATTCCCAGGGGGCCATAAGCTGGGGAGTGATTTCGATCAGCGGGGAGCCATAGAGTTGATTAGTCCTCGCCTGGCCAAGGAGCAGATCGGAAAGAGAGGGGATGATTTTCAGGCCGACACCCGTGCCTTCACACTGGGCCAGGATGGCCTCAAGGTTCTTTTCTGAGCGGCGGTCCAGACCGATCAGCACTTCTTGGATGTTGTATTTATTGATAAGCTCCCTCAAGTTACTGCAGGCTCCTAACAGAGGAGTCGCCCTGAATTTTTCTTCTTGCCGGGTTTTAGGTTCCGCCACATACCCGCATAAACGATACCCCAGAGCAGGAGACGCTTGTATATTAACGGCCAGTTCCCGGGCCTTATCCCCAGTACCCACGATGATGGTATCACGGAGACCGATGCCGGCCTCAAGCATTTTGCGGTGCAGGGTAATCAGCGCTAATCTTCCCATTCCGACGAGAACAACCATAAGTCCCCAGTAAGCGATAATGAGCATCCGGCTCAGGCGAAATGGATTGTAAAAATCTTCGTTTATATCCACAGTAAAGAGGAAGATCAGCACCAATCCGATGGTAATCGTCTTGGTCAATGAAATAAATTCATCAGTGCGGGAGCGGGTGAGCCAGGTCAGGTAATGACCAAAGAAAATAAAAAGAAAGAGCCAAAAGAGGTAGATAATACATGAGAGTTGGAAAAGGGAGACCATGTCGGTTCGGGCAAAGAAGCCCATCCTGGCGCGCAGCAAGCTCCAAAGAATGAAGGCCGCGTTGATCATGATAAAATCAACCAGCAGAAAGAGAAATCTTTTTAAATTATTGGGCATCCTTTTTCTCAGGTCCCGTCCTGTCAAATAATTTTATTTTCCCAAACGGGAAGCTGTCTTACGACAAACTTCCCGTTCGACCTCCATCCATCAGCTCCCGGTAAAGACTGTCGATGGATTGCACCATCTGCGCGGCATTGAAGCTGCCCCGGACCCGATTGTGTCCGGCTACCGCCAGGGAGCGGGCCTTATGAGGATTGTCCAGCATGAACGAAACAGCCTCTTCCAGGGCTTCCCGATTACCCGGAGGCACCAGCAGGCCGGTCTTGCCGTGCTCGATCAGTTCAGGTACTCCCTCCACTGCTGTTGCAACGACCGGGCAGCCCATGTACATTGCCTCAGTGAGGGATCGGCCCAATCCTTCCCAGCGAGACGGGAGAACAAACACGTCGAATATCGAATAGTAGCGGGCGATGTCCTCCCGGAATCCCAGAATGAGACATCTGTCTTTTATCTTCAGGGTGGAAATCATCCGTTCCATGTGTCCGCGCAGTTCCCCGTCTCCCACGAAAAGGATGAGGCTTTCCGGGTGCTTTGCAGCAATGCCCGGCATCGCTTGGATAAGAAGCTCAGGATTCTTCTGTCTGGAAAGCCGGCCCACAAATCCAATCACTTTCGCTGCCGCGGGAATTCCCAGTTGTGATCGGATCTCTTCTCTCCGGCGGTTCCGATGAAATTTGGCAAAATCGATGCCGCTGTAGATGTTCCGATACTGCTCTTGAACGCCCATCCCCAGAAGGAGGGCTTTATCTCGATTTAACGTAGAGACCGTGATCATCCGTTCCGTGAACCGTGAAAGCAGCCGTTCAATCCAGACAAGAAGAGAGACGAGCGGTCGCGCCATCCCGTCATGGAAGGAAAATCCATGGATCGTATGTATCACATGAGGAGTGCGGGCCAGCGTGGCGGCCAGACGTCCCAGTACTCCCGCTTTGCTGCTGTGGGTATGAACGAGATGGCATCTTCTTTTTTTTATGAAACGATAGAGCGTGATAACGGCCAGGCAGTCGGAGATGGGGTGGACGGGTCGTACCAGCCAGGGAACAACGACAAGTTCAACATCAGATATCCGCCGAGCCCGTTCCGTCCAGTCTCCGCCGGGCCCGCAGAGCAGAGTGACATGGTAGCGGGTTTTGTCAAGATTATGTACGGTGAGCAGGGTGTTGTCCTGAGCGCCGCCCACAGGCAGATGAGTTATTATGTGCAGGATTCGTTTTTTCATGTTGTGTTTCAGTCGAGCAGAGCCGGATACAATTCATTCAATTTCCGGATGATTACTTCGGCCTTCCAATCGTTGCAGAGCGGCGTCCGGTAGAGGCAGAAGGGTTCATGTTCTTCGTTATAACAGGGCTGGGCCGGGCAGTATTTTTCAAACAGCATCTGTTTTAAATGATCCTGCTGCACGACAGTCGCCGGATCCACGGAACTGAAAAGGCCGACTACCGGCCGGTTCAGAGCCAGTGCCAGGTGCAGTACTCCGCTGTCCGGGCAGATAATGCAATCGGCAACTTGAAGCAGGCCGATCAGAGTGCTCAGCGGGGTTTCTCCCCGCAGATCGGTTGTCTGGTCCAGGTCATCGAAACGGATTTCTCCACTTTTGCTGCCAAGCAACAATATACGAACCTTTTGCCGGGCCGACAATAGCTTTGTCAATTGCCTTACCAGGTCGGGGGAGCAGGTTTTTGACTTCCATCTCCCATCTGCAAGCAGAGCGATTAAACGCTCTTGTTCAGGGACGCCCCTTTTATCAAGCAGCCGACGGGCGGCATCTCTGCAGTCTTTTGCCGGGACAATACGGGAGCTGGGAAGGGGATGTTGAGGGGAAGGTCGAGGGATCAAACGGGAAAGTCTGACCAGATGCGACTCTCCTTTCGTGATCCGGTGGGTAAGATTGTAGCCCCAGAAGAAGCGAGGCTGCAGCAAAAGAGCGATAAGATAGTGATCCAGATGACGGGCGGGACTGACAAGGCAGTCAAATTGTTTACGAAGTGACAGCAGCCGAAGGGCTCCGCCTTGTTTGTCAATATTGATTTGCCTGCAAGAATTTTTAAAGAGATCCGCGGTTCGGTTATTGACCAGAAGAGTAATGGGTTCTGGATCAACCGCGGCACTGAACTTGTCCAGCAGCCCCGATGTCAGAATCGTATCTCCCAGACCGTGCAGCAGGGGCACCACCACTCTTATTCCCTGCCAGCTCTCCGGTTTTCCGGCCCGGCAGACCAGCCGAACCAAAAGGATACCGATCTGTTCCACCATGTATTTTATCCAGCGGATCAGGCGGGAACGGATGTTCTGTCCGGCGCGGGCTATTATTGTTTTTTGCCTGCAGTTCATGAGGAGGTATCCCCCCTGCGGGTGAGAAAATTCTTCATGGAACGGGACCATCGTTCGAGTGCGGTGATAAGCAGCATCAGGATAGAAGCTTCATAAATTAATAGAAGGTTGAAATAGAGTCCGAAAAATGAGATTGCCAAAAAGCTCAGGAGAAAGGCGTACACCATCTTGAATCCAATATGTCCGGGCTTGAGGGCGATGCTGCGAACCAGATATGAAATGAGGCCCAGCAGGAAGAGGTAGATCATCATCCAGTAGGGACCGACATACATGTAGAGCATGCCGAACACGGTAAACACATTGGAACTATGAAAGAAGCCATAGACGGATGAGACAGGAACCCACTGATGGATGATCGTGTCAACTCTGAGGGGATTTCCGCTGATGAAATGAATTATGTTAAGGGGTACTGCGAAAATTGGTTCATGGCTGTAAAGCGGAAAAGCCGGGTTGTTAAGAATCTCACTGAATCCTATGGGTCCGCCGAAAATGTACGTGAAGAAATGATTAAGGAGATAGAGCTGCAGTTTGCCCGAGGATATGCCTGCCGCTCCGATCCGGCTGAATCCGATCAGATAGGAGAGATTAAAAAGCAGAAATATGCCGGCCAGAGCCAGGAAGATCTTCTTAAGGTTGATTCGGAGCAATCCTAAAAAATAACAGAAAAAGACGGCACCCAGGATCAGGGTGATGGCGTGATTCTTTATTTGCAGGATGAGAACGGACAGCAGAGTCAGTAAAAGGAGAACGAGTGTGTAGCGTTTTTTACGCAGCAGGTAATCGGCGCTGAGAAAGAGAAATGCGGGTCTGTTGATCAGCATAAGATGAGCCAGAAGCCCTTTGCCGTAGGCGTCTTCGAATTCGGTGGAGGCAAGAGCCAGCCAGCCGCCGACGATACGGAAGGCTCTGAGGAAATTCACCAGGCTCAGTATAAGTGCGAGCAGAGCAAGGATGATCCAGACTGTCCGGGCAGAGGCAGAGAATTCACTTTCGTCCCTTGTTACGTTATCTTGGCGTGTTTTCTCAGAGCCGCGGCATATATGGATTATCAAGCCCCCCAGAAAGAAGAAGAGGCAGCCAAGGCTGGAAAGGAAAATACTTTTAAGATTGACCGGGAAAAATCCGAAGTGCACCGCTACCGTATTGATAAGCAAAACCACGACGGCATAGGGCCAGGCCAGGGCGGTGAAAGGAGTGATCCAGGAGCTGGTTTTTGCTCTTTCCAGCAAAGAGAGAGGAATCAGCACGCCGAAGATCAAAAGGACGCTAAGGTAATTTTCCAGCAAGCTTACGTTCATGAGAATAGCTTTCCTGCCTGCCGCACCAGTTCGCTGTCTACTGTATCATACCTGTTCGAAAAGAGGATGAGCGTGTGGAGAAACTCCCTTGCCGTTGTCAGGGGGAGCTTATGCCAAAGAATAAGTTTCGGCATTATATAGATAAGACAGAGGGATCTCCATGCTTTCCAGAGTAAACGGTGTGGGAAATAGGTTTTATGATGGATAAACCGATTCAGATATCCGATAAACATATAAGACAAGTTGTTTGGACCGAAGAGGCGGCGGTTGGTCATCCCCACCTTATGATACAGCACCGCCTTTGCTGTGACGGCAAGGGCGATGCCGGCTTTCTTCATCCGTTTACTGAATTCATAATCTTCCTCCCCGAAGAAAAATCGCTCTGAGAGCAGACCGTGGCTCGAGAATATATCAGTCCGGGCCATGAGCGCGCACCCGGAGATGAACGATATGCGTCGGGGGCTTTTATTTATTGAATGGCGGGTTTTACCGGTAAGATCGAGTTTGCGACGGCCCGTCAGCGTCAGGGAGCCGCCGTACATCCAGAGCACATCCGGATTATCATAATAATATATTGCCGGCGCCCAGGCGGCGTATTCGGGATGCATTGCCGATTCGGCAAGCAGATACTGCAGGCATCCCGGAGAGAGGGTCGTGTCATTGTTCAGCAGCAGGCAGTAGGTAAATCCCTGTTCGAGTCCGTACTGTATCCCAATGTTGGCACCGCGGGCGAATCCAACGTTCTCCTTGTTTTGAACGAGAAGGATACCGGGCCGTTCGGAAGGATGGAGAGACCGACGGTCCTCTTGCAAGTCTGAAAGGCTCACTGTAGTCAGGGGGATGGAGAACTCTCGGGCCTTCCAGAGGGCCGGACCTACAGCAATACTTGTCTTCCCCCTGCTCCAGTCGATGATGCGCTGGATGGAGCCATCCTGGGAACCGTTGTCGACAATCATCACGGTGAAATTTTGCCAGGAATTCATCATCAGTGAGGAGAGGCATTCCAGGGTGTCCTTCCAGCCGTTCCAGTTGAGAATGACGATGAGAAGCTCGCGGCCGGGATCTGTTCCCTTCATCTCAGGCATGGCCGAGGCGCCTCCTGGAAAAGAATGTAAGCAGCATTCTTCTATCCTCTTCTCCCAACATCCGGCGCCATACCAGCGTGAGGTAGAGAGCCGTTACGGCCAGCCAGATAATACCCTTTTGTAACGCTCCTTCCGCCAGACGGCCGGTGAGGAAAGCGGCCAGGGCCAGCAGCAGCAGTCCGGCCAGGATTGGCAGGATGCCGTCGCGCTTCAGCGTCCGGATCAGGCTGGGCTCCACAGTGAACGCGGCGCTGAAAAGAAGGATTGCGTCCGCGATAACACGTACGGACCATACTAGCGCTGCGCCGGTGAGTCCTGCCCGCGTGAGACCGATCCAGAGAAGGATCGGATAGAAAACGATTTCACCCAGATGGAACTTTGCGGGCAGATCGGGCCTGCCTATCCCCTGCAGATAGGTAAAGGGCACCAGGGCCGCGAAGTTGAAGATTGCCGTCAGGGCCAGGATTCGAAAGAGGGGGGAGCTCACTAGGGCTGTGTCTTTCCCGATCCAGAGAGTCAGGATCTCACTGGAGAAGAGATGCAGACTGATCCCAAGGAATCCCATGGCGAGCAGTGTAAACCGCAGGGATTTGCTGAAAAGAACGGCGTGATATTCGGGCCTTCCTGTCTGATCCGGCTTGCTGAATTCCGGGAAGAGAGTGGTCATCAGGGCCGTGGGGAATATGCGCAGCCGGGTTATGGTTTCTATGGGGATGGTATAATAGGTGAGCAGGGTAATGCTGAGAAGCGAACCAACCAGAAAACGGTCCAGGTAGACCAGAAGGGGACTAATTATTCCGGAAACGGTGACCCATCCTCCATAGGACAAGAGCTGTTTTAGCGCTTTCCCGTCCAGCGGTCCGAATCCCCGGCCGGCAAGCAGGACACGGCGGCAGATGACCAGGTAAGCGATACAGCCGGCCAGACGGGTTACCATGATGAAGAGGATGATCTGGGAGATGTCGAGTTTCAGGAAAAGCGACAGGGCGGGGATGAGAAATCCCAGGCTGTTCATGGGAATTTGCACGGCATTAACCAGATCGAAGCGCTGGGCCGCGCTGAGCATCCCTTTAATATTAATGGTTGCCAGGAGAACCGGTAATCCCATTGCGATAAACAGAAAGGCTTTTTTAGTGGCAGGGATCAGGTCGGGAGGGATGGTAAGAAGATGTACAGTCAGAACGGGAGTGATCAGAGCCAGAATAATCCCGCCCAGACCGCCGAGGAAGAAGCTTGAGATGAGGCCGGTGCTGGCCAGTCGGGACAGTTTGGCTTTGTCGGCTTGGTGGATCGCCTCGGCCGCAAACTTGGTGGCAGCTCTTGAGAGGCCGAAATCCAAAAGGGCGAAATTGCTCAGAAATACCCAGAGAAGGGATAGAATGCCGAATGCCTGCTCGCCCAGACCCCGGAGGGTGAAACGGACGGCCAGGAGGCCGATAAAAAGGGGAAGGGAAATTCCGGCAATGTTCAGAAGGGTGTTTTTGAAAAGAAGAGTGCCGGTTATCGATTTTTCGTCCTTCATGCCTCAGGGCTTTGTTTTATAGTATGGTAGATCCGCTTCCAGTCATCTCTATAATAGAAATACAGAGAGGAACCTATCAAGGCAAGAAATGAGTAGAAGATCACAATCATGGCCCGTTTCGGCCGGTGTTTGCGGATTGGCTTTACCGCCGGATCCAGCACCTGGAGGGAAGGGGTGTTTTTTGCTTCTTCTATTTTCGCCTGTTCGTATTGAGGTAAAAGGAATTCCAGCAGAGTTTCCTGAAGGGTGATCTCCCGAAAGAGGCGGGCGTACTGGATTCCAAGTTCGGACATGTCGTCAAGCTGTATAAAGACATCGCTTTCCCTGGTTTTTCCCGCTTCCTTTCCGGTGGCAAGCGGTTTTCTGAGATTGTCATACTCCTGCTGCAGCATCCTTAGTCCGTTTTTTGCCTGCACCACCTGGGCATGATTCTCTCCGAAGGATCTGGTCAGCACTCCGATCTCTACTTCCTTGGCGATCATTTGGGCTTTGAGTTCAGCGGCAGCTTCGATTGTGGCACGTGCCTGATCCGGCAAGCTGAGAACGCCGTGTTTTTCCTGAAAATCTTTCAGGGCCTCTTCGGCGTCACGAAGATCTCTCATATTCTGCAGATAGCGTTTCTCGATAAACTGTCTGGTGCTGCGTCCCCGTTGGCTGCGAAGGCTCCTGTTCACGCTGTCAAGCTGTGAAATGAAGAAGTTTGCCATGTCCCGGGCCAGCAGACGGGCTTCCTCTTTGTCCTGTTTGCCGGCCAGCCAGGGAGTGCCGGCTTCTGCGAAAAGTGTGATAGAGCCGTCGTCGTGTATCTGGGTGCCCACGTGCCGGCGCAGTTCGCGGATAGTCTTCTCCATGTTCTTTTTATGATAACGCTTCGGCAGGTCGAATTTCAGAGCTGTCGCTTCCATGACGATCCGGCTCTGCAATATGGTTACAAACAGCTCAGAGCTGTTGGCGGTGGTTCCCAATCCCAGGGCCCGCAGGGGCAGATTGCTGACCAGGGCTCCGATATTATTCATGCTGTCGTCTTCCAGGGGTGGCATGATGGTGGTCCGGGCCCGGAAATACTGACCGATGAGCAGACTGAAGAGGGCGGATACCAGGGCCACGGAAAATACGACAATAATAATTTTTATCTTCTCACGATAGAGAAGGCGGAGCAGACCGGCACCGACAAAGGGCTCTTGTGTCATGATGCGCACCTCTTGCTTTCCGGTATAATCATTCTTTGCCAAACAATCCCGCGGCCTTGGCGGCCAGGATGAGAGAGACCAACGTGGAAGCTATTCCCAGATAGTCTCCGAAGCGCTGGTTCCAGGAGAGATGAAGATGCACATGGTCTCCCGGTTCCACCAGAACGTCCGGTCCCTTCTCAGTGCGTCCGGTACGGGCGTGATAGACACTCACTCCCTTAATAGAGGTGGACCGATAATCACCGCCCGCCATGCCCGCGTAGTCCTTGGCGGTCAGGTTGAATACATAGGGAAAGGCTCCCGGCTGGCGCACGGCCCCTTTTACATAGACATACTGTGAGGGCAGAATAATCCGGTCCCCGGCGGAGAGGATGAAATTCGATGAATCGGTTTGGTCGGCAAAGGGGCGATAATAATGGGGTCCCCCCTGTTCCTTGCGGGCGACCACCAACTTTGAGATGTCGGTGTTTCTTTTCAAAGCCCGGATGCGCTGTAGAAAGGAGAGGAGATCTTCTCCGGCGACCAGCCGGTAAATGCCCGAGAATTCCTGGTCCGCTTCCACTTGTATCAGATCCCGGCCCACGCCGACGGCCGGCACATAGATAACGTCTCCTCCGTTCACGAAGATATCCTTATTCAGGAGCCCGTCCCGCTCGAAGGAGGCAAGGTCGAAGGTGTCTACCGTGCTGTCCTGGTGCCGGATTTCGATCCCGCCCTTCCAGGCCCGTTCCGTGAGGCCGCCCGCTTCCGTGATCATCTCGGAGACTCTGTCCACGGCCCGGGCTACAATGGTGCCGGGAAACTTAACTTCCCCGGTCACATGAACCCGGAAGAAGCGCAGGGCTGCCAGGGTAAGGGAAACGCGACAGTTTTGGTAGGCAGCTGAGGCTGAGCTGTCCACCAGAGATTTTGCCTCAGCCAGACTGAGACCATGCACATCCAGCTCCCCCACGGAAGGAATATAGAGTGTTCCCTCGGGAGAGACTACCAGCGGAAAGCGTTCTTCCTGGGCGCCCCAGATATTGAAGTAAAAAATATCGTCCGGGCCCACGATGTACGTCTCAGGATTGACGGCGCTTTCCAACGCTTCGGCCTGAGTGAGGCGTTCCGACAGGTTCCGCTCCTGTTGTCTGCGCCAGAGTTCGAACTCTTCCCTGGTAATTTTATTCTCGTCAAGGAGCTGGTAGAAATTAATGGCCTGAGGCATGGAACTCTGCTTCTGCCGCACCTGCTGCTCTTCATCCGGTATTTGTGCAAAGAGGGCTGAAGCCGACGCCAGGCCGACCAGCCAGATAAGGGCTGTCATCCTGCGAGTGATTCGTTCCATGGGTCTGTTACTCTTTATTTTATGCTTTGATTATTTTTTCCCGTCCCTCTTTCACATCCACCGTGGCGTTGCGGGTGTCCACAACCAGTCTGCTGTGTTTCACGATAAAGTCATAATCGTAAGCACTGTGTGCGGTTGAGATGAAAACCAGATCATAGGACGAGAGGGTTTTTTCGGTCAAATCCACACTTTTCATATCGTAATCATAGCGGCGCACCTTGGGCATCACCGGAATGTGGGGATCGTTGTAGTCAACCACCGCTCCCTGGTCCTGGAAAAGTTCGATGAGCTTCAGGGTTGGACTTTCGCGCAAGTCATCCACATCTTTCTTGTAGGCCGCTCCCAGAATCAGTATTCTGGCTTCCTTCAACGGTTTCCCCGCTTTGCTGAGGGTATCCATCACTTTGCGCACGACCCAGTAGGGCATTTGAGTGTTTATCTCACCGGCCAGTTCGATGAATCTGGTCGGCATGTCGAACTCTTTGGCTTTGTAGGTCAGGTAGAAGGGATCTATGGGGATACAGTGTCCTCCCAGTCCGGGTCCGGGATAAAAGGGCATGAATCCGAAGGGCTTGGTTGAGGCCGCCCGGATGACTTCCCAGACGTCGATTCCCATCCGATCCAATATCATCTTTATTTCGTTGACCAGGGCGATATTGACACTGCGGAAGATATTTTCCAGCAGTTTGGTGGCCTCTGCCGCCTGGGAGGAAGATACCGATACGGTCTCGACGATTACCTGGTCGTAGAGGGCCAGGGCATAGCGGCGGCTTTTTTCATCATTGGCGCCGACCACCTTGGGGATGGTACGGGTGGAGTATTTCGGATTATTGGGATCCTCCCTTTCCGGAGAAAAGGCCAGGTAAAAATCTTTGGCATAGGTGAGGCCTGATTCTTCCAGCAGCGGTTTCATGGCTTCCATGGTGGTGCCGGGCCAGGTAGAACTCTCCAGTACTACCAGCTGTCCGGCCCGCAGATAGGTGGCAATGGTCCGGGAGGTATTCTCGATATAGCTGAGATCTGGCTGCTGGTGCTTGTCCAGAGGAGTGGGTACGGCCACGATAATACAGTCTGCTTCGGGGAGGCGGGAGAAATCACTGGTGGCCTGGAAGAGGCCGCTTTTTTTCATGGCGGTGATCTCCCGGTCCGGAATATGCTTGATATAGGTCTTTCCCGCTTCCAAAGATTCTATTTTCCTGTCGTCGATATCAAAACCCAGGCAGTGGAAGCCGGTTTTTACATACTCGATAAGCAGGGGAAGGCCCACGTACCCCAGGCCGATCACACCGATAACGGCTTGTTTCGCTTCGATTTTTTCTTTCAGGTCCATATTCCTTCCTCACCGGATTAATTATAGATCCCGTTTGTAGTGCTGTTTGTAGTAATCGAGATACTCTCCGCTCTTGATTTTTTCCCACCACCAGCGATTATCACGGTACCAGGATACGGTTTCACGCATGGCATCCTCGAAGCTGTGGGCCGGCTGCCACCCAAGCTGTTGGATCTTGGCCGTGTCCAGAGAATAGCGCAGATCGTGACCCTGACGGTCCTGTACGAATGTGATAAGAGATTCAGGTTTGCCAAGTTCACGCAGGATCGTTTCCGTTATTTCCAGATTGCTTTTTTCGTTGCCGGCCCCAAGGTTGTATACCTCCCCTTCCCGTCCCCGTTCCATCACCGCTTCCACCCCTTCGCAGTTATCCGTGACATAAAGCCAGTCCCGGACATTGCTGCCGTTACCGTAGAGGGGCAGCGGCTTGTCATCCAGGGCGTTGGTGGTAAAAAGAGAGATGAGTTTTTCCGGATACTGATAGGGGCCGAAATTATTGGAGCTGCGGGGGATCACTACAGAAAGTCCGTAAGTGACGAAGTAGGAAAAGGCCAGTCTGTCCGCGCCTGCTTTAGAGGCCGAATAGGGGCTGGATGGCATGAGAGGGTCCTCCTCCCGGAATGACCCTTCCCTGATGCTGCCATACACTTCGTCCGTGCTTATCTGCACGAATCGTTCCACGCTGTGGCGCCGGGAAGCTTCCAAAAGTACGAAAGTGCCGAATACATCGGTCCGGATGAAGTCATCCGGTTTGCCGATAGAGCGGTCCACATGGCTTTCAGCAGCGAAATTCAGTACCACGTCGGCTTCCTTCACTAACGGATCCACGACGGATTCGTCACAGATATCTCCTTTAACGAAGCGGTAACGAGGGTCTTTCTCCACTTCCTTCAGGTTATCCAGATTGCCGGCATAGGTCAGTTTGTCCAGATTTACTATTGTTATATCAGAATGTTTCTGCAGCATATACCGGATGAAATTGCTTCCAATAAATCCGGCGCCTCCGGTTACCAGTAGGGTTTTCATACTATTCTTACATACCTCATTATTATATTTTCATTTTCGTGTATCAACGGATAATGATCGTTATACTCCAACCGGGGCGGTGTTTTTATCCCATCTTAATCTGCCAGTCATACGGTATTTCATTTGTGTCAAAGGGGAGGCGATGTTCATCCGGATTCTTATAGTCATACGGCTCGGTGACGCAGTTAACGGCGATGGCTTCCTCGCTGCTGACGCACTTCCAGCCGTGGTAGACATTACGGGGGATATGCACCAGGAGCGGCTGATGGATACCCAGGAAGAATTCGTTAACCTCTCCATGGGTAGGAGAATTTTCCCGGCCGTCGAACAGCACTAATTTCAGCATGCCCTGAACGACCGTCACATTGTCATCCTGCTTGAGATGATAGTGCCAGGCTTTGATAACACCCGGGTAAGTTGTAGTCATATAGACTTGGCCGAATTTTTCAAAAAGGTCGTCATCACTGCGAAGTATTTCCATGAGCCGGCCCCGCTCATCGGGGATAACCCGAATTTTTTTCACGGCAACACCATCTATCATAAAATACCTCCAATTGATTAAAATTTAATATAATACCTCCTATAGTAAAAGTCAATCCGTAATTGGTTTTGGTGAGGCCTAGAGATATTCTTGTTCCGTCTGCCTTTTCCGACAGTACGGCCGATGTTGGTGAGAAAAATAGTGGAAAGCGCCGAAATCGATCAGGAGCATAAAATGGAAATTCTCGATATCGTGAATTTGCTCATGGAGTATAACGTGATAGAATCTGTCCAATCACAGAGACCATAAAACTCTCTATCTGTTGCCGCATCCGCCCGCCGGGCGAGAACATTATTATTTAACAATAAGTTATCGCAGCAGCATGATTCTCTTGGTCTGAGAAAAACTGCCGATGCGAAGACATACGAAATAGGTGCCGGCAGCCACGGGCCGCCCGTCAATGTCTGTTCCGTCCCAGATGGCTGCATAGTGTCCTGCTTGCTGAAGGCCCTGGTGCAGAGCGCGGACCCGGCGGCCGATCAGATTGAAGACAGTCAAATCTACTTCCATTGGTGTGGGGAGGGTGTAAGGGATCGTTACCGTGGGATTGAAAGGATTGGGATAGCCGTCTCCCAATGTGAATTGTCTGCGGGCTTGATTAATATTTATCACCAGTTCTTCGGAGAAGTCACTCTCATTTCCAGCTGTGTCGTAAGCAGTTACGGCAACATATAATTCTTCCGGCCCCCCTATATTATCAAAACTGAATTCAAGGCTGCTGCCGACGTCCACAGCAGTATCATATGATCGTGAAGCAGGACCGTAATAGACTTTATATCCGGAAAGATCCGCTTCCGGATTGGCGTCCCAGGTTATCATCATATTTTGAGCCGAGATTGAGCCGGCAAAGATAAGTAAATTCATGAGAGTCACGATGCGATACATCTTTCGTTCGGCCCGTGGATCGGCTTTTATTTTGTTAATGACTGGGATCATCAGCGTTAGGCAGATGCGGTTTTCCTCCTATAAATTGTCAGGTCATATCGCAAGCAATATGCCACCTTGTTAACAATGGAGCGATGCTCCTTTTTTGAGCGCGAATATCCGAAGGCGATAATCATCAGGATCAGACTGCACTCCGGCAACCGGTCGATTTTCTCCAACCCCTGCACTGATTTCAATCAGCGGGCGCTTCTTCGTCATCATGAACAGAGAGCGAAGCGGTTCCCTGATGAGCCGACAGATTAATCCCTCTACAAGCTTTTTCCTTTAGTTGCCTTTCGGTACAATTTTTGTTATATTTCTTCAGTTCTGGCAGGAGGTTGATGTAATTCTTGATAAGCGTGCCAGGAGCGCATCAAATATGCAGCTGCAATGACCTCAACTTATAGCCACCATGAAGAGGTCGATCATACGCACGAGGGTTGCTCTTCCGGTATTATCGGGAGAGTAAAAAAACTGATGAGAAAAAATTTTCTCTTTATCGCAGTAATGCTGTTCATATTTTCCGGCACACTGTTTATCTGGGCGTCTCCGCAGGGGACAGGCTCGTCCAATGCTGCTTCAAATCAATTGAATTCAAAAGCTTCCGAGCATACCGTAAATATTCGTTCCTCAACCAAAGAGACCACCTCGCCTGCAGCCATATCCGAAGAACTCGATCTTGACGGCATCTGGAATCTAACGCCCAAAGGAAGTATGCCCACTACTATGGTAGTACCGGGTTCCTATGCCTGGAGCCTGCCGGACCAGATAGAATTTCCCCTCACACAATACGGCCCCTGGAAAATCATCGAGGGGCAACCGGAATCGAAGTATGAAAGGACATTCACCATTCCGAGCTCCATGGCGGGGAAACGGCTTTTTCTTCATTTCGATGCCGTAAATTTTTTATCTGATATTTATCTCAACGGGCAATTACTGGGAACTAATGAAGGGGGATATGTTCCCTTTGAGTATGATATAACCGGTCTGGTCAGTGCCCCTTCTACTGATTCGATCCGGGTTGAGATTCTCTATTATGACAGCCGATTCATGACAGTACTGGATAGAGTCCTCTCTCCGGTGGGCATTTATGGAAATTACTGGGATTTGGGGATTGCGGGGGATGTAAAGCTTATCGCCAGACAGCCTGTTTATATCAACGATGTGTATATTAAGACCTCGGTACGCAACAAAACAATCAGCGCCGAGATCGAGGTCATTAATCATGATGCTTCCTCTCATACAGTGGATCTAAGCGCAGATGTCTTTGACGGCAGTGTCTTTACAAAACACATAGGAAGCAATCAGCTGCAAATCGCTGCGGGAGACACCGAGAGCATAGTGGTCCAGGGGAGCTGGCAGGATCCAACCCTCTGGTCACCGGCTGATCCCCAAATGTATACTATGACAGTACAGATGCAGGAACATTCAAGTCTCATCGACGAATTGACTACACCGTTCGGATTCCGGGAATTTTGGATCAACGGAACCAATTTCTATTTAAATGGCATCAGACAAAACCTCCATGGTGATAACGTCATTATCCACGGAGAGAAGGTATTCAATAAGTATCTTGTCCCCACTCCTGAGATCTGGTCGACGATACTCGATTCCATGTTTGCCATGAATATCAATGTCATCCGCCTGCATCAGGAACCAGCGCCTCAGTGGATGGTCGACGCCTGTGATAAGAAGGGGATGCTGGTCATTGCTGAGTCAGCCATTTTCTGGCGGGACAATGTAGTCAGCAAATCCGAAACATATACTGCAAACGCCGAGGATTGGCAGAAGAGATGGATTAAACAGATGCGGAACCATCCCTCCATCATCATCTGGAGTGCGGAAAACGAGATGGTGAAGTACCTCTACATGACCGTTAACCAGGCTGAACGAGTAGGGATTGCCGCCAGGTCGATGGATGACACCCGACCAATAATGTACGAAGCGGAAGAAGACCTGGATGGCAGAGCAGAAATTACTTCATACCACTATATTTACGGTCACCCCAATGGCATGCCGCCAAACAGCGTGTACAATATGGCAGATTATCTCGACCCGGTAAAGCCCACCAGTTATGGGGAGTTTGAAGCGACTCGAGGTGAAATTCCGGAATCAACCCGGGTACGTCAGCAGGCGCTGACGGTACGGGCCGGACGCATTATTGGTTTCGCAGATTTGCGTCCGCTCCGGATAGACTGGACCTGGCATCCCAATCCCGATTTCATGAAGGAGATGTATTATGGGTTTGTGCCAACCCGGGAGCAGATAAATTTCATGAGAAACTCCATGAATCCCGTCGCGGTTTTTGATAAATATTATTATGAGTATGAAAACTTTCCTGATCCTCCCTCCTATAATGAGAGAGAGCAGATATACCGGCGGTTAGTCATCTTCAATGATGAGTACAGCGGAACCGATATTGAAGTCCATTGGACCGTCTATATGGACGGACAATTTAAGTATGGCGGCTCCTTCCAGGTTAATGTCCCCCTGGGTGACGCCGTGACCTATCAGCTCGTCTTTCAGGCACCCTATGTAAATACAGACAAGGAATTTGAACTGGAGTTGAGCACCTGGAAGGGAGGGGTTAAAAGATACGGTGAAAGAGAGTCTTTTATCAGCAAGGATATCGGATTAGAGCCCCAGGATCCTCCTGTGAGGGTGACGGGATTGGTCGTGACAAGAAACGGCAACTCGTCCCTGTTGAACTGGCTGCCGGTTACCAAGAATGTGATTGACGAGAATATTGTACTCTCTCATTATGAAATCAGTTATGCTTCTGATTACTCTTTCCCTGCTGGATCGACAACCCTGATATCCGGTATCAGCGATACCAGCTATGGCGACAGTAATTTGGATCTGGGAAGCAATCCCCAGAGCAGGTTCTACCGGGTCCGGGCCGTGGATACCGACGGCCTGCAATCCGAATGGTCGGACACCGTGGGAGTGCTTAACACCAATCTAATCACCACATCAGGTACAGATTTCAATGATGTTTGTCTGACCCTTACGGATAACAGCCTGCAAAACGCAGCTGATTTGCTGGCAGCAGTGCCCCACTCATCCAGCGTGGCGCGCTGGAATGCCTCCAGCCAGGGATACGAGCAATATGTGCCGGCCCTGCCGCAAACCAATTTTCAACTGGAGGCAGGGCATCCTTACCTGGTCAATGTGACTCAGAACGGATCGTTCCAGGTCTTCGGTAGTCCTGCGGCGCCCGTGTTCAATCTGATTACAACCTCCACAACGGATTTCAATGCAGTTATAATTCCCCTGGATAAAAAAGACATTACAACAGCAAGTGCTCTGCAAAGTGATATCAGCAACTGCAACAGCGTGGCCCGCTGGAAGAGTGATGTTCAAGGATTCGAACAGTACGTGCCCGGATTGAGTTTCACCGATTTCCCGGTTGAACCAGGCCAAGCCTACTATGTCAATGTCACCGCGTCAACGACCTGGCCTGCCGGAGGCACGGGCAAAGCCTGGCCTGCTCCAAGAGTGGACACCGGCTCAGGGCGATTGAAGGCTCCCCATCTGATTTGGGGTGAGATCATCCGGGAGGAAACTTCTCAATCATCAGAACAGCTGCGTATGATCGCTTATCTCCACTCCCGTCCTTCAGAAAAGTTAACCGCCTCATCTCCCGGCTGTTTTTTGGATAAGTCCCTCTGGACGGTTCAGTGCGGTTCTTTTCCTTCAGGCTGGCAGGCTGGAGATACGCTGGTGGTAGAGGTCTCAAGCCTGGATGGCAAACTGCAAGGGAGCACCTCGGTATTGCTTAACTATGACCCTGCCGGCCAGGCCGAACTCCTCATTTTGAACCCTCCTGTTGATTTCCAGCTTCAGCAGAACTATCCCAATCCCTTCAATGCGAGCACTAGAATCCAGTTTCAACTGGACCACAATGAAATGGTTGAACTCTCCGTTTTTGACTGCAC
>CAZUMH010000065.1:0-3554 GCA_964621645.1 uncultured bacterium
GTCACAGCTGCCGGTCATCACCAGTTTGCCGTGCTTAACGCCTTTTAAACTGATAATCTCATCGGCCAGGGCGCGCAGGGCGCCGGCCTTCCCCTTCACGGCCAGCACTTCAAGGCAGTAATCATGATCCAGATGGACGTGCATCGAAGAAACAACCTTGCTGTGTTCACGGTGCTGCCTGCTGGTCAAACTGTCCTGAAGCTCCCGCTGATGGTGATTGTATATGATGGTGATAGTACCCACGGTCTCCGCCTCCTCATCCTCCCACTTCTCCCGCAGCAGCCGTTCCCGAACCAGATCCCTGAAGGCTTCGGAACGATTGGAATAGCCGCGTCGTGCCAAATGGTCATCGAATTTCTCCAGCAGCGCGCTGTCCATGGAAATACCGAATCGGGTAATCTTGTGCATGTATTACTCCTGTCCCTGTAAAATCTTGCCACTGCTCCCTGCCGCTGACATGCCAGCTCCGAAACGGCCCAGAAAATAGTAGTAAACACTGGCGCTGATCCGGCAGCCCTTATCCGCCAGCTCCGTCATAATCCGGATCAAATCATCGTCTCCCGCCAGAACCACCTCTATCTCTTCTGTCGCTTCCGGTCTCGGATTAGGATTGTTATTTTCCTGGAGATTCTCATCCACTTCCATAATAACCAGCCTGACCTCTAGATCCATAGTAGCGGGATTCACCTGCAGCGGCGGTCCTATCATGATAACAGAACCGGTATAGCCGGTCTCCTCCAGCAGTTCCTGTCTGGCCTGGCCGGCTGCATCATTCTTCTCCAGCAATCCGGCCGGAAACTCCAGTACCCATCCTTCCACGGCCGGTCGAAACTGTTTTATCAGAATGTAACGCCCCGAAGGCTGCAAGCGGGCGATGATCACCACGACACCGTTACAGCCGCTGCGGCGAATGCTTTCCCAATTATAGGCAGTCCCGTCTTTTCCCAGGTAGGTGGATTGCACCAGGGTGAGCCATTCTCCCCGGCAGAGATCCTTTTCAGAGATTTTTTTCACGCCATTCCTGCCAGATATCCATGAGCATTCGAATTTCTCCCCTGGGATTGCGGGATTGGGTTACCGGTCTCACGCAGGCGAAATTAATCGCGCCGGCATCGAGTACCCTGGTTAGATTATCTTTATTAATCCCGCCGATGGCTACCGCGGGCAGTGTCGTTCCACGAATAATCCTCCCCATCATTTCCAGCCCCAGATCAGGGTCCGGCTCTTTTTTGGTTGGCGTGGGGAAGACCGGTCCGACACCAATATAATGGGGCCTCTCATCCTTGGCCGCTGCCGCCTGCTCCGGGCTATGGGTGGAATATCCGATGATTTTGGACTCGTCGCCCCAGATCCGCCCGGCCTCTACCGGCGTCATATCCTCCTGTCCCAAATGCAGACCGTCAGCGTCAACCGCCATGGCCACCTGGACATCATCGTTGACAATGAACAGAGTCTTGCTGCCCTTGGTAATTGATCGCAGGTCCTGTGCCGTCCGGATAAACTCATCACATGATACATCTTTCATCCTCAGCTGCAGAAAAGCGACTTCTTCCGCCACAGCCGCTTCGGCACAGGTATGGTAACCCGCCGGTGGATCCGTCAGAACGACGTAAAGTCCGAAAACCCTATTCATGCAAATCCCGCTGGATGATTTCCGCGATTTTCCTGCCGCTCTTAAGCATGCCGCCGAAGATCGGCCCCATCCGGAATCCCCCGCCGGCGTTGTTGGCCGCCATACCGGAGGCATAGAGGCCCGGGTAGAGCCGTTTGGTGTTTTCCATCGTCGCCTCTTCTCCCTTCTCCATCCACATGGGGCGTTCTCCCATAATGCCTCCGTCCGGTGTCTGAAGGGTCACACCGGCCTTACGCGCCGCCAGAGCCGTTATCTCGCTGGGATGGCCGGTACCATCCAGTACTGCCCGGGATGTAACGATGAGTGGATCCACGTGCATCTGCAGGCGCTCCACCGGCGTCCAGTTGATAACCACACCGCACACTTTCTTATTTTTAAACACGATATCTTCCACGCTCACGGCATTGAAAATGACCGCGCCTGCACGTAAAGCTCCCACAATGAGAGCGCTGGCCATCTCCACCGAATCGGCTGAATAGTACCCCTCCCCGGCATCTCGAAAGCGGATGGAAAAGTCCTTCATAATATCGAGGGCATCCTCCTGTACTACCACCTCGTTAAACAGCATCCCTCCGCCCCAGACGCCTCCGCCCGGTGCCAGTTTCCGTTCGAAAACCGCTGTCTTTACTCCCTTGTCGGCTAAATACTTCGCGGCGACCAGTCCTGAAGGCCCTGCCCCCACGATGGCCACATCGACGCTAAGGTTTTCGCTGAGTTTGTGAAAAAAACGATCCGTGATGATGGCGGTAATTTTTTCTTCCATGAAATTCTCCCGATTCAGGATGTTCTGCTCTGAAAGCAAAATTAAAATAGGAGAATAAAGAGAAAAATGCAAGGCCTAATCTCTCCCGGTTCCCGACAATTCGCTGAATACCCGTAGAGGCAAGATGTACTGGAATCATCTTCCAACCGCGGGGAGAACAATCACGACCGGGACACAGATGTTCCCTGTCGGAAGGGAAAGATTCCGCGGGGACCGTGACACACTTTTTGCTTTATCTGGATTGAACTTGCATAATTGTAATTTTCTTAATATATTATAGCAATAACAGGAGGACCTGGATATGGGCCGTATGCTCCTTGTATCGAACCGTCTGCCGCTTACGGTGGAAAAGAAGAACAGCCGTTTCGCCGTGAAAGAAAGTGTCGGAGGGGTCGCCACGGGACTTTCGTCCATCTACCGTAATGACAAGGGCCTCTGGCTCGGCTGGTGCGGATTGTCTCATGAGACGGTTTCCTCTTCCGAAAAAATCCACCTTTCATCACTGCTGCAACGTAAATATGACTGTTTCCCTCTCTATCTGGGGAGAAAGGATATCCGCGCTTTTTACTCGGGATTCTGCAACAGAACGATCTGGCCTCTTTTTCATTACTTCCCCCACCTCACCGAATATGACTTGACGACATGGAAGTCCTACCAGAAAGTCAACAGACTCTTCTGTGAAACAGTGCTGCAGATCGCCGAACCGGACGATACCATCTGGATCCACGATTACCATCTCTTCCTTCTGCCCGGCCTGTTGCGCCGTCATCTTCCCAAGGCTCAGATAGGATTCTTCCTGCATATCCCCTTTCCTTCCTACGAGCTCTTTCGTCTGCTGCCCTGGCGCGGAGAGATATTGGAAGGGATATTGGGGTCCGACCTCATCGGTTTTCATACCTATGGATACCTCCGTCATTTCATCAGCAGCATCCAGCGTATTTTGGGATTGGAATATTCCATGGGCAAGATCACTTTCGGCAACCGGATGCTGCGGGTGGACGCCTTCCCCATGGGCATCGATTACCAGAAATATCACACCGCCCCGCTGGATAAGAACCTTTTCGAGGAACTCCAGCCCCGCTCCGGTGAGGGAAAGACAAAAATAATCCTCTCGGTTGACAGACTGGATTACACCAAAGGCATCCCGGAGCGCCTTAA
>CAZUMH010000065.1:3564-20505 GCA_964621645.1 uncultured bacterium
CCTTAAAGCGTTCGATTACTTTCTGGATCACTACCCGCGGTACCATGAAAAAGTGATTCTGGTCATGGTGGCGGTCCCCTCCCGCACCAGTGTGCCTACCTACCATAATTTGAAAAAAGAGGTTGACGAACTGGTAGGATACATTAACGGGAAGCACTCCACTCTGGGCTGGACGCCTATTCAATACTACTATCGTTCCTTTGATTTTAACAGGCTGGTCACCCTCTACAGCCTCTCTGATGTAGCGCTGCTCACTCCGTTACGGGACGGCATGAACCTGGTCGCCAAGGAGTACATCGCCAGTAAAAAAGATGGGAAAGGAGTACTGATTTTCAGTGAAATGGCCGGCGCTACCAGTGAATTGGGTGAAGCCCTGATTGTTAATCCGAATAACAGGGAAGAAATCGCGGCAAAACTGAAACAGGCTCTGGAAATGTCCGTTGCCGAACAGAAGGAAAGATTTTCATTGATGCAGGAACGTATCAGCCGTTATACCATTTTTACCTGGGCCGAGGATTTCATCCAGCGCCTCTCGCTCTGCAAATCCGAACAGGCACAAATCAAGACCAGACACGTCAGTGACGAGAACAGGAAGAAAATTCTCGATTCCTATAAGCGGGCCGGTCGCCGTCTCATCATTCTCGATTACGACGGCACCCTGGTTCCCTTCCAAAAGGACCCATCGCAGGCTAAACCGGGTAAGGAGATATTTAAGACCCTGAACAAGCTTATCCGGGATAATAAAAACGAGTTGGTAATCGTCAGCGGGCGGGACAAGGAAACCCTGGATAAATGGTTCGGCCATCTCAACATAAATCTTTCCGCTGAGCATGGGCTCTGGATTAAGAACCGGAAGGACGACTGGCACATGCTGGAGCACATAGGGAACGAATGGAAGGAAGTCATCAGGCCCATCATGAGACTTTTCGTTGATCGCACCCCGGGTTCTTTCATCGAGGAAAAATCTCACTCTCTGGTCTGGCACTACCGCAAAGCGGACCTGGGTATGGGAACCCTCAGGGCGAGGGAATTAAAAACGGAACTGCTCCATTTAACCGCCAATCTCAACCTGCATGTCATGACGGGGAATATGGTATTGGAGGTGAAACGAAGTGAGATCAACAAGGGACGGGCCGTCTATTACTGGAGTTCCGAGGGATCCTGGGAATTCATTTTTGCCGTGGGTGACGACTTCACCGATGAGTACATCTTCGAAGAGCTGCCGGGCAAAGCGTTTAAAATAAAGGTTGGGATCGGCATGACCAAGGCCGATTACTTTCTCAGGGATCAGGCTGAAGTACTGGAGCTCCTGCGGGAGATGAGTGAACAAAACTGATCCTATCATCTGCTGGTTTTAGAGAAGGCCCGGTAAGAAGTGATTGAAATTCCCGGGCCTTTTTCGTATCTTGCCTGCGCTTTTTATCGAGGGAGGAGTAGTGTCAATCTGGAACCGTATCGATCAATACGGTAAACGTACCGGTCTGCGCTATCTGGAACGGCTGCTGACCCGCCCGCTTATTACACCCCGCCAGATCAACTGGAAGCGGGTCCGGCGCCTCCTCATCGTGCGGCAGCAGGATCAGCTGGGAGATTTTCTCCTCTCATCTCCGGCCTGGACCGCATTGCGCCGGGCTCTTCCGGGGGTACACATCGGTATGGTGGCCCGCAGTTATGCCGCCGATGTGGTCATTAGCAATCCGGCCGTGGACGAACTGCTTGTCTTTTACGAGAACGGGCTGCGATGGACTCCCCGGCGACTGGCCGATTTTGCCCGCCGCCTCTATCATAAATGGGACATGACCGTGGTGCTCAGTTCCGAGAGCCATTCCCTGACCAGTGATCTCCTGGCCTACTTCTCCGGGGCGAGTTACACCCTTGGCAGCGCCCGCAAGACCTTTCCGGGCTGTCAGAGAAATTTCTTTTATAATCTTATCGCTCCTGAGGGAGAACCCGGGAAACACCAAAGCCCGCGCAACTGCGAGATCGTCGAATATCTGGGATTTCCCGTATCCAGCCTGCAGGAGGAGATCCACATTACCGCTGAGGAAAAAGAATGTATACACCGTCTGTATCCCGATCTTTATTCCTCACCCGGCCTCGTAATCGGTCTCCATATCGGCGCCAACAAGATCGAAAACCGCTGGCCCCTGGAAAAATTCGCCGAACTGGCAGTGAGACTGGAGCGGAAAAAGGATCTGCGCCTGGCCATATTCTGGGGTCCCCGGGAAAAGCGTCTGGCCCGAGAATTCCGGGCTTTGTCTCCGGAAGGACGGATAACCTTTATTCCGCCGACCTCTCTGCGCAACCAGGCCATTCATTTTTCTCTCTGCCGGGCGGCCGTCTGCAACGACACCGGGGTCATGCACCTCTGTGCCGCGGTGGGCACTCCCCTGGTTGCCGCCTTCGGCCCCACCGATCCGGATCATTGGAAACCGCTGGGCGATTCCTTCCTGGCCCTGCGCGCGGAGAACGGGAAAACCGCCTCTATCAAAGTGGATGCGGTCCTGGCGGGGCTGGAAAAACTGCTGAGTAAAGAAAAAAGATGAAGAGCCCATCCCTCCCCATCTCGGCGGTGATCATCGCGCAGGACGAGGCGGAAAAGATCACCGCGTGTATCCACAGCCTCTCTTTTGCCGCTGAGGTGCTGGTCATCGACGGCGGCAGCAGAGATGGAACCGTGGAAGCGGCCCGCGCTGCCGGAGCCCGGGTGCTGATCAACCCCTGGCCGGGGTACGTGGAGCAGCGGCGCTTCGCGCTCGAGAATGCTTCCCATGAATGGATACTCTCGGTAGACGCTGACGAAAGGATATCGACGGAACTGGCGGAAAACATCCGTAAGATACTGACCGCGCCGGACCGGAACGGATACCTCGTCAACCGGCTCAACCACTTTCTGGGACATCCGGTGCGTTCCTGCGGCTGGTATCCGGACAAGATTCTCCGTCTCTTCCGCCGGGATGCCGTCAGTCTGCCCTCGGTGCGTATTCATGAAGGGTTCGATCTGGAAGGAGAGGCCGGGGAACTGGAGGGATTTCTTCTGCACTATTCCTATGCCAGTATCGAAGAGTACCTTGCCAAGATGAACCGCTACACTTCCCTGGAGGTGCAGGACAAGCTGGCCCGAATTGCCGGAAAAAAGACCCATTGGTATGATCCTGTCCTGCATTCTCTTTCCCGCTTTTATCGTATGTACATCATTAAAAATGGCTTTCGGGACGGCTTTATCGGCTTTCTCGTTTCCTGGTTCAGCTCCCTCTATCTCTTTGTCCTCTATGCCAAGATGCGGGAGACCCAATCCGGCGAGTCGGAACGATTATCTAAATAATAAGGACACCATTATGAGAGAAACCGGATATATTTGTGATGTTAAGGAAGGGAAAGCGGTGCTAGAGCTCACTGCCGGCGGCGGCTGTAAAAACTGCGCCCTGAACGGTGTCTGCACCACCAGCGGATCCGATACCCGCAAACTGGAACTCCCATTCGGTGTTCTGGACCTGAAGCGCGGTGACCTGGTAGAGATTGAAACGAGTCCACGCAGCCGCATCACCGCCGCCTTCCTGGTTTTTATTTTCCCTCTGATCCTCTCTTTCATAGCCTATGAACTTGTCTATGCCTGGAGCGGCAGAAGCGGACTGGGCCTCACCGCCTTTTTTATTTGTTTCGTACTGGCCGAACTTATTCTGGCGCTGTTTGACCGGCTGGCGGGCCGGGGAATTTTCTTCCAGCCCCGCATTGTACGGAAAGTCGGAAAAGCGGACGCGGAGAACCACTAGATGACGGAAACACTCCCTCGCAAAGGCGATATTATCCGCTTGCACATCGATGATCTGGCTTACGGGGGCAGGGGACTGGCCCGCCGGGAAGATTTCGTCTGGTTCGTGGAACGGGCCATCCCGGGACAGACAGTACTGGCCCAGGTCAGCCGGCGGTGTAAGAGCTACGGCGAAGCCTTCCTGCGGGAGGTGGTGGAGGAATCTGAGCACTGGACGGAACCGGCCTGTCCTCACTTCGGTGTCTGCGGCGGCTGCAAGCTGCAGCATCTCGTCTACGAAAAACAGCTGGAGGCCAAGACGAACCAGGTTGTGGATCTCGTCTCACGCCTTGGTGGGGTGAAGGATATCCCTATGGAACCATCCCTGCCCGCGCTCGCTCTCTACCGCTACCGCAATAAAATGGAATTCACCTTCTCGGATAATCCCTGGCTCCTCCCGGGAGATCAGGAACCGCGCCCCGAAATGGTCCTGGGATTGCATGTGCCCCGCCGTTTCGACAAGGTGCTGGAAATCGATTCCTGCCGTCTCCAGTCGAATTTGGCCGATCAGGTACTGACGGCAGTACGGGAGCTCTCCCTGAATTCCGGTCTCTCCCCTTACAATCTGCGCTGGCACCAGGGTTTCTTTCGCTTCCTGGTGCTGCGGGAAGGCTCCGGCAGCGGAGACTTTATGGTTAACCTGGTTACCTCCGGACAGGAAGGATCCCGGGGTGACCAGGAAGTGGACCTGATAGCGGAACGGCTTTCGGCCCGGATACCCGGTATTACCACCTTTGTGCACAGCATCAGCGATCGCTTGGCTCAGGCCGCCTTTAGCGAACGCAGCAGAATTATCTTCGGTCCGGGAATTATCAGGGAAAAGATCGGAGAGTGTATCTTTCAGATATCTCCGGACGCCTTTTTCCAGACCAATACCCGTCAGACCGAGACTCTCTTTAACTCCATCGCCCGGCTGGCGGGACTCAGCGGCCGGGAAACCGTCTACGACCTTTACTGCGGCACCGGGGCCATCGGTATCTTCCTGGCAGGCCGGGCCCGCCGGGTGCTGGGCATCGAAGTGATTGAGTCTGCGGTGCGTGACGCCCGCCGTAACGCCGCCATCAACAGATTGGAAAATATCGAATTCATTCAGGCGGACATGAAAGACGCCATCCGCGAAAAGGACGAGCTGGCCGGGAAATTCGGCTCGCCGGATCTGGTGATTCTCGACCCGCCCCGGGGCGGCACCCATCCCAAAACCGTGACCGATCTGGTGACGCTGCAGGCACCCCGCCTCATCTACGTTTCCTGCAATCCCTCCATCCTGGCCCGCGACCTGCAGATCCTGCGCGGCTCCGGATACGCCCTCACCGCTCTGCAGCCGGTGGACATGTTTCCTCACACGGCCCATATCGAAAGCGTGGCCCTGCTGCGGTGGGACGGGTAAAGTTACTTTATTCAGGACGAAGACCGTTACACCGTTTCCCTCATACTCACTGACACGATGGAATTTTACTTGCGTCTCTACCCGGGCCGCCCTATATTCCAGCAATACCTCCCTCTGATAACGGAGATAGAATGGAGACGATCTTATACAGTCTTCTCGACACTCCCATAGGCGGAATGCTGCTGGCCTGTTCCTCCCGGGGAGTGGTACGCCTGTACTTCCCCTTTCCCGGAGATACGCTCAAGATACTGGAGCGGGAATTCCCGGATTGGGAACTAAAAGAGGACACCGCCGCCATCGCCGGGGCCGCGGCCCAGATACTGGAATACTTCGCCGGCTCCAGGCGGGAGTTCCGCCTCGCTCTGGATCTGAATCTGACTCCTTTCCGGAGCCGGGTGCTGGAGCTGGTGCGCTCAATCCCCTTCGGCAAAACGGAGAGCTACGGCTCCCTGGCCCGCCGCCTGGGACGTCCCGGAGCCGCCCGGGCCGTGGGAGGAGCAAACCATGCTAATCCCGTACCCCTGATCATCCCCTGCCACCGGGTGGTGGGGAGCGATGGTTCTCTGGTCGGATTCGGAGGCGGTCTGTCCTTAAAAAGAAAATTACTGGACTGGGAAATGGAGGTGCTGCATGCCCAGGAAGATAATCGTGACCCTGCTCCTGATTTCCCTTGGCATCCTGGCCTGGAGCGGGCTTTTTGATCGCATCGTCATCGGCAAGACCTTTCTGCACACAGTGGACCGCCGGGCGGAGAAGTACTACAACGCCTCTCTGGGCCGGGCTCTGGTGACCTATGGCGTGGTCCGGGGCATCAATGCCGTGATCTCGGTGATCCAGGGAAGCGACATCTCCCTCTCCCCCGCCGGTATGGGCATCACCCTGGCGGCGGGAGAGATCCTCGATCCCCTTAACGACCTGATCGAACGCTTTTCCTGGATCATTTTGGTGGCCGTCACCTCCTTGGGGATACAGAAGATCCTGCTGCCCATCACTGCCTGGATCGGTTTCACCCTGCTGCTGGGCGCGGCCTCCTGGGCCCTGGCCCTCTCCCTCTGGCTGCCCCGCCTGAAAAATGTGGAGATCCTGCCCCTGGGGCTGCGGCTCCTCCTGCTGGCGCTCATCCTGCGCTACGCCCTGCCGCTCACGGCCTGGGCCACCAGCAGCATCGATTCTCTCTTTCTGCAGCCGGAATACACCCAGGCCTCCGCCACGCTGGAGACGGCCGCCGCCGGATTGGAAGATGAGAAGGCGACGATACATCCCGGCCAGGATAATTCTCTCTTACAGCGTTTTAAAAACCTGCTGCAGAGCGCCGAAAAAACGGTGGCACTGGAAAAGCGCATCGAAAGCGTCAAATCCACAGTGGGCGGCTATATCGACCGGGTGGTCGATCTCATCGTCATCTTCCTGCTACAGACCATTATCATCCCTGTCGCGGTGCTGTTTCTCCTGCTCAAGGGATTGGGCTGGATCCTGCGGCTCGATCTGGTGAACTACCTGCATCCTCCCGCGGGAGGGCTTCACGGCAGGAGAAAGATCGTTTCACGCGGCTCCTGAAGATAATCCGGCCGGCTGTAAATAAAAGAGCGGGACATTACTGTGTCCCGCTCTTTTATCGATGGATGTGTCATCAGCGTCCCGGGAAGGATCAATTTTCCTTTTTCCTCCCGGGAGAACGCAGCAGGGGCAGGAAGATGAAACAGAGAAGACCGATGACAAGAACAGCGCCCAGGATCACGGCCCAGAGATTCACCCGTCGCGATTCGGCCCACATGGTGTAGTCGGCCACGATGAAATATTCCGGACTGACCTTCCAGGAGGCGGTGTTCCCCTCAAGGGTCTCACAGTTGGAGTCGATGATTATCCCCGGCATCTTCACCGCGTTGAGGTAGGAATCTCCCGATACCTTGGATTGGAATTCCAACTCATTCTCCACTGATTTAAGGGCTGCCAGAATACCATCCTCGTACTGCCGGACCGTACTCTGACCAAGCACCGGGCCGCAGGCGCTCAGGAACGATTCATTGGTGGATTCCTGTTTTTCTGCCTCCTGGATGACACTCCTGTAAAGCTCCATTTTTCGGGAATCGAGTCTCTTACTGAAAGATTCATCCCCCTTTTCCTCGGCCAGCTTCTGGAGATTAAGGAAGAACTCCTCGAACATGCACCGCATCTCCCACGCCCCGAAACGCTCGTCCACCGTGGCGGAGTCAATGCGGGTGTCGGATTCACCGTTACGGAAGGTTTTGGAAATATCTATGTCGACATCTTTCTTGTCCTCATGCTGAAAATGGATGCTCAGCTCCGCCGGGGAGAGGTAATCATAGATGGATACTTCCACAAAGGGACTGTAACGCCGGTAGGTCTCTTCATACCGGTAGTAGGTCTGAAACAGGCGGAACTTTTTCTGCAGACGGACCTCGATGCCGATTTTATCCTCTCCTTCGCCGGCATGCTTCAGGGCCTGATTCAGATCCTTAATCGTTTGAAAATTACGCTCCAGAGAATAGATGAAATCTTTGTCCGACGCGGTGTCCCTTCCGGTGCTGACCGTCCAGCCCTCCTCCCCGGGCAGAGGGTAGACCGTGTCCCGGATGGAGCTGGAATCACCCTGAACGCTGATAGAACGCACCAGGGAACCGTCCGGATGTATCGTGGTCCTGGTGGAAATGATCTTGCAGGAAGAGAACAGAACCACCATAACCGTGAGAATCATGGTGAAAACATGGATTGATTTTATCTTCATGGCAACCTCCCTTAGTATAGTATCTACTGTATCATATGGCGTCGTGACGGCTTCGCACTCCCTGGATGGATAGAAGGAAAGATCTTGAATCCGGCCGGCAGCCGGTTATAATATCGTTTAATCAGCTCCGCCGTCAGGGGTACCTTATCACCTATCTCCAGTTGGGAGAGGAATGAATTCCATCTTCCCTGGGATGTACGGGTGGAGGCGGTGATGAAATAGGATCCGCGTTCTGACAGCTGTCTCTCCAGCTGCTGCAGCTTTCTGGCATTGTCGATCTCCTGGACGAAGAAAAAGCCGACCAGAAAGATCACCAGCCCCGACAGGACGAGGCGCAGCGGACGGGCCGGGATGGCGGGAGCAGGAATGTTGATGCGTGTGGATGGATTCAGCCCGGACATAATCGCTTCGGTCAGGAGGCGGTCCTCCCGGGGAAGGGCATCGGATGTTTCGGCTTGCTCCAGAAACATTCGGGTCTCTTTTACAGCGGCGGCTTCACTGCGGCAGTAAGGACAGGTCTCGAGACGCTGTCTCTTTTCGGCTTCCCGGGGCGTCAGCTCTCCCTCTCCAAAGAGGTAGAGCAGCCGCCGGTGGCCTCTGTGTCTCAATTTATCAAACATGGGTAATTCCTCTCTCAATCAACAGTTCCTTCAGGGCGCGACGGGCCAGATAAAGGTTGGATTTAACCGCTCCCTCCCGCATCTTCAGCATGCTTCCGGTCTCCTGCACGCTGAGGTGTTCTATATCCCGCAGCACAAAAACGGCCCGCTGCCGGGGGGAGAGCTGTTCGCACAGTTCCGTGATGATACGTCTGGTTTCCTCCCCTTCCTGAGCACGCGCCGGGTCCGATCCTCCTGTGGAATCCGGTCTCTCCGCCGTCAGGAGATGCTCCCGTTTTTTCTTCGCTGTTTTAAGGATATCGAGGCAAATATTGGTGACAATACGATATAACCAGGTGGAAAAATTTCGGCCCGGATCGATCTTTTCGCGATGGTGCCAGACCCGGATAAAACTCTCCTGCACCGCATCCCGGGCCTCTTCCTTGTTGAGAAGCAGCCGGGAAGCGAGATGAAGCGCGTAGGGCTGGTAGCGCACCACAAGATCCCGGAACGCTCTCTGATCACCTTTCCGGCACGCCTGCAGCAGTCTTTTTTCAGTTTTGTCCAATGAATATCTCCCGATATTTCCCTCGATCTCTGTTAATGATACGAATTCAGGATAAAAAGGTCAAAAAATAAAATCGTCATCATCCTTCATTGCAAGGAGGACAGATATCCGAAGGAAAGGCCGGCTGTATTTCAATCATCTGCTCATTGGAATGAGGGGAAAATCGTGTCGTCATCTTTCTTGGAGCCGGGAGGGCGGGGATAAGAGCAAGACCGGATGGTTCAGCGCTTTTTGCGGAAGAGATCCTCCCTGAGATTGCCGAAGCTGTCAAAACTGCGCCTCAGGGAGAAGGTGATAGAAAGGATTACCGTGACGCTGGAAAGGACGAAGATGGAACTCATGATGGCGATCTGATAGGCGATAGCCGTATTGGGCGAAGCGCCGCCCAGAATCTGTCCCGTCATCATGCCGGGAAGGAATACCAGCCCCATAGTGGCCATGGTGGCGATCATGGGCCTGAGAGCGGCCCTCAACCCCCGCCTGATATGGGGCAGGGCTGCCTCGAACACCGTGGCACCGGCGGCCAGACGGTACTGATACCGCTGCTTATTGCGGTTGATATCCTGATAGAAATTGGAAAGGCCGATGATATTCCCCCGCAGGGAGTTGCCCAGAAACATTCCGCCGATGACCACAAAATACTTCGCCTCCAGAACCCGCTCCAGGCGCAGGACTGCGCCGGTGAAATAGAGGAGCATGCAGAAAACCGAAAGGAGCAGAGAGGTAAAGACGGGTCCCAGCATCAGGCGGGATGAGAGCTCGCTGTTCTTGATCACGGTGAAAGAGGCGGCAACTACCATCACCAGGACCCAGGCGACGTTGACCAGTTCATTATTGAGACGGAAGAGCAGGGTAAGGTAGAAGCCCATGAGGAAAAGCTGCACTATCATACGCAGTACAGAGATCAGGATGGAACGCGCCAGATCCAGACGCAGAAAACGGTTCAGCCCCAGTGGAATGAGCAGAAGAAGTAGACAGACGCCCAGGGAAAGGGAGGTTATTTCCTGCGGTCCCATCAGTGCGCCCCCAGAATTATCCGGCGCGCCTGTCCTTCTGTACGCCAGGCGCCATCGTGTGAGATCGCCAGTACGGTCCAGCGGGGATGGGTGAGGAAAAAACGTGCTACTTTACGCTTCAAATCACCATCAAGTGAGGCGGTGGCCTCGTCCAGGAGAAAGATATCCCGCCGCAGCAACAGCGCCGCCAGGATAGCGACACGCTGCTTTTCTCCACCGGAAAGGCTGGTGTAATCCTCAGTCAGAAGGGAACGATCCAGCTCCAGGAATTCGAGATGAGCTGCCAGTTCCTCTTCATCCCATTCCAGGTGCCGATTGCTCCGGAAGGAGAAAAAAAGCCGCAGCATCTCCTCCACCGGCCCTTCGCCGATGTCCAAATCCTGGCTTACATAGGCCGTCCGCTGTCTGAGTTCCCAGATAAGGGAGTGGTCCAGGGAACGACCCTGGAAAATAACTTCTCCCGTTTCAGGACGGATGAATCCAAGCAGCATCCTGAAAAGAGAGGATTTGCCCACGCCCGACTTTCCGCTGATGACAACTTTCTCCCCCTGTTCCACACCGGCGGTAAAATCTCGCAGCACCGGTTTGCCGGAGAAGGAAAGAAAGATGTTCTCAAAGGTGATGATTGAAATGGCGTTTCTCCTGCTTCCGGACTTGTATCAGACCATTCCCGGTTTCAGCCGGGATACTCTTTTCAGGACGGCTCGCCGCCGCGCCCGATGACTTTGATCCGTCCCAGTTTTTCCAGAGCCTGGTGCCGCAGATCTTCCGCTTCTTTCAGCAGCGACTGCAGCCGCTTTCTCTCGGGTTTTTCCAGAGGAAGTCCCAGGGCCGCGTCGGCCCGTTTGAATGCTGTCTCATTCTCACCGTTTTTTAGCGCGCAATAGCTCAGCTTCACCAGGCAGACAACCTCGTTATAGTGGTTATTGAATGCTTCGGAACGCACCGATGCCAGGATGCGCTGGTAAAAGGAGGCGGCGGCAGTGTATCTCTTCGCCTTGAAATAAGTGTCGGCCAGGCCCCAGAGAAAATACCTGCTTTCCGGATAGCGTTTAAGGCCCCGGGTGAAGAGCCGCAGCGCCTGGGGCAGGTTGCCCCGGTCCCATTCGATCCAGGCCAGGCTGTTCAGGGCCACCCAGCGGGAAAAACGGGAACTTCGGGCGGCCTGACGCACCAGGGCTATTCCCTCTTCCCGCTCGTCTGATATCCAGGGGAGCCATTTCAGATACCGGTAAAAACGGCCGGACCAGTACTTGTAGCTCCCCAGTCCCAGCAGCGCCTCCGTCAGAGTGGAATCCAGCTCCAGAGCCCGGGTCAGACTTCCCAGACCCTTCCTGGCGCTGACGATCCCTCCCACAAGTTTGCCGGATTTGGCCTGATAGAGTCCTTTGTAACTGAGCAGACTGCCCCGGTAGAAGTGAACCCAGGCATCCGTCTCATTGGATTCGAGGAGACTGTCGGCCCGGCTTATCCCCTCGTCCACCAGACGGTAGAATTCCTCTTCCCACTTTCCGGTCTCCAGGTCCATCATGCGGGACTGGAGAGCGGCGGCCTCATAGAAATAGCCCGCCGGATACCGGGGATTGCGATGCTTGACTTCCCTGAAGGTGATCAGCGCTGAATCGAAATGAGTGCGCATGGTCTGATCGATACCCAGGGTGATGAGGGAATCAATGTTGTCTGAGAAAGGAGATTGCGGATAGAGGAAATCCGGCAGCAGGAAAAGGCAGCATGCGCATATAAGCGAGGCGCAGTGACGGTAAAGTTTCTTCATCTTACCTCATCATGGTCGAAACCGTTACCAGCCGGTACCCCTTCTCCCGTAATGTATCGATGATATCGCCCAGGCGCCGGTGGGGAAAATCATTGGTGCGGTTGGTGCCCAGATGCATGAGAACCACGGCGCCGCTGGCCCCGTTAGGCTCTTTGGCACCGAAATTAATAATCTTTTCCACGATCTCATCGGCGCTGTGGTAGATACTGGAAGTTGTATCGGCCACCCAGTCCATACTGTCCATGGTGTTTTCCCAGCCCCGCCCCACGGTCCAGCCCACATGGCGGTATCCGGCCGCGGCGGCCCAGCGCAGAATCTCACTGTTAAATTCTCCGTAAGGGGCCCTCCAGAGATGAGCCATTTCTCTATTGGTCACCGCCTTGTAGAGCTCCGCCGTCTTTTGGAGTTCATTCGATATCATGACCGCATCGATCCCTTTCAGGGTCCGCTGCCGCCTGTTCTCGGCATAGGTGGTCAGATGGGGATGATTCCAGGTATGGTTCCCCACCTCGTGACCCTCCCGGGTAATCCGGCGCACCGTGGCCGGAAAGCGCCGGATGAATTCCCCTGTCAGGAAAAAAGTCGAATGGACACCCTTCTCTTTTAGGATATCCAGGATTTCAGCGGCGGCGTTATTTTCTCCACCTCCATCGAAAGTCAGAGCTACTTCCTTACGGGTGAGGGACCCTCGCTGGAAATCCCGGGCCAGATAGCTGACTGCCGGAAGAGAGTAATCGATATGCATTCTCTCCAGTGAGGAGATACCCGTTTCGGGATTGATCGATCTCACCTCCAGCAGATTCTCTCCTCTGGTGACTTTAACATTAGAAAACGTGAATCTGCCTTTCTCCGGCACCTGCACCGAGTGGAGCTTGCCGTTTACCAGCAGGGCCACCACATGATTTTCCTCGGCCTCCCCTTCCACACTGATAGTGTTGGACAGCACTGTTCCTCCGGGCGCGGGACTCTGCACCCGGGGTGGTATCCCGCCTACGGTATCCACCGCGGCGGCCGGTGATCCTCCCGCCTCCAATTCCCGCAACAACCCCAATTCATGATTTAGCTGATAGATAAAAAAGAGACAGACGATAAGACCGGTCCCCAGAATGATGGAAACGGCCGCCCTGGGCGTGGCGGAAAGGAACCAGCGCAAGGGCCGGAATATGGTGCGCAGGAGAAATTCTGCCAGAATGAAGAGACCGGCGGCCAGGTTCTTTATAATATACAGTACGGCGCAGCGGGCGCTGCAGAGGCTGGCCCCAAACAGATCGATGGTGCAGTTATAGCATATCTTCTTGCCGCAGATCTGGCAGGCGGCACTTGCCGCCACCTCGGGATGATTCTCGCAGAATTCGACTTCCTTCTTGCGGGGCATAAAAGGATCTTCTCCCTTGGAAAGCAGGATAGGTGAATGAAAAGGTAACAGAATCGCCCGATAATGTCAAGCGGGAAAAGGCGTCTCACTATTCAGTTCGGAAGAAGAGAAACGGATCCTTCCCGCGGGACTTGACATTGACGTTTTTTTCCCTATATTGTCAGGGAACGTTGCTCACTTATTATTCATAGACGGAGGCTCGCATGTCAGCACTCTCAGGATTGAAACCCGCTTCCCTCTGGAAGTATTTCGAGGATATCTGTCAGATCCCCCACTGTTCCAAAGAGGAAAAGGAAATCGCCGCTTTCCTCATGTCTCTGGCAGAAAAAACCGGCCATACAGCCAGACAGGACAAGGTCGGCAACATAGTCATCGAAGTACCCGCCTCACCGGGTAAGGAAAACTCCCCTGTCGTGGTTCTGCAGGGGCACATGGACATGGTGTGCGAAAAGAATTCGGACACGAAGCATGACTTCAGTAAGGATCCCGTCAAGCCGGTCATCAATGGCGACTGGGTCACCGCGGACGGCACCACTCTGGGTGCCGACAACGGCATCGGCATGGCCACAGCCCTTTCCTTTCTGGAGGATAAAGAGACGGTGCACGGTCCCCTGGAACTGCTCTTTACCGTGGATGAAGAAACCGGTCTCAACGGGGCCATGGCTCTGGAGCCCGATTTTCTCAAGGGGCGCATCCTGCTTAATCTGGACAGCGAGGAGGAAGGCATCTTTTCCATCGGCTGTGCCGGCGGTGCAGACACCGATATCAGCCTGCCCCTCACGCGTAAGGGAGTCCTCTCCGGAAAGACCTTGCAGCTGAAGCTCTACGGTTACAAGGGCGGTCATTCGGGAATCGATATCGACAAAGGCAGGGCCAATACGGTACAGCTGCTGGCCCGCATTCTCTATGACCTGAAAACCAAATTCCAGCTTATCACCATCGAAGGCGGCAGCAAGCACAACGCCATCCCCCGGGAAGCCTTCGCCACCGTGGCCGTGGAACCTGGGTCAGTGGATGCCTTCAAGGCGGAAGCGGACAAACTCTTCCAGGAAATTAAATTCGAATACAAGGCCGTGGAAACCGATGCGGCTCTGGGGATAAGCGACATTTCCAGCAGCGATCTTCCTCTCGACGAAGACGACGCCCGTAACTATCTGGCCTTTCTCGTGGCCCTGCCCCACGGCATTACCGCCATGAACATGGAGATAAAAGGACTGGTTGAAACCTCGACCAATCTGGCCATCGTGCGCACCAAGAAGGACGAGGCCAATGTATATCTCAGCACCCGCAGCTCCATTATTTCGGCCCTGGAATCGGTGCGTTCCAAAATTGAAGCCTGCGCCAGACTGGCCGGTGCTTCGGTGAAACAGCTGGAGGGCTATCCCGCCTGGACCCCCAATCTGCAGTCGCCCCTGCTCAAGACAACCAAGGATGTCTACAAACGAGTGTCCGGAAAGGAAGCCGAGGTGATCGCCATTCACGCCGGTTTGGAATGCGGCATCATCGGAGAAAAATACGATGGCATGGATATGATCTCCATCGGCCCCGATCTGCAGTCTCCCCATTCACCGGATGAAAGGGTCGGCATTTCGTCGGTGGAACGCTTCTATGAGCTGGTCAAGGAACTGCTTAAAGAACTTTCCTAAGGCGCCAGCGTCAGAAATTGAAAATAAGCCCGTTCCGCTTCCGCGGGGCGGGCTTTGTCACATCCGGAGGCAGGAGGTAATAATGAAAAGCATAAAACTCGTTTGGAGGATGTCGGCAGTTCTGATTGTACTTATCCTCATCTCACTAATTTCTTTCGACTGCGGCGGCAAATCCGGTTCCTTTCGGTTCGTTTTCATGACCGATATCCATCTCACCGGGGACCGGAACGCGGTGGAAAAATTCCGCCAGGCCATCGCTTCGGTGAACAAACTCAGGCCCCGTCCCGATTTTGTCATCACCGGCGGAGACAATATTATGGACGCCCTGGGCCAGCCGCTGGACAAGGCCGATTCCCTCTTCACCCTCTACCAGCGGGAAATCAAAGGATTTGACATGCCTGTGTATACTTCCATGGGCAACCATGATTTTTCCGGGGTGTATATATCCTCCGGAGTGGATACGGCGAATCCGGACTGGAAAGAGCGTCTCTTCCTGAAAAAATTCGGACGGGAGAAACCCTATCTCTCCTTCAACAGGGACGGCTGCCACTTTATTCTGCTCAACAGCATCTACATTACGCCGCAGCGCACCTACACCGGCAGGGTGGACACGGCCCAGCTGGCCTGGCTGGCCCGCGATCTGAAGGAAAACGGCAAGGAGCGGCCGGTCTTCATCGTCACCCACATCCCCCTCTATTCGGCCCGGGTCTTCTTCAGTCAGGGATCCCTGGCCGCCAACCAGGCAGGGAACGTGGTGGCCAACAGTGATCAGGTCTGGAAGATCTGCCAGGACTATCCGGTACGGGCCGTGCTCCAGGGCCATCTGCACGTGCTGGAAGAGATCGTCTGGAAAGGGACCCGCTTCATCACCGGCGGTGCCGTGTGTGGCGCCTGGTGGAACGGTTCCTATGAGGGATTCCCGCCCGGATACGTGGTGCTGGATGTGAACGGGGATACCATCGACTGGCACTACCAGACCTTCCTCCCGCCGGAGGAGTAGATGGCCGGATGGGAAGCACTGGCACGGGCCAAGGCCTTTCTCTGCTGGGACGTCTTCCCCGGCCTCTCCATTCAGCTGATTCGCACCGGCGGGACGACCTCCTACTATTTTCCGCCGAACCGCAGGGCCGGGATCACACTCTTCTGTCCGGCGGAGGGATCGGATTATTCCCGGGCCCTCTTTCTGCTTTTCCACGAGGCCGGGCACCATGAACAGTTCCTCCAGGGACAGAATGATGGAAACACGGATGAGTTCCGCCGCCTCCTTGACCTGCCGGACGGTCCCGAGCGGGCCGCCTTCGAAGAGAAAGCCTGGTGTCTGGGAGAAATATTGCTGCAGCGGTTTCTAAAAGAGCAGCAGTTGTCCGCGCAGCTGCTTGAGGAGTACCGAGACTTTGCCCGGGAAAGCGTTACCTCTTACCGAGGAGAGAAGGGGTCGGATTTTACCTGAAAAGACCCGATCGCCCTGGATATTCATCCAGGGCGTATAAGTTTTGTAGGTCGGGATTCTATCCCGACAATTATTTTACACCACACCGCCATGCTCGTCATTCCTGCAATCTTCAAGCGGGAATCCACCTGACAGGGTCTGTCATTCAAGGATGTTATCACCGACCCCGGGACAACGTAGGACAGGAAGCGATATGTAACTTCTCCTTGCCCCCTGCTTTCTTTTTTAAGACCTGCTCGGGCACTAATTCCTGAGCGGAATCATCACAGTTCTCTGATCCATACGTATATTCGACTGTCTGTGGTACCCTCAAAACTCTGCATAGAATAGTCAAGAGCACTGGATGTCACCGTATGAGTGAAGCCCGATATATGATCTGCTGTCACTGATCCTTTCACAGTAAAGGCGATACCGTCGTAATAAGTCGGATCCAGATCGAGATCGCTGCCGCTGAAGGAGATGATCTCCTCGTAATCCGAGCCCGTAAGATTATATTTCTCATACCAGTCCACTGAAGTGACCGCGCTATGATCACTGTTGAGCGTGGCGGTAATTGTCCCTTCCACGAT
>CAZUMH010000066.1:0-19524 GCA_964621645.1 uncultured bacterium
GCCGATAACCACGATCTGCAACTGCTTATTAGGTACAGGATTACCATAGGGATCGTAAAGACTGACCGTTATCTGACTGGCACTGTCAGATCCCACAGGTACCGGTCCGGTAGCACTGATCTCCGATCTGGAGTAGCTCACCGCTCCGGGTGACGTGGAAGCCGTGAAATAGAGCGGTGATCCCTTAAGCTCGTAAATGCCGTTGTGAGAATATACCTCGAGCCTGTTGTTATCAGTCCCGGCCTCGGTGCCCAGGTTCCAGATCACACTGGCCACCCCGGAGTTGTTTGCCGTGACCACTGTGACCGTATCGGCGGTGTTCGTTCCAACGGAGGCGTTGCGTCCCGACTTGATCCGGAAGATCACCTCCTCGCCTTTGCCGGGATTGCCGCCTGCGTCGGTAATTTTCACCTGGACATTCTGAGCGCTTCCCACGATTCCGTTAATATGAGTCGGGGTAAGCGCGGCCATGGTATCACCGACGGACGACTGGGCCTTCAGGTTATAGAAAGTCTGAATGGTGTTATCGTAATTAACCGTATAGATACGCAGCATATTGGAATCAACTCCGGCGTAGGTGCCCAGCCAGTAGTTGGTAGCTGCGTACCCGTTGGAGTCCGCCAACACGACCTTTTTGGCCAGTTTTGTCTCCGGATTGAAACTGCCGTTTCCGGTCATTCGTTCGAAGGTGATCCACTGTTTCCCCACCGGCTGACCGTTGGCCTGCAGGAGACGGACAATAAGGGGCCCGACCATCTCACCGATCACTCCGGTGGTATCCGGAGTGTGTTTGCTGAACTTGTAGGCATTAGACTTCACATAGAAGGTGAAGTACTGGGGACTCGGCACCGGATCGAAGCCGTTGCTGGCCGAGGCCACCACCACATTCTCAAAGGCGTTCACGCTTCCGTGTCTGCTTCCCGCCCGCACCTTGGCTTCGGCGAATCCATAGCTATCGGTGGTATCGATAAAGGAAGTGCCGCCGTCTTCAAAGGTGAAGCCGCTCTCGGGTTTGGTGATCTGGAAA
Organism: uncultured bacterium; assembly: GCA_964621645.1. Taxonomy (GTDB): domain Bacteria; phylum Zhuqueibacterota; class QNDG01; order QNDG01; family JAGLOF01; genus CAZUMH01. Next base: position 1,028 of record CAZUMH010000066.1, read on the forward strand.
GTGACAGGATGTTTCCTCACCCCGTTCCAGTTGGCATCGCTCACAAAAACCCGGATAGGATCGGGAGTCAGCTGATTGAGATTCAGAACCTGACGATCATGGTGATCCGCAGGTTTGGTCAGATGGGCTCCCAGATAGAAAACCGAATCCTGCATCACAGTCACCTGACGTCCTGAAGTGCGGGCGATGACTTTGGCCATCCCCGCCCGCGGCCCGGTATTCAGCGTGGTCTTGGCCAAACCGCTGGCGTTTGTCCAGACGGTGATACTCTGACTGCCTCCAACCTTGGTGGATAGGCCGTCCTGGGCCACAAACTGAACCGGCAGCCCCGCTCCCACCGGATTACCGCTGGTGTCGTAAACCGTGACCTTCAGCAGATCGGCATAGTTGGTGTTCACATAAAGCCGGGCCGGCAGCTGGGTAGGTGCGGCACTCAGTGAGCCCACATTCCCGACAATAGCGCGTGCCGTTATGGTCACTGATGCGCTGTCCGGATTAAAATAGGCCTTGACTTTGCAGGAATCATCGGCGCCGAGCTTCAGCTTTGATATCGCGATCCCGTTATTTCCAGTTGTGACTTGTCCCTGGCCCGGTAAAAAGGTTCCGTCGCCCTGGATCACCGTGAAGTACACCAGCTGACCTGGTTTGATATTGTCATATATGTCAAAAACGGACACGGAAAGATCCAGCGTGTCGCCGGCCGACCCCTCCAGATCATCAGCGTTCTTGATGATTTTTGCGGCGTCTCCCGCCAGGGCTCTGCCGTAAAAGTCCAGTTTTTCCCCGCCCAGAGTCCAGGCTGACAGAATATTCTCGCCCTCGTTGATAGCGGCGGTAGTCAACTTATCCGCCACCGTGCCCAGAGTCCAGGTAACCGCTGCTTCACCATTCGTCTGAGTACGGACAGCGTGCGGCGTCTCAATGCCGGTTGGCTGCCAATTGGCCGGAGAGCGCCGGGTTATAATAAGTTCATCCACCCGTACATCCCTGTGGGCCGTTCTCAGTATAATCGTGTATTCACCAGGTTCCAAATAGTAAGAATGGGGCTGACTGCTGGTGTTTGCCTGCACCATATCCCACTGCCAGTCTCCGGTGATGGTTTCGTTTTTGAGAACTTCCCAGTTGATCCCCTGACCGGCCGGATCCTTCCCCACCAATTCAAAACCGATGGCATACTGGTGGATTGCATAGGAAATGTTGCTTACTCTTCCCCAGAAATAATAGGTGGCGGCGCTGTCAACGTAGAACTGGTAGGTAGCGGTTCCGCGAACGTCGCCTCCGTACTGGATGGAAGCAATGTACTCGCCGTTTGAAGCATTATTGTCTTCAAAGGTGACCATGGGCGAGACGGGATTGCCCCACTCCGCCTCCAGTCGGATAATACCGTCCAGACCGTACTCGGTGCTGGCGTGCCCGCCGCCTTTGGTTGCCTGGAAAAACACCGGAACTCCGCTCACCAACTGGTTGTTTTCATTCTTGACCAGCACCCGTACCGAGTCAGGCAGGACCTTGGCAACCGGTCCTTCATTACCGGATGTAGGCGAAAGAGCCGTCAGGCCTGAGATGGCCGCCTGCGGACCGGCCACGATGAATTTCTGCACCGCGTTGTTTCTGCCGCTGGTCTGGGCGAACCGGGTCAGCATGATTCCGGAGTAGTGTTTATCACCGTTGCCGTGCCTCTCATCCGAAGGCCGGGTGTCATAAAGAGAAATGCGGGCAGAGGGTCGCATGCCTTGTCCGTCGGCATTGGAGTAGACGTCGAACTTGGTAAAATTCAGCTCGCTGTCGTCCACAACCACGGCGATGGTATCGCCGGCAGCCGGTTTATGGGACAGGGTGAAGGAAGTTCCATCCAGATACACCAGTTCACGCTTGTTAGTGCCGTAATTCCAATAGGTATCGAAGAGATAAATCTTATTGTAAACGGTCCGGATAAAGATCAGATACCCGCTGGCGTAAATGGTCGTATCCGAAGCCATCATGATGATACCGCCGTTCTCATCGGCGCTGCCGCTGGGATTGGTCACCTGATCACCCCAGACCAGTTTGGCGATGGTGGGATTACTTACCCGTTTATAGATGGCCAAACCGCCCCAGCGGTCCACGGCATCATCCAGCTTGTTGACCAGCTCTCCGTTCAAGATGCCGTATTCGTCCGGATCGTAGGCCCAGTCATCGAGCGAGGCAAAGTTATCTTCATTGGTGAGCTCGCTGGTGGTTGATTCCGAAACGGAATTAGACAAATCACTCATATTACCATTGTCATCAACCGCCTTTACGGCGAAATAGTAGGATACATCCGAGAGCAGACCCTTGATGGTCACTGTCTCGAGGTCGCCCGGATCGCTCGGCGGCGGCACGTTGGCCACGATGCTGGCCTCCGCGAAATCTTCATCACTGCTGATGGGATCCATGCTGTAACGGAGATCATAACTGCTGGCCGGCTTGTCACCGTTGGTGCCGCCGTCATCGGAAACAGCATACCACTCCAGCGTTATAGTACTGTTGGTGGTGGCACTGGTAAGAACGTCTAGGTTGATGGCGTCCGGCGCGATCAGATCAAGCCGTTTGTTGTCCAGTTCAATATAATCCACCAACAGGCTGGTTCCTTCATTTTCCCCGCGGAAGACAATACCGGAATAGTAGTTCCGGCTCGTCTGCAGGAGCTGAACATTATTCTCATTGAAGGGGACGGGCACATTGGTGCCGCCGTTTCTGGAAACGTATATCCGGTTATTGTTGGTCTCCTTGTTATAAATCACACTGAAAACATCGCCGGCATAGAGAGGACCAAATCCGGTTTCAACTTCGCCAAGCTTTTGAACGATCTCATTCCCGGCTCCTCTGGTGCCGTCCCATTCATATACCATGGCATATCCGGTTTTATGAATGAAAACCAGATAGCCGTGGGGTCTGTCTGCGGCATTGGGAGCGTAGACGGCGGTGGTGTCCATACCCACCAGAATTCCCACACCCTGAGTTATGTTTATATCGTTGCTCATAGAAGGATCGAGACGGATCGTTACTGAATTCATCCCGTAACTGTTTTTCCATATGGCCGCGTGGTTCCAGGCCGCGTCCGTGCCGCTGGAATAGATGGCGCCGCCCGGTGTCTCACCCGCAACATCGTGGACAAGTACTGTGGCGGAAGCTGTCCAGTCATTATTCCCGTTCAGTCCGCCTACCGTATATTGGAATTCATCCTTCACCGCTTCAGAAAGGTAATCGAGAATATGATCGGCGAAACGGGAAGCCATCGCCTCATATCCGGCCTGGCTGGGATGTACATGGTCGTCTATGGTTGTGGGATTGGTATCGGCGGTATAGTACGTTGGATTGGAATAGAAAAGTGAGTACATATCCACCAGGGTAACCCGTCCCGGATAGGTAGCCTCAAGATACTGATCATAAAAACGTTCGATCTTTGAGTTGTAATCCTGTATGTTGGCATTGACGCCGGGGAATTCATTATAGGGCGCTCTGGGTATTATTTTACAGAGGAATACCTGTTTGACGGTATCACCGCCGGCGCTCTGCCAGGTTAAGAGGTCATCCATCAACTGCTTCAGATTGTACATAATCGTACCGGCAACATTATAATCCCCCACAATAGTGGGTGACTGAAAATCTCCAATATTGCCGATGTCATTGGTACCGATGTGGAGGAGAATGTAGTTTGGCAGATTGGTGAACTCACCGCTGTTTAGTTTGGCGATGACATCATTGGTGCCCCCCGGCAGGAAATCATCGATAACGGCGCCGTTCTGGAACCATCCTTTATAGGGAGAGACACCGTAATTGAGCACCCCTTCCGGCCCGCTGGTGGGACCGGTCATGTTCAGGGTATACCCCGGCACCCCATCATGCACGAGCTCGTAAAGGAAGCCGCGGTATCCGTGGGTGGTCGGATCGGCCGCACTCTGAGTGGGATCAGTGAAGTTGCTCTTTCCCAAAGTGATCGAGTTACCCAGAGGCATGATATACTGCGTCTGCTGCGCCCAGACCGTAGTAGCCAGGAACAGCATACACATCGATATAAATAATGTTTTCCCCTGTCTGGGGAGAGCCTGACGCTCTTTCATTTACATACCCTCCTAAGACCGAAATATGACGATGTAAAAATGCTCTGACCAGTCAGGCAAAAAAGATGCCATTTATAAATGTTTTTGATTTTCTCTCTTACCTATTGTTTTACAATAAGTTATAAAAAACAGCATTCCCATGCTTATCTGTGTCGGATTCGTTGTATTAGACGAAAACACCCCAGTTGACCGTTTTCAAGCCAGGTCCCATATCAGCGACAAGATCCTGAAAACAGTGAGTGTGCAGCGGCAATGTCACATCATTTTCTTTACATAGCATCAAATATTTCGTATATTTAACTCCTTATTGGGATTCATCCGGGGCTGGGGTTTATAATGCAGAAAAAGATACCAGTTGGGGTCATCGGGGCCACCGGCACAGTCGGGAAAGTATTCGTTTCTCGTTTACACGATCATCCCTGGTTCGATCTGGTCTCCCTGGCGGCCTCGAGCCTTTCCGCCGGCAAACCCTATGGAAAAGCGCTTGCGGACAAGGGAACCGCGGCCGTTGACATCCCGGGCTCTCTGGCTGATCTTCCCCTCCTCGACGCGGTAAAAGACGTGCAAAAAATCACATCTGAGGCTGACATTATCTTCAGCGCCCTCAGCATGCCCAAGCCTGAAGTACGCCGGCTGGAAGAGGAGTATGCCGCTGCCGGAGCCGCGGTTATTTCCAACAATTCGGCCCATCGCTGGACTGAGGATGTGCCTATTATCCTGCCCGAAGTCAATCCCCAGCATTCGGCACTGATTGATATACAGCGGAAGAGAAGAAACTGGACCAAAGGATTGATTGCCGTCAAACCGAATTGTTCCATCCAATCCTATGTGCCGGTCCTTGAAGCAATGAAGAAATTCACGCCGCTGCGGGTGATCGTCGCCACCTACCAGGCTGTTTCAGGAGCCGGTAAAAGTATGGAATCCTGGCCCGAGATGCGGGACAATGTCATCCCCTATATTCCCGGGGAGGAAGAAAAATCCGAACGCGAACCCTTGAAAGTCTGGGGGATCCTGGAGGATGACGGGATCAAACTTTCCGCCCTTCCATTGATTTCCACAACCTGCGTTCGCGTGCCGGTATCCGAAGGACACCTGGCTGTGGTGCATGTCGCCTTTGAAAAGGAAACATCCTTCGAAGAGCTGAGAGAGTGCCTGGAAAACTATCCCAATCCCATCGCGGATCTCAACCTGCCCTCGGCCCCGAAAAAATTTATCAGATATATCGATGGGGATGATCGCCCCCAGACCGCGGTGGATCGTGAGACCGAAAGGGGAATGAGCATTACCGTTGGAAGGCTACGACCTGATACGATTCTGGGCTGGAAATTTGTCGCGCTCTCTCATAACACCCGACGCGGAGCGGCCGGTGGGGGGATACTCATGGCCGAACTACTTGTCAAACAAGGCTTTATCACAATATGAAAGATAAAAAGGAGCAGCTGATCGATGACCTCATTGGATCCCCTTGCCGTTGACCTGAATAAAATACTGGCTGATACGAACCCCGCGTTGCTTGACCTCCTCTCGGAACGGGGCAAAAGAATCTTTTACCCGAAAAAAGGACTCCTGGGCCAGTCTGCAGAGGCGAAGGGCAAGAGAATCAACGCCACGGTCGGAATGAGCATGAACGATGACCGTTCTCCCATGCGGCTTGCTTCCGTGGAAAAGCACTTAGACATAGCGCCGGAAGAGGCTTTCACCTATGCTCCCAGCCAGGGAATTCCGGAATTACGCCGGACCTGGCAAGAACAGATTAAAAAGAAGAATCCCTCCCTTACAGGGGACATATCACTGCCGCTGGTCACTTCCGGTCTGACACACGGTCTCTTTGTGACGGGTCAGATGTTTATGAATCCCGGCGACACGGTAATATTACCGGAAATATTCTGGGGTAATTACACCCTTGTCTTCAAGCATAATTGCGGTGTATCCTTTCAACACTATCCGCCCTTCACCGGTGAGAGATTCAATCTGGCAGGATTGGCATCATGCCTCACCGGAGAGAATGGGAAAAAGATTGTTCTGCTCAACTTTCCCCATAATCCGACAGGATACACACTGACCGAAACAGAGGCGGAAGACATAACCCGAATTCTCCTGGAGAGCGCCGAAAAGGGAAACAGGATTCTGGTCCTCCTGGATGATGCCTATTTCGGACTGGTATACGAAGAGGGTATCTACCGGGAATCACTCTTTGCCAAGCTGGCGGATTTGCATGACAACATCCTGACAGCCAAGATCGATGGAGCCACCAAGGAAGAGTACGCCTGGGGTTTCCGGATTGGATTCATCACGTATGCTTCCAGATCGCTTACTCCGGAAGCTACCACGGCCCTGGAAGAGAAAACCGCCGGCACCATCCGTTCTTCCATTTCCAGCGCTTCCCATCTGTCCCAAGCGTTGATCTACCACTCCCTCGTCTCTCCGGAGCATGAAAAGGATAAGAAGGAAAAGTACCGTATTCTCCGGAACCGCTATCGCAGGGTACGGACTATTCTGGCCGAAAATGAGGAGATCTATGCTCCCTATTTCAAACCCATGCCCTGTAATTCCGGGTATTTTATCTGTTTAAAACTCCAGCCTCGTCTGAATGCTGAAAGCGTACGGCGAAAACTGTTGAATGAGATGGATATTGGAGTGATCGCCCTGGGCGATCTGCTGCGGCTGGCCTTTTCATCAGTGCCGGAAGCGGATCTGTCCCTTCTTTTTGATGCAATTTACTCCTGTTGTCAGGATTTGGCGAAATAATACCTTCCTTGAGTTCCAGGCATACAGGATCAATATCAAGTGAATCAATGAACAAAAAGCGCCTGTATCGAAACAAACGATAGCGGCGTTTTTACAATTCACCGGACTCTATCCAGACATATATCGTTCTATTCACTCCTGGAGCGATAAACAGTGTAACTATGAAAAATCACATGATCGGCAAACCCCCTCCACCCTCACGCGAGACCACTGATTATGTTACAAATAACACTAACAGGAGGAGAAGACCACGAATAGCCAGCAGAACCATCTGGCGTCACACACTCATCAGCATTACTAGTACAAATGTATCCGCTACTCGTGCCAGGGCATGCAGGAAAAGAGTCGCATGCTGAAACAGCACCTGCCTTCCACTCAACATTATAACCAGTACAACATTTAGCAGCAGTCATGCCGTCTCCATCACCACAGCATATTCCATCAACGCATGTTCCTGAAGCACCGCACGAAGTACCATCTCCTGCCGTGGCACAAAAACTAGGCTCACAGGTATTGGTAGCAGTATTGCATGATTCACCAGCTGAACAACAACTGGTGCATCCAGAGTAGCAGTCCTGAAAAATTCCATTAACACAGCAATCTTGGTCATCATCATTATCGTAACTGTCACCTATAAATGCATTAAGTCCAGTTGTATCTGCACCCAGTGGCCCTTCAGGCCAACATAGATGGGCAGCTGCGCATTCTCCTGGTGCACAGATTGCATCATCTGTATTAACATCTTCTGCACCATAAGCCAAGCTAGACAAAAGAATCAAAACCATCAGTATTGCCCATCTCATCTAGTTCATCAACCCACTGTATGTGCCTATACTGCCTCCTGATCTGCGATAAGTATAAACCTCATTATCAGTATCATCTAAACAACAGCAAGCCCCTGAGCGCCAGTATGAACTCATTTCCGGTTTCCAAGAATTTGTGCCAATTTCGCTTTGACATAGCGCTTGATTACTGTCATATGGAGATGGGGGATCTGTACAAACCCCATTAATATACACCTTACCAGACGGACAGCACTTACCGCTGGCAGTATCGCATTCATTCGTACCACAACAATCATTATCATTACTGCAAGACGTTGAAGAACCTGATAGTTTCCAACAACACTCCCCGTTTCCCCATTCCTGATTAGCATTACAGCAAACTCCGGGATGACTCCAAGTCCGATAGAGGATCGGGTCGATCCCTCCCATCCAATCATCTGATTATATATTCTCCCGGACTTCCTTGCAATAAAAATTTATATGTTCTCCCGGTGTCAACGGATAAAAGGCCCCACTGCTTAGAATTGCGGAAGTCGCGCCATAAGGATTCTTCCTTCCGCTCCACATGCTTTATGACAAATCTTCATATTTCCTGAACACTACAAATAATCAACACATCTATATTTATACCGTCCCCACCAGAATAGCTGTCTTGATGGAAATTATCAAACAGCCCCTTCACCGACAGTAACAATCCTCGTGGGGCTGACAGCTCGTCAGACTGAATCTACGTTACTGTCGCGCCCTTGTTAAGGAGAGTTTAAGAATATTATATCCAAATAAGGAGGATGCCATGAAAAAGTATGTACCAATAACATTGGTATTATTCTTCATCACGATCCACGGTCTCTTCGGGCAGAATCCGACAGTCGAGATCCAACCAATTTCCTTAAACCTGGCAGAAAGTGAATCATGTACCCTGGATGTCTGCATCGATAATGCAGCCGGACTGGGAGCATTCGAATTTGAGATCACCTTTGATTCCGATGTTGTACATGCCGATGCGGTACTGCTGGGAGATTTCCTGGGAAGTACAGGAAGAACCATTTTGCCGCTTACACCGGTCATTGACAATACAGCCAATCCCGGTTCGATAATTTACGGAGCGGCTTCCTTGGGAACTTCCCCGGCCGGACCGTCCGGATCCGGTATTCTCGCTCGGATTGTATGTACAGCCCAGGGCAGCGGATCAACCGATCTCGTCTTCAGCAGCGCTCAGGTTACGGATATCGCCGGTTCCGTTCTCACTATCGATCAGCTCACAGACGGTCGCATCGATGTGGGAGGCGGCACTGCCACGCCAGGATGGAGCACCCAGCAACCCGGGACGGACGGGGACCTAACCTGTGTGCACGCTCTCAGTAGTCAGAATGCCTGGATAGTTGGGTATCATATCATTCTGAGAACGATTGACGGGGGCAGCAACTGGTACGATGTAACGAGCGGGCTCGGCACCCTTACCTTCCTGAGCCTCTGGGCCGTCGATCAGAACAAGGCCCTGGCGGCAGGATACCCAGCCGGCGCGACCCATTCAAGTTTATACCGGACAACGGACGGTGGCAGTACCTGGAACAAAGTGTATGAAGCGGATAGCCATTGGCAAAATTTTATTTTTATGAAGAACAGTACAACAGGGTATTTCCTTGGCGATGCGGTAAATAATACCTGGCTATTCATGAAAACAACCGATTCCGGGCTTAATTGGAGCGCCGTAAACACCACTCCAGCCAGCCATGTGTCCGGTGAATATACTTTTGGCTCGACCGCATACTGGTGGGATGGCAACAACAGAATCTGCTTCGTATCAGGTGCTGGATGGTTCTATTCCAGTAGCGACTTGGGAGCAACCTGGACAAGCGTGGCCATTCTTGAGCAACCGGCTTTAAACTCGTTGGCTTTCAATGCGATCGGCACCACCGGTTTAATCGGCATGGGTAACCTTGGTCGGTTGGCCCGGTCTACGGATGGCGGCAGCAGCTGGTCTGAAATCACCCCTCCGGTAGCAGGGACGATCCGCGACATCCATTATGAAAACGACAAATTCTGGATTCTCATCGATAAAGAAATATACTCATCAGAAGATAACGGCGACAGCTGGAATCTTGAGATATCAGCTTCAGAAAATCTGCGAAATCTGGATTTCTTTACTGGAACTGGAGAAATATCCGGCTGGGCGGTTGGTTCAAACGGCCTCATTATTTCCTATTCAGCAACCAGTGTCAACCCGGATGAGACCAAAGTGCTGGTATTACCGGAAGATTGCCTGATCAAACAGAATTATCCCAATCCCTTCAACCCGAATACAACCATTTCTTTTCAGATGCCGGAGCGTGCCCGGGTAACAGTGGAGATATTTGATATTCTCGGCCACTACATCAAGACCCTTGTAGACGAAGTCAAGGCGCCAGGATTTTACGAGGTTGAGTGGAACGCGGCCGGCATGAACAGCGGGATGTATATCTGCCGGATGGAAACCGGCGCACATAGAGAAATGATCAAACTGCTCCTGATGAAATAGGTAAGGGGCAACCGGCTGCAGCATCCCTTCCTCTGCATGGAAATGATGCTGCGGTCTGTTCCGCGTCATGCGGCCGAGTGGCCGGTCCCGCGGGAAACGGCGGCAAAGACCGTCGGGTCGGAAAACCGTGAAGAGGAGGCATTTTATGATACAACGTCCATTGAGCTGGTTCGTCTGTGCGCTCGTGGGGTATTGTCTGCCCGTTCTGGCGGAATATTCGGGAACACCACTGCTGAAAGTCAGAATCGGGCACGGTACCGTCATCCCTGTAGCGGAATCCGTCGGGGCTTCTGCGTACGGCGGCAGTATACATGAAACCGGTGATTATCCATGTACAGATCCCGGTGAAGGGAACGCCCTGGGTCCTCCACTTCCACCGGATCTTTCCGGATCGGTGACCGTTACAGATGGCGTGGGTCCCGGGATCATGTACGATTACACAATATCCAACGGTGGCGATATGGGAGCGTCCAATTTTCATGTCTATATTGTGCTTTCAACGAATACAGACATTTTAACTTCTGATATTCTGATTGGAGATTATATCCACAGTATTGATGGGAAGCATTCTACCAGCTATACATCTAAAACAGCGGATGTTGCTCTCGTGGAACCCGGAACCTATTATCTGGGGATTATCGTCGATGCCACAGGCATCATCACTGAGAGCAATGAGGACAACAATGTTAATTACGACCCTTCGCTTCAGATCACGGTTGATCCCTGGTGTGACCTGGCCGGGTCCGTCACTGTGATAGACGGAACCGGTCCCGATATTTCATATCAATTCGCATTGCAAAATAATGGTAATATTCCGACATCCATTTTTCAAGTCTATATTATGCTTTCCAAAAATACAACCATATCCCCGACCGAAGATATTCTGTTGGGAACTTACAATATCATGCTGTCTGCCGGCAATATGTATACATCACAGACGTACTCGAAACACATCAACAACGTCGATCCTGACACCTACTATCTGGGCATTTACATTGATGCAACCTATCTGATATCTGAAACTAATGAAAACAATAATTCAAACTATGATCATTCCCAGCAAATCGATATGTCAAACTTTCCGGATCTGGTCGCCACCATCGAAGTGGTTTCCATTTCCGATCCTTCTGCGTTCACTTACAGCTACACCCTTCTGAACAAAGGAGGCGTGACGGCAAATGATTTCAATGTGGCTATTCTGCTGTCAACGGATGAGACCATCAGGACTAACGATAACCTGATTGCCAGCCACCATTTCAACTATCTCTCTTCGATGAATCTGTACAGTTCGGGGAATCAGCAGGTAAATATCGCGGCAGTTCCTGCCGGAACCTACTATCTGGGTCTCTATGCGGATGCTACCCTAACTGTGTATGAGAGCAATGAAACCAACAATACCGATTGTGATACAAAACCGCAGGTAGTCATCGAGGCCCTGCCTGATCTTCTGGTGCAATCCATTGATGTTCTGGATGGTGCAGGGACTGAGATCAGCTATCAGTGCACTGTGAAGAACGGGGGCAACACGAACGCCGGAAAGTTCAGTGTGAAATTCTACCTTTCACTCGATACAGACGTCAACAGCTCTGATTATATCATCGACACATGGCCGGTCAACGGGATACTGGCATCGGGAAGCACCAAGGGATCCGGCGGCAGAACAACAACGGTTTCCGGCGTTCCAGCCGGTGACTACTACCTGGGCGCCGTTGTTGATGAAGCGGATGAGGTCGCGGAGAGCATCTCGAGCAATAACAGCGGGTACGATGATGCACCGCTTGTGACGATCACAGAAACCTCGGAGCGCTTCTGGGCCGACCTGGACGGTGACGGGGACGTGGATATCGCGGATGTGCAGATGGTGGCCGGCCTCTGGGGCAGCCAGACCGGCGACGGCAATTACCTGGCAATCTGCGATGTGGACGGAGACGGGGATATCGATATCGTGGATGTGCAGATGGTGGCGGGTGCATGGGGAACGGTGATTTAAAAGCCAGTCCGGTTTGTGTGACTATGAGATAAGGCAGGACAAACAAATCAATTATGCCGTAAGATTACTGAAATCGTAATCCCTCAATTTGTAAATCCGGGAGGATAAGTAAGATGAAAAAGCTGCTCTTTGGGGCTGTTGTTTTACAAATGACCTTATACTCTCTTCAAGGCCTGGCTCAGTACAACGAATCTCCCCTGCTCAAGGTCCGGATCGAGAACGGCAGGATTGTCTCGGCTGAAAAGGTGGCGGTTACTCCACCGGCGGAACAGCTTCAGGATCCGGTTCAAAGCAGAGCGGATGTTGGACTGATTAAAGACGGATATGATGGACGAATCGATCAGGAAGCGGGAAACAACCTGAATCCCTTGCTCATGGCCGATCTTTCCGGAGCGGTCAGTGTTTCAGATGGAACCGGTCCGGACATCAGTTATGTATATCAGATCTACAATTTCGGCAACGCCACCGCAACAGATTTCCATGTTTATATTCTTCTTTCCCCGAATATCAACATATCTCCAAGCCTCGACATTCTCGTAGATGATTTTACCCACACTCTGGCTGCCATGAATACCTACACATCGAGTGTCAAGCAGGCTGATCTCAGAGCAGTTGAAACTGGTACGTACTATCTCGGGATTTATGTAGATGCCACCAATATCATCAGCGAAGGTGATGAGACCAACAATAGCGGTTATGACGATTCTCCTCAGGTCGTCATTGAGGCCCTGCCGGATCTGGTCGCAACGGACCTCTCTCTATATCAAATTGAACAGAACGGTACCAAACTGACTTTCTCATTCAACCTTGAGAACCGGGGCAATATCAGCGCGGATCTGCATTTTCTCTGGATCGGAGGATACCTCTCATCTGATCTGGTTATCACACACGGGACCGATTATTTTTACAATAATAAATCCTCTTTTTCCGGTATTACGCTCGCGCCCGGTGAGAGCTATGCCGTGAATATGGAGATGAAATGTTATGGATACGGTACGATCATTCCCCAGGGAGATTACTATTTCGGCATTTATATCGATAATTTTCATTATATCGCAGAAAGCAGAGAATATAACAACACCGCCGTGGATACGGATCCCCAGGTACACGTGCCAGCCGCATTACCGGACCTTTTATGGGATTACGTTTCCAATTATTACTACGCCTCGGATCAGATCCATCTGGACGCGTGGATTGGTAATTACGGGTGGAATGATATTACGGATCCCTTTTCCTACCGCCTCCTTCTATCATCCGATCAGAATGTCGACCCCGCTGATTATACACTCGATGAATGGACGCGTTCGGACGGACTGGATCGCATGGAATCCGTTCACCGTACTCTCGACACATCGACTAAAGATGCACCGGCAGGTCAATTTTATCTCATCTGGCAGCTGGATTACACTAACCAATTGACCGAGATTTTCGAGAACAACAATGTATACATCGGTGGTCCTGTCTCATTGGTCCATCTTCAAATCACATCCCCGAATGGGGGGGAGACCTGCGTGAAAGGAAATCCCTATACCATTCAATGGACATCGGAAGGAAATATTTCATCTGTGTCGCTTGCATTAATGAAAGCTGGAAGCATTGTATCTGTGATCAATTCTTCCGTTCCAAATACCGGCACTTATCAGTATACACCGCCGGTTGGTCTGGTTGATGGTGATGATTATCAAATCAAGATCAGTGAATCCTCACAGACCAGATGTACTGATCTCAGTGACAATTATTTCACCATCCAATCAACCGCTCCGCCGACGCAAAAACCCGATCTGGTCATTCAGGCCATCGACGTTCTGGACGGAACCGGTCCCGAAATCAGATATCAAACCACCATTAAAAACCAGGGCGACGCCGCTGCCGGCGAGAGCACGTTGAAATTCTATCTCTCTTCGGATACCCAGATCAACAGTTCTGATCATTATATAGACAGCTGGACCGTTTCGGGAACCCTGGCCGCGGGAAGTTCAAAGGCCTCCGGGGAACGGACCGTCACCGTTACCGGAGTTGACGAAGGCGAATACTATCTGGGTGCGATCGCGGATGCCAATGGCCAGGTAAGTGAGAGCAACGAAGGCAACAACAGCGGGTATGATGCCTCCCCCAAGGTGACCATCCCAAAAGGATCGGAGCGTTTCTGGGCCGACCTGGACGGCGACGGGGACGTGGATATCGTGGACGTGCAGATGGTGGCCGGCCGCTGGGGCAGCCAGACCGGCGATGGCAATTACCTGGCGATCTGCGATGTGGACGGGGACGGCGACATTGACATCGTGGATGTGCAGATGGTTGCGGGTGCATGGGGTACAATAATCTAAGATATTCAGTATCTGCGTAAAAATTCTTTCAATATCTTTATTAAGTAAGAGCTGAGCAGCTATCTGGAGATGTGAGACCTGGATCAAGTAAATCGAATAATCAAAAGTGTCGGCATCGAAACATCTGTTGCCGGCTCCTTGTTTTTTCTCTGTGGATGCCTGTCGGGAAGTGCGTCAGCTCTTCTATTTCATGGCATCCAGTTGAGGTTGAACATATTTCTTATAGCAGTCAGGACAGATGCTGTGACTGAAGCGGGCTTCACTGTTTTGGCTCATATACGTTTCTACCTCTTGCCAGTAGTTTTCGTCGTTGCGGATACTCTTGCAGTAGGAGCAAATAGGTAAAAGTCCCTGCAGCCTCTTTATCTGACTGAGAGCTTTCTCCAGTTTGATCACGTGTTCAGTTAAGCTGTTCTGAAGTTCGATCATGCGTAATCCCACCCGGACCCGGGCATGCAGCTCTTTGGCATTGAATGGTTTAATCAGGTAATCATTAGCCCCTGCGTCCAGTCCGGTGACAATTTCCTCCTGCTGGCACTTCGCTGTGAGCAGGATGATATATATATAGCGGCTGTTCTTTATCTGTCTCACTTTCTCGATGACACTAATCCCGTCCAATTCGGGCATCATCCAATCCAGAATTGCCAGCTGAGGTGCGTCTTTTTTACAGAGGATATCCAAGGCTTCTCTGCCGTTTTGGGTAACCACGACCCCGAATCCCCGTTTCTGTAGTGCTATTTCCAGCAATTTACGGGAAATCTTGTGATCTTCAGCAATCAATACCTGCATCGGTACCTCTTTCCTTATTAGCAACTTTTCTCCCTCTTTCAGTTATCACGGCGGATATCTGTATTCCAATCCACTTCGAATGATTCCGCTTAACTTTCCGTGGCCTGTATTGTTTCTTGTTCCGCCCTTTTTAGCAATCTGGCAATAACATCCATGACAATATGAGCACTGGTAGTCTTGACAATATAGGCATCCGCACCGCAGGCCCTGGCCGTTTCACTGTCCTCCTCCAGATCCCGTGAGGTCAACATGATAACAGGAATATGCTTATAACGTTCATCAAACTTCAGTAAGCGGCTTATTTTATGACCATCCATGTTGGGAAGCACAAGATCACTGATGATGAGATCCGGAACGATCCGCTTGGCCAGATTCAATCCCTCTAGTCCGTCCTCTGCTGTAAAAACCAGGTAGCCGGCTGCTTCTAACCGAAGCTTCATAATTTTCAGAAATGCTTTGTTATCCTCGATCATAACAATCCGTTTGGCCTCATCACGACTCATCTTTGCCTCCTTAGGCATCCTGGCCGTTAATCAAGAGTGTCTCAACAGAACTGATCAGTTTCCCTGGTTGAACAGGCTTCTCCAGTATTGGTATAATTTGTAAAATGTGCTTTTGGTTTCCTTTTCCTTGTTCAACACTGGATGAACTCATAATCAGGATTGGGATATTACCTGTCTCGGGTTCCTGCTTGAGTTTCTCTATAACCTGATAGCCATTCATGCCAGGCAGCATCATGTCCAGCACTATCACGCCGGCCGGTCACTTCTGGGCTTCAGAAACGCTTCTTCGCCGTTATAAGCCTCGATAAAATTGAAACCTTTATGATTCAGGGAATTCTCGACCTGCTTCACTACCTGCCTCTCGTCACCGACAGCCAATATGCTGGGATTATCCATCTTTTTCAGCGTGAAGAAGAACGTTGTTCCTGTTCCCAATTTCGATTTGGCCCAGATCCTGCCGCCGTGTTTCTCCACCAAACCCTTGGCTATGGTTAATCCCAATCCCGTTCCCTTGTAACCGGGCCCATCCACGCGTCCAAACTGTTCGAATTTTGAAAAGAGTTTTTCCATATTTTCCCGGGATATCCCCACACCGGTATCAACCACACTGCAGATATATTCCTTCTTCTCTTCCCTGACCGTCAGGGTGACACTGCCTCCCGCTTTGGTGTAGCGCATGGCGTTGCTTACCAGATTGTAGAATATCTGGATGACCTTGTCCCGGTCCGCATAGACTGGAGCTTCTCTTTCCTGATAATCCAAATTAAGCGTTATTGATTTCTTTTCAGCCTCGGACGAGAAAGTTTTATGAATCTTTTGGACCAGGGCGGAAAGATCAAAGAAATCCTTGTGCAAAGTAACTTTGCCGGCCTCAATTTTAGACATATCGAGGAGATCGGTAATAAGACGAGTGAGCTGATTGATGTTGTCCAGTGTATCCTGCAGGAGATCCTTCTGTGTTTCGTTCAGCTTTCCCGGAATCTCATCGAGGCAGAGCGTAACACCTCCCTTCATCACAGCCAAAGGAGTTCGCAGTTCGTGAGAGACCATTGAAAGAAAATCACTTTTCAGTTTGTCCAGTTCCTGAAGCCCTTTAATGTGACCTTCCAGCTGGTTATGTAAATCAACCATGCGCTTGCCCACCTCTACCCGGGCATGCAGTTCTTTAGGATTAAAGGGTTTAATCAAATAGTCGTCTGCTCCTGTATCCAGGCCCAGGGCAATATCATCCTTCTGGCTCTTCGCTGTCAGCAGGATGAGGTACTTATAAGCCTCTGGATTTTCCTCCCGCACCTTTCTAATAACCTCAACACCATCCATCTCTGGCATCATCCAGTCCAGTATGGCCAGCTGCGGCGCTTCATCCTGCTGCAATATCTTCCAGGCTTCACGTCCGTTTGTTGTCGGCACGACTTCATATCCTCTTTTTTCCAGAGAGGCCTGCAGCAGCTTGCGTGAAACGATGTCGTCTTCAGCGATGAGAATCTTCATTATTTCCCTTTTTCTTTGACTTCCGTATTATCCGCTGGTTTTTCATTAAGTTTTACGCCTTCAGTTCTCCCTTGCCCAGCTGATTGGTTATTAGAAAGTTATTCACTCTTTCCAGCTCGGACCGCAGACGGTTGAATACCTCACGTGCCCCTTCGGTCTGACCCTGACGGCCGATCTCCTCCAGCTCATACGCCAGCTCATAGGCCGCGTCAGCACCGAAATTCCCGACGGCCCCTTTGAGACTGTGGGCGCTCATTTCCAGTTTGGCCATATCCTCTGAGGCAATCTCCCGCTCAAGTTCCTTTAGCTGGTGCGAAATATCCTCCACAAACATCTCAACCAGTTCACCCAGAAGGTTCCGATCGCCGTCCACCGACTCAAGAGCCCGGGACAGATCAATTGCGGGTTTATTGTTTTTATCCTTTCCAGTAGAGCCTTTATTATCGGCCCTCTCTCCACCGATGTCCGCGGTCCGGGCCACCCGGCAGCGTTCCACCGCTGCGTACAACTCTTCCGCCTTCATGGGCTTGGAAACATAATCATCCATCCCGCCCGCCAGACATTTTTCCCGGTCACCCTTCATGGCGTGAGCCGTCATGGCGATAATGGGAATATGACCGCCCCGGCTCTGTTCCTCTTCCCGGATCCGCCGGGTGGCCTCCATGCCGTCGGTGCCCGGCATCTGAACATCCATCAATATCAGATCATAATTACCCGACCGCCAGGCCTCAACCGCGGCCTCTCCGTCATGCACCGAGGTGGATTTCAATCCCTTTTTATTCAAAAGCGATTCCGCCAGTTTGCAATTGATAGCATTGTCCTCCGCTATCAGAATCTGCAGGCTTACCCCTTCATCCACTCCGGACATCATTCCCTCCTGATGACTGTTTTTCACCTCTTCGAATCTTTCTCTTCCCGCCTCACCCAACACCGACAGGACGGCATTGAACAGATCAGAGGGTCTCGCCGGCTTGGTCAGATAAGCCCCGATTTTCATAGTATCCAGGAGTTCCTTCGCTCCTCCCCGAGTAGAAGAAGAGAGCATAATCAGCGGCAGATTCTCGGTCCCTGGTCGCTGTCGCAGCCGCTCTGCCAGCTGAAATCCATCCATCCCCGGCATGTTCACATCCAGAATGGCCAGGCCATACTTCTCTGTTTCTGTTAAAAGAAGTTCTTCCGCCGCCTCGCCGCTGCTCACGCAAACGACTCGCATCCCCCAACTGGCCAGCATCTCCTTAAGAACATGCTGGTTGGTATTGTTGTC
>CAZUMH010000067.1:0-19423 GCA_964621645.1 uncultured bacterium
ACCCGGGAAAGATTGCTGGGATGTCCTACGTTCATGGCGCTGGAGAGGCAGTTGCGCGAAGGGGAGATCTTTTTATAGACCCCTGTGTCCAGAAAGCGGGGGAATTCATCATTTTCATTAACGGCGATGATGAAGCGTTTCACGGGCAGCCCCATGGCCCGGGCTAAAAGGCCTCCCATCATATCACCGAAATTACCGGAGGGAACCGAAAAAACAACGGCATCATCCTTCCGTCCGGCCCGCAGTTTGGCAAAGGCGTAGAAATAATAGATGGACTGGGGTAGCAGGCGGCCGATGTTGATGGAATTTGCCGAGGAGAGGTTGAGATAGGCAAGCTCTTCGTCGGCGAAAGCCTGTTTCACCAGGGCCTGGCAATCGTCGAATTTTCCCCTGACGGCGGCGATCTGAATGTTCCGGCCCAGGGTGGTCATCTGCTTGCGCTGCCGGGCCGTCACCTCCTTTTCCGGAAAGAGGACCAGCACCTTAATATTGTCCAATCCATAAAAAGCGTTGGCGATGGCGCTGCCGGTGTCGCCTGAAGTGGCCGTGAGGATGAGCAGCTCCCGTTTCCCCTGTTTCAGATAGTACTGCATGAGCCGGCCCATCATGCGGGCCGCGAAATCCTTGAACGAGGCGGTGGGGCCCTGATCCAGGCGCATCACATGTTTGTTCCCGGTCACTTTCTCCAGAGGCACCGGAAAATCATAGGCGTCCCGGACCAGAGCGGCCAGATCCGCATCCTCGATCTCTTCCCGGAGAAAGCGGCGGCAGATCTCGAAGGCGATCTCGTGGTACTCCATACGGCTGAATGTCTCCAGCTCGTCCGCCTCCAGGGAGGGGATCTCTTCCGGCATATAGAGGCCCCGGTCCGGGGCTATCCCCCCCAGCAGTGCCTGGCTGAAGGTCAGGAGAGGGGCCTCGAGATTGGTCGAGTAGAATTTTATGGCTGTCATGGAGCTTTCCCTACAATTTGTTTTTAATGCATTGGGCCAGCCGTTCTATCCCGGTGGTCAACTGCTCCGCGGAGGGATAAGAGAAGTTGAGCCGCATATGATTCGTTTCCGGATTGTCCCCGTAAAAAGCCGAACCGGGAACGAAGGCCACCTTGAATTTGACCGCCTCGTAGAGCAGCTCTTCCGTGTTGATCCGCTCCGGGAGGGAGACCCAGATAAAGAGACCGCCCTCCGGTTTGGTCCAGGTAACGCCGCTGTCGGGAGGGAAGTTTGCCTCCAGGGCCCGGAGGCAGACCTCCAGCTTGGCGCGATAGTAGGTGCGGCACTTTTCCAGATAGCTGTCCAGATCGACCTTGGTGAGGAAGTCGGTGCCCATGTCCTGATTATACTTGGGGGTGTTGAGCACATTTCCTTCCTTGATATCCAGCATCTTGGAGATCACCGGAGCCGGACCGAGATTGAATCCCAGCCGGAAGCCGGGGCAGAAGAGTTTGGAAAATGTGTAGAGGCCGATGACGCGGCCGCCCCCTTCCTTTTGATCCAGCTCGTAGATTGAGGGCAGGGTCTCGCCGTAATAACGCAGATCCCGGTAGGGGCTGTCCTCCACGATGGGGATGGAGTACTCACTGCTGATCTCAAGCAGCCGCTTGCGGCGTTCCAGGGACATAGTCACTCCGGAGGGATTCTGAAAATCGGGCACCACGTAGATGAACTTGGGGTTTCTTCCTTCGGAGAGCAGGGCCTCGATGATTCCTTTGTAATCCTCCACCCAGGAGCCCTTTTCATCCAAACTCACACCCGCGAAACGGGGTGCCTGCATTCGGAAAGCGACCAGGGCGCCGGCAAAGGTGGGCCGGTCCGAAAGGACCACATCGCCGGAGTCGAGAAAGAGCCGGCCGGTGAGATCCAGACCGTGCTGTCCTGAATTGGTGATGAGGATGTTTTCCTCGGCGGCCTCGATACCGTCCCGTTTCAGAAAAGCGATCACGGCCTTGATAAAGTCTTCCTCTCCCCGGATGCCGGTATACTGC
Organism: uncultured bacterium; assembly: GCA_964621645.1. Classification (GTDB taxonomy): domain Bacteria; phylum Zhuqueibacterota; class QNDG01; order QNDG01; family JAGLOF01; genus CAZUMH01. The sequence continues at coordinate 1,985 of CAZUMH010000067.1, forward strand.
ATAATGGTTTCTATATCATCCTCAAGGCGCTGACGGGAAAAACGGCGTACTTCCTCTTTCAGGAACATTTCGGGAGAAGGCAGGCCGCCTGCCAGTGAGATGATCCCCGGATCCTTGAGCATATCCATCTGCTTGCCGATGGAATAGCCCTCAAATCCCGCCAGGAGCAGGGAGAAGTGTGATTCCCAGTTGTCGATCATGTTCAATTCCTCCCAGTCTTTTTTCCGGATGCAGGGATTAATAGCAGCTGTCGGCAAAAACGGTGCGTATGGAGCGTTTCATGAGATCCACTCCATCCCTGGTGGCGCGCAGGCTTTTATAGTAGATGACGTCACCGATGGTCGCAGCCGCGGCGGTGCGCTCTTCATCCGGCAGGAAATAGGCTTCCATGGTGTCCATCTCGCGGGCAGTGCCGTCGCTCTCGTACTTGTAGGTCATGTCGGTGCCGCTCTCCAGAACGGCATACATATTATCCGTCCAGTTGAAGTTGGCCATACCCAGATCAGGATTGATGTAGATATGAGCCGCCAGGCTGACTCCCTTGATGCCGCTTTCTTTCAGTTCGCGGGCGCACTGGATGAAGGTGGCGGCGTTGGTGCCGTTGCCGATGTTAATCTCGTAGATAGGGGTGGTGCCGTCTTCCCGCAGATAGGACTTCATGATGTTGAGCAGCATACGGAACTGCATGGTGTTCTGGGTGGAAAGGAGCATGGAGATCTTGAAGGTCAGATTGGGAAGGTTGCGGCAGTAGTAGCAGGCGGCGATGATGGAGGACCAGCTGGGATTCAGGTAGAAGTTCCCGCCGGTCTCCAGGGCGGCCCGGGTAATGATGTCCAGATAGACCAGATGGTTGTCATTGGCCACTTCCACTCCGCCCAGATTGCCGAAGGGAGTCCCCATATTTTTCAGAAGCAGCACGGAGTTGCCGTCTCCGGCATTTTTCCGCTCGAACGATTTACCCGTGACCCCCTCCAGCTCCCTGAAACGGCTTTCGGGCCAGGGAGTTCCCAGCAGGTTGGTGCTGCAGAATTTGGACGCTTTCATCAGGTTCTCGGCCATGGTCAGGGTGGCCAGCAGTTCACCGCTGTAGACATAGTGATCCGTAAGGGCGACCACGGAAATCATCTCACTGGGAGCGAAGACGAAATCGGCCGTCTCGGCGGCTTCCGCCATGCGCCGGATACAGTGATGGGTGACATAGGGTCCCTGGAATCCCGAGACCTGACTGCGGGCCGTTCCATACGCCTTGTTATAGGAAATGTTGTTCTTCTTTTCGAAATCAGGCACGCTGGGAAATTTTTTCACCCATGCTTCCGCCTCTTCGATCTGGCGGCCGAAGCCCAGTTCCCCGCAGCGTTTTTTCCGCAGCTGAAAGTCCCGCATCTTCTCGATGCCGTCGATGATGGTTTGGGGACCGCCGTGGTGAGCCTGCAGCGCATCCATGGCTTTCATGTCCTCATCGCTGAGCAGAGGGTAATACATACTTCCTCCTTATTTTTAAAATTGATAGTTTCTTCCGTCAAACAGCGGCCCGGATCTTTTAAAACAGTGGAGAGAAGGACTCAGGCAACGGGAATAGTCGTTTCCTGCTTGAGAGACTTCAGGATAAAGGATGTGTGGATTCTGCTGATGACCTTGAAATGGGTCAGTTTACCCAGCAGGAATTTTTCATAGTGTTCGATATCCCGGCTTACCACTTTCATCAGGTAATCCGCCTCGCCGGAGACATGATGACACTCCAGAACTTCGGGGATCTGCCGGACCTCTTCGACAAAGGCTTCAATTTCCTCCTTCTGGTGCAGACGCAGAGAGACGGACACAAAGGCGGTGATCCCCTGCCCAACCTCTTTGGGATCGACCAGGGCCACATATTTTTTAATGATGCCGTTCTTTTCCAGTTTGCGTACCCGTTCCAGCATAGAGGGAGCGGAGAGCCCCACCTCCTTGGCCAGCTGGGCGTTACTGAGCCGGCCCTGCTCCTGGAGCAGGGAGAGAACTTTTTTATCGATGGTGTCCAAGGAAACGGGCATGACAACTCCTTCGCTTGGAGAATGTAAGAAAAACAGCGGAGGAAAGCAATGAGAATATCAATAATATCTTCTGTTTGACGAATAATATTCGGCAAAACACAAGGGAAAGCTAATTTTAATAAAGAATCCCGTTGAATCAGGTGTATTCCTGTCTCACCGGATAGAAGACATCCAGAATGCGGCAGTCGGTGAGGCTCCTGCCGGAATGGGGCGCCTCCGGCGGGATCACCGCTACCATGCCCGGCTCCATGATTTGGGTGCGGCCCTCGATGGTCATTTCAAAACGTCCTTCCAGAACCTGGGCAACCTGTTCATGGGGGTGAGTGTGCCGGGGCAGGGGGTGGTCCGCTTTAATGTCCCAATGGGCGAAGGTCATGTTATCGGTGTGCACGAAACGGGCCGTGTACCCGGGAACGATCTCACGAGTCGGGATGTCTTTAAGTTCGAGAAAATTCACGTGGCCTCCTATCCAATCAGTTGTTTTCATCTCTTTTGATAGCGGTAAAACAAGATTGTATCAACAGAGTCAATGTAATAAAGGGACGGCTATACATTCAACTAAAAAGTAAGAAGCGCGTATACTATCCACGCAAAACTATAATGGCGGCAAAATTTTAACACTTTGAATTTGGACCGGATTTTTCTATTTTAAAATAGACCTGCCATTTCGAAATCCAAATCAGGAGGTGCCATGAAAAGACGAACCATCCCCGCCTTTATTGGTGTTATGCTGTTTGCAGTGCTGCAGCTTGCGGCTCAGACCGGCAAACGTCCTTTAACCCATGATGTCTATGATTCCTGGAAATCCATCAGCAGTCAGACCATTTCTCCCCGGGGCAACTGGGTGCTCTATCTGGAAGTGCCCCAGGACGGAGACGGCCGTATCGTCGTGTACAATCCAGGCAGCGGTACCGACTACAGTCATGGCATTGGATATACCGGCGAGGGGACCGAAGCCGAACGGGCGGCGCGGCCGCGTTTCAGTTATGATGAAAGCAGGATAGTTTTTTTGATCTCTCCCTCTCAGGAAGAGGTAAAAGAGGCCGAGAAGGACAAGAAAAAGAAAGACGATACCATCAGGAAGTTGGGCCTGATACAACTAGCCGCTGGTTCGGTAACTCTGATCGACAGTGTGAAGAGCTTTGCCATGCCGGAAAAGAAAGGCGGCTGGCTGGCATATCTGGTGGAAAAAGCCAGCAAAAAAGAAAAAAAAGAAAAAGATAAAAAAGAAGAGAAGAAAGAGGAAGAGGGGAAGAGCAAAGAGGGAGAGAAGAAAAAAGAAAAGAAGAAGGATTTCGGCACCCGCCTGGTCCTGCTGGGACCGAACGGGAAAGAACGGATCATCGAATCGGTAATCGATTATCAATTCACCAAGGACGGAACCTTCCTTTTCTATACCGTGTCCAGTGAAGAACATCCCGAAACCGACGGACTCTACCGCCTCAATCCGGCAGCGGACAAGACGGTCGTTCTGCTCTCCGGTCAGGGAAATTACAAACGGCTGAGTTTCAACAAAGATGAAACCATGCTGGCCTTTCTCTCGGACCGGGACGACTATGCGGCTGACACACCCACTTTCAATCTCTACGGCTGCGGAGTAGAGGCCCCTCAGGCCGATCTCTGGGTCTCGCACAAGAGCACGGAGAGCTTCCCGGAGGGAATGGCCGTCAGTGACAAATCAGCGCTGAGTTTCAATGATGAAGGCTCCGTGATTATGTTTGGCATCAAGGAAATCCCCGCCGAGGAGAACAAAGAGGAGGAGAACGGGGAGAAAGAGGAAGAGGCGGAATTCGAACTCTGGCACTGGCAGGATCCCTATCCCTATCCCCAGCAGAAGAAAATGGCCCAGCGGGTGAAGGACAATACCTGGGAATCCGTCTATTATATAAAGAGCAAAAAATTTCTCAAACTGGCCGATGAAAAGCTGCCCGATCTCAGTCTGGGCCGGCACGGCAGGGTGGCCTTTGCCAACGACAACTGGCCTCACGCCAAGAAGATGTCCTACTTCGGCGACTTCAATGATGTGTATGTAGTGGATACCGGCACCGGCGGCCGGAAGCTGGTAAAAGAGGATCTCTTCGGCCAGGCCAGGCTTTCCCCCAACGACTGTTATGTTTACTGGTTCGAGGGAAAAGACTGGTTTGTCTATGATATTAACAAGAACAGAACGGCAAATGTGACGGCAGGACTTGGAGTGCATTTCGACCGTGAAGATCATGACCGGCCGGAGCCGGCTTCTCCCTATGGAATTGCCGGCTGGACCGATAAGGACCGTTCACTCCTGGTATATGACCGCTACGACGTCTGGGAAATCAGTCCGGACGGGAAAGACAGGCGTCTGATAACCGAGGGCTTTGGGCGGGAGCATGATCTCAGCTTCCGCTATATACGTCTGGACCGGGAGGCATTTACGATCGATCCGGGTGCGGAAATCCTGCTCGGCGCCACAAACGAGGAGACCATGGCCTCCGGATTTTATCTGGACCGGGTGGAAGACGAGGCTCCGCCCCGCCGGCTGATCATGGAAGACAAGAACTTCGGGCGTCCCAGCAAGGCGGATGAGGCGGATCTGCTCCTCTGGAGCCGCAGTGATTTCGACGAATACCCCGATCTCTGGATCAGCGGCCTTGATTTTTCCCGGCCCCGAAAGATTACCGATCTGGGCAGCCAGATGGATCCCTACCTCTGGGGGCACGAAGAGCTGATCGATTTCACCAGCGCGGACGGCAAACCGCTCAAGGGAATCCTCATCAAGCCGGAGAACTTCGATCCTGCCAAGAAGTATCCCCTCATGGTCTATATCTATGAGACCCTGCACGACCGGCTGCACTCTTATCGTAATCCGAGTCCCGGCACTTCCATTAATTTCTCCTATTACGTGAGTAACGGCTACCTGCTCTGGATGCCGGACATCGAATACGAAACCGGCTATCCCGGCCGCGACGCCCTCAAGTGCGTACTTCCCGGAATACAGCTGCTGGTGCAGAAAGGATTAGCGGATGAGAAGGCCATCGGGATCCAGGGTCACTCCTGGGGAGGATACCAAATCGCCTATATGGTCACCCAAACCGATATTTTCGCCGCGGCGGAGGCGGGCGCGCCGGTATCGAACATGACCAGCGCCTACGACGGTATCCGCTGGGGCAGCGGCATGGTGCGACAGTTCCAGTATGAAAAAACCCAGTCGCGCCTGGGTGCCAGCCTCTGGGAAGTTCCGCTGCGCTACCTCGAAAATTCTCCCATCTTCTGGGCGGACCGGGTGCATACCCCCCTGCTGATGATTCACAATGATGCCGACGGGGCCGTGCCTTGGTACCAGGGGATTGAATACATTATGGCCCTCAGGCGACTGAGCAAGGAAGCCTATATGTTCAACTATAACGGCGAAGATCACGGTCTGCGCAAGCGGATAAATCAAAAAGACTGGACGGTGCGTCTGCAGCAGTTCTTCGACCATTTCCTCAAGGGCGCTCCTGAGCCCGATTGGATGGCAAAGGGGATACAGGCCTGGGAAAAGGAGTAGCCAGCACAGTTCGACAGACCGATCCGTCTGAAAAAACAGAGCGGCGTCCCCTTTTGGGGGCGCCGCCTTTTTATCTCCTCTCTGTATAGGGAAAATGGTTTATTTACGGTTTTTCACATAGCGATCGAACCAGTCGAACATTTCTGCCAGTACATCGAGAACGGATTCCCTGGCCCGGTAGCCGTGGCTCTCACAGGGCAGCATGACCAGCCTGGCTGTGGCGCCGTGTCCCTTGAGGGCGTGAAAGAAACGCTCGGACTGGATGGGAAACGTGCCGGAGTTGTTGTCCGCCATGCCGTGAATAAGCAGGATAGGTTCATTTACCTTGTCAGCGTACATGAAAGGAGAAACCCTGAAATAGATCTCCGGAGCTTCCCAGAAGGTGCGCCGTTCGCTCTGGAAGCCGAAAGGCGTCAAGGTGCGGTTATAGGCACCGCTGCGGGCGATGCCAGCAGCGAAGAGATCACAGTGAGCCAGAAGATTGGCGGTCATGAAGGCCCCGTAGCTGTGTCCGCCTACTCCTACTCTGGCGGGATCTATGATACCCATTTCGTCGAGTTTGTCGATGGCGGCCTTAGCGCTGGCTACAATCTGTTCGACGAAGGTGTTATTCATGGTTTCCGGGTCACCCACAACGGGCATCTGGGCCCCGTCCAGCACGGCGTAGCCCTGAGTTATAAAAAACAGGTGGGAATAGCCTCTGAAGAAGGTAAAACGGTTGGGGGATCCCCGTACCTGCCCCGCTACTTTGGGATTGGTGTACTCGCGAGGATAGGCCCAAAGCACCAGAGGCAGCCGTTCACCTTTTCGATAATCAGCCGGCAGATAAAGCGTGCCGGAGAGGGGCACGCCGTCGTTTCTCGTATAGGTAATGAGCTCTTTTTTCATACCGGTAAGCTGGGGAGCCGGATCCTGAAAATCAGTGAGTTTTTGGCGACTTCCCTTGTTAAGATGCAGCATAAAGTAGTTGGGGACCTCGGTTTTTGATTCGCTGCTGATAATAATTCGGGAACGGGATCCTCCCACAAATCCGGCGAAGGTTTCATACTTATCGACAGCACTCTGGAAAAGACGGCCGGCTTTTTTCTTTTTCAGGTTGAAGCGGTCCAAGAAGGGATGATCCCCCCGGGGTGAGGAACCGCGTCCGGAAAGATAGATATCTCCCTTATCATATAAAACAAGTCGTTCGCCTTTTTCCGATCTGCCGATAACCGGCCGTCCGGGATCGTTATAGGCGTCTTCGGTACTCAGGTCGAAGATCACTTCCGGGTGTATCGCTTTCTGGTCTACATCCACCAGAGAGGTGGTACGCCAGTTTTTTTTCCAGTTACGCTCGGATATCAGAACCAAACCCTTCTTTACCAACCAGTCCATGCCGGCGAAGCGGTTCGCCAGCCGCAGAATCTCCCTGGGTTCTTCCGAGAAAGGAAATGAAAGGGTCATGATTCTATCCCGGAACTCGACCTCCTGTTCCGGATCACCGCCATCCAGCGCCTCCACCCAGACCAGCGTTGCCTCGTTAAACGGTCTCCAGGCCACAGAGCGGGGTCCTGTTGAAACGCCCCGAATGGGGACCTGGTCGGCCAAAGGGAGATCGGCCAGCTGATGCACCAGTTTCCCCTTTCTGTCCCAAATCTCGATGCTGTGGGCAAAAGAATAGTAGGGGACACTGTAGGAGTAGGGCCGCTTCACCCGTTCCACCATCAGAAAGTTGCCGTCCGGCGAGTACTCAGCGGAGCGATAAAGATCGGGGGTGCCGAGAGGGCGGACACCGCCATGGTCAATTGAGATTTCGACTAATTGAGAGGTGCAGTAATAGTCAAACAGCGCTTCGTCATAGGGATCGGAAAGAAGATCCTGATAGGTGCGAACCTTGGATACTTTGCCGGTCGTCTCCCGGACCACCGGTCCGCCGGGAATCCGCGGCGGTGCCGGGGGAACACCCCGATCTGCTGGAACGAGGCTTGCCAGCATGGTGCGTTCTCCAGGCACCCAGATGAAGCCGGGGCCGATGGTCAGATTCAGCTGTACGTCGCTAATACACCGAACGCTTCCATTTGCAATATCGGCGATCCACAGCTGAACGCCTGTGTCGGTGTAGAGTGGAAAGGCCAGGAGGGATTCATCGTCGGACCAGCGGGGGACACCCAGGCGGGCCCCTTCAGGGAGATCCAAGGGAGTGGTGGATCCATCGATCAGATTTTTTAGGGTGATGCCCGTATAGAACGTAGTTCGCTGCAGGCTGTTTTCGGCTGGAATGATCCGGATGCCCGCCAATCTTAGGAGGGGCTGGGAAAGATAGTCAATGGAAGGCATCGATTGGTAGTCGAGCAGCATGAGATATGTACCCGAGGGGCTGAGATTCGCCTGCGGTATGGGAGGAGCATCGACGATCCGAACCACTTCCGGAGGAGGGAGTTTATAGGATTCCTGGGCCGCCAGCATTCCGCTGAACATAACGGCGGTAAAAATGACATAGAGGATCGTTTTTTTCATCACAGAGACCTCCTTCGAAAAAGGATTTTTCAGGAATATGTTAATGATAAGGATTCTTCCTTATTTTACGAAGATGATCCGTATCAGTCAAGAAGTATTCTCCTGTCACGGCTGGCGTTCCATTTTACTGTTTGCAAAAATATTTTAATTGCCTTACCTTATTATATCTAATTTTAAGACAGTTTTGACATTTTCAGCTAAGAGATGAAATGTTTTTTGCTTCCGCCGGTTTATAATACATATGCGGATCAATTAAAGGGGACTATTATTATGAGAAGTCTGTCATCTCTGAGTAAACACATGGCCTGGATACTCCTGCTGCTGTTTCTGATCCCGAAGGCGTGGGCTGAGAAATCGTTTACTTTCAGCAGCCTTGAAGTACAGGCCAGCTGCACCGCGGCCGGAGAGGCTGTCGTCTCCGAAGAGATCAATTATTCTTTTCGGGGCAGGTTCAGTTATGCATACCGCTGGTTTTCCAATGCCGGAAACATAACTTACCGCGACTTCAGGGTGTTCGAGGGAGAGAAAGAATTCATCCGTTCCGATTCGAAACAGCCGGGAACGTATAGTATTATTCCCAAGGAAAACGGGATCGAGATACGCTGGTTTTTTTCTGCCTATAATGAGGATCGCTCCTTTCTCCTGAAATACACCATCAACGGGGTTGTACGGCGCTTTCAGGATGCGGCGATTTTTTACTATAAGTTCGTTGATAAAACCTGGGGCGGAGCCATAAAAAAGGTCGAGGTGCGGCTCAATCCACCTTTTCCGGTCAGTCCAAACGAGATGCTGAAATGGCTGCACGCACCTAAAGGACGCTGGGAAGCGGATCAGCAGGGAAAGCTGATTGCCTTATGCGATAATCTTCCCGCTAATTCACTCTTTGAGCTGCGGGTACTCTATCCGCCGCGGCTGTTTCCCCAGACCACGCTTATCAGCGAACCCAGGCGTGAGCAGATCGTGGCGCAGGAGAAGCAATGGCAGGCAGAGGCGGCGGCCAGCCGGCAGGCGGCCGTCCGAAGGGAAGAAGCGCAGCGGCAGCGCTGGGCCCGGGGGAAATGGCTTTTAATCCTGGTGGCTTTCTTTGGTATTTACTATGTTTATCACCTGTACAGCCGGTTCGGCCGGCGCCCCGAGGTGCTTTTTCAGGAAAAGACTATTTCCTATATTCCGGAAGCGATAAAGCCGGCGCTGGTGGGCTACCTGGTCTGGTCCCAACAGGTCGGAGGCACTGCTCTGACAGCAACTCTTTTCGATCTGGCCCGCCGGGGATTTCTCATCCTCAGGGAAATAGGTAATGAGAAGAAGGGTTTCTTCTCTATCAGTGGTCTGGATTATGAGTGGGGGCTGGACCGTAAAAAGTATTCCAGCGAAAGCGGCACACTTGACCTTTTCGAACGGGAATTAGTTCGTTTCCTTTTTGATGATCTGGCCGGAGGAGAGGACAGCATCACCGTAAAGGAGATGAAGAAAAAGAGCACGCTTTTCCGTAAATTTTTTAGAAAGTGGCAGAAAATGGTCCAGAAAGCCGGGAAGGAGCGGGGCTGGTTCGATGAGACCAGCCAGAAGAAGATGTGGTGGGGCTTTGGAGCGAGCATCCTGATGGACTTACTGGTCATCCCGGGCGGGATTCTCTTCGGTCCCTATACGTTCATTCTCCTGGGTGCCGGAATGATTATGATGGTTGGTTCTCTGTTCATTGCACACCGCACCGCTGAGGGGGAAATGCTGGCACGGCAGTGGAAGGCTTTGAGGCGCTTCCTGATGAAAAAGAAATATGAGGAATTGGACTCAAATGAATATAGCGGCGTCATCAGCGAATATATCATTTACGGCACGGTTCTGGGTCTGGTGAAAAAGCATTACAGGGATCTGGTATTGCGCCTGGACCAGAATCAGGCGGGATTGATCTTCCCCTGGTATGTTGGGATTCATGCCGGCAGTTTCAATCCGGCCGCCTTCAGTGAATCATTCAGCAGCATGGTGACGGCTACTAGTACGGCTGTAGGCACAGCCGGGGGCGCCAGCGCCGGCGGCGGCGGCGGAGCGGGAGGCGGTGGAGCCGGGGCCGGATAAGAGAAGAACCGGGATCCTCCCACTTTTAAAAAGGAGGAGTGATGCAGAATGGAACTGTTTATTTTCGGGAGGAGCAGCGTTTCACTCAGCCCTTCATCTGGGTGCTCATCCTGCCTTTATCGCTTCTGGCGATCGTGGGATTTTACCAGCAGATTATCATGGGGCGTCCCTTTGGCGATAATCCGGCTCCCGACTGGATGATCTGCCTGATTTTCGTTCTGATAGGATTGGGGCTTCCCTATTTCTTCACCCGGTTGCGGCTGGTAACCGAGGTTAAGGAAGATGGTGTGTATATAAGATTTTTCCCCATAGAACGGAAGGGACTCGTACTGCTCTGGGACGACATAAAAAATATGGAAGCGGTGACCTATCGACCGATTCTTGATTACGGCGGCTGGGGGATCCGTTATGGACGGAAAGGCAAAGCTTACAATGTCAGGGGCAACAGAGGAGTAAAAATCTCTACGGAGAAGGGGAAGGAAATCCTTATCGGATCTCAGAAGGCGGAACAGCTGGCCCAGGCTATCCTCTCCGCCCACAGAGGAAAAGTTGAAACTGGCAAGAGAGGATAAAATCTTGAATCCGGAAAAGCCGGGAATGAGGGGGTAGGATGGAAACTCACTATGCCGATACGTTTTTCCGGCGCGGGGCCGAATTTCTGGGATCCCGATACCCCATCATGGCCGGAGCGATGACCTGGATCAGTGATCCGAAGCTGGTGGCCACCGTGTGTAATGAGGGAGGATTCGGTACTCTGGCCGGGGGCAACACTCCTCCGCGAATTCTGGAGAAGCAGATCGAAGAGACCCGAAACATGACGGACCGGCCCTTTGGCGTAAACGTTATTACCATTGCCCCGGCTTACCAGGAGCATCTGCAGCTTATCAGTAAGATGAAACCGCCCTTTGTGATTTTCGCCGGCAGCTTTCCCAAGGCCTCCGAGATCCAGCTGGCCAAAGAGGCCGGCGCCCGGGTGCTCTGTTTTGCCTCAACCAAATCCATCGCCGAGAGGATGCTGCGCTACGGGGTAGACGGACTCATCCTGGAGGGTATGGAAGCGGGCGGACATGTGGGGCATGTGAGCCTGATGATACTGCTGCAGCAGGTTCTCTTCGAGTTTCAGGACATCCCGGTTTTTGTGGCCGGCGGTATCGCCTCCGGCCGCATGTGCGCCCATCTTTTTCTCATGCGAGCCGCCGGGGTGCAGCTGGGAACCCGATTCGCCGTGGCGGAGGAGAGCTGTGCTCATCCGGAATTTAAAAAATATTTCCTGAGGGCCCACGCCCGCAGTGCCGTTTCCACTCCCCAGTTTGACAGCCGGCTGCCCGTCGTTGCCGTGAGGGCCCTGAAAAACCGGGGCCACGAAGAGTTTAACAAACTCCAGATGGAACTTATCGGCAAGCTTGACCGGGGGGAGATCAAGCGAAACGAGGCGCAGCATCAGGTGGAAAATTTCTGGATGGGCGCCCTGAGGAAGGCGGTAATCGATGGGGATATAGAGCGGGGATCTCTTATGGCCGGACAGTCGGTGGGTCTGGTGGATAAAATTCAGTCTGTGCGGGAGATCATCCAGGAACTGGTACGGGATACCGAGAGCGAGCTGGTCAGAGTCCGGGATCTTTTCATCTCCTAGAAGAGCTGGATTGATGAGGCGGTACAATATACATAAGGCAGGACAGAATGAGCATCTGTCCTGCCTTTAATTATGGAACGCCCTCAAGTGAAAATTGTTTATTCAGGGCACGATACAATACAATGAAAGTGTGATCTTTCTGTTTCACTCCTGAAAACGATGGATCGCTATTCCGCCTGCCCTTCCAGTTTCTTGAGCATCTCTCTGCCGCTCTCATTTTCCGAATTCAGTTCCAGCGACTTTCTATAATTGTGTATTGCCGCTTCCTTGTCTCCCGTGATCATATATGCCTCTCCGAGACTGTCGTACACATTGAACGACTCAGGGTAACATTCCACATTGAATTTGAATATTTCCAGCGCCGCTTCAGTCTTCTTGTCGTTCAGCAGCCTGTATCCGAGCGCGTTGATGTCGGCTTCATCGATGAAATAGACCGGGTCATTTTTCCAGGTATGCAGCGACTTCAGGGCTTCGTTCAGCGATCCTTTTCTGATGATCTCCTCGGCGGCATAGGCGGCTGAGAGCCCGCGGGGAAGGGGGAAGCTTTGGTTCAGGTTCATGACGGTGACGCTGCCGTCTTCCGCCCGGCCGAATGATACGGTCGCTGATGGATCCCCTTCAAACTGCCAGATCCCTTCACTGTTGGTCGGGATCAGCCTGAGTACACGCTGATTTCCGATGTCGATGAACAGGGCCATATCCCGAATGAACACCTTGTAGGATACTCCCGCCGCCGCCAGTTCATAGGTCCCCGGAAGATCCCTGATTTCGTCCGGCACTTCATCCGCAACTGGTTCATCGGATCCGGCTTTGCGGGTAAAGGGAGTGGTCTGATGCAGCACCATTGCGATAACCATTCCCGTGGAATCCTGTTCGAAGGTCAGCGCGACCATGTTGCTCATCCGTTCCATCCAGTAGCCGTTTTCACCCGGATAATTGAATGAGAGTTCGCCCCTGCCGGGAATGATCAGGGTCATCAGGTGATTCTTCTCCTCAATCTGAAAGACGCTGTTTTGGAACGTTCCGAAATTTGCGGTATACGATCCGATATAGGGATCAAGCTGCCGATTGAATGCCGCCGATTCCCGCCGGAAAAGATCCCGGAGCTCGTTGACTTTGGCCACGGCCCGGTCCACGCACTCCTGCGAGAAGGCGGCCAGGATCTTCGCGGCGGCACCCTCTTCTCCGGCCCGCATCTTGGCGGCGGCAGCTTCTTTTATGGCAGGTATTTTTTTACGGAAATCCGTCTCCAGCGCATCGAATTCCTGGCGTACCACCGGTTGGCGCGTTTCCCGGTCGAGATTGACCAAGTCCGCCAGATCGCGGAAAAGCCACCAGTAGGAATCATCTTTAAATCCGTCTCTGTCCACCGTGCTGGGCCTGGTGATGTTCCTTCCGGATGTTCCCGCTCTGCTCACAATCCCCGGGATCTGCCGCGCCTTGATAAAGAAGGGCACGTAACAGGAAGTGCTGGGCACCGACGGGGCCCACCAGAATACGGAGATATCACCTGGATTATCCGGTATTTCAGCGACGCATGCACTTGCGGTCACATCCAAATCGAGGGAGGGATTTGTTCCGCGGTCCCGGGCAATCTCCATCATCACTGCCGATGTAATCGATCCCTCCCTGTCCTGAAGCAGCCGGCAGGAACGGTCCGCCCTGATCTGGGCCCGCTGGTTCTGAATCCGTTCACCCGGAGTTGCCGGGCCGTACACGGCGTCAAAATCGAGCCGGCCGGACGATTCACTGTACCACTTTTTAGTCTGGGCAAAGGTTTTCAAATCCTCAGACGCTGCATCCCAATCAGTCGTGATGCTGATCTTGTTTGAAATGGACGCGACATTTTCGCTGACTATGCGGGCCGCCCACTGCCGGCCCGCGGTTTCCAGGATCCACGCCTCTTCCCGGTCCGCAATGAGGAAGCTGTTGTCATAGGCCGCTTCCACTCCCAGGGTCGGCAGTCCGGAACCGAACTGGCCGTACTGTTCCAGCAGGGATGTGATCACATCCAAGGCCTCTCTGGCCGTTTTCCCCCGTTCCAGTCCAAGCCGCAGCAGGTCCATGCCGGTGGGACCGTATTCCACTTCCTGCCCGGATGCAACCAGATCCCGTATCTCGGACAGCGGCCGGGTTGCGATCCCCTCGTTGCCGATCGCCACTCCGTATTCGTTCATCCCTTCTTCGTAGCCCCAGCACCAGTAGGGACTCGATCCGATGGTGGCATAGGTTCTTTCCACCTGGGGGATGGATATCCGCCCCAGGTCAATCATGCTTCCAGCAGGCCATTCCCGGGCCGCATGATAGAAGAGCGGCTGGCAGTCAAACACCGTCCGATCACTGTTTTTGGCAAGCAGCGTCACGTTGACGCTGGTCGCGTCGCTTTTGGCCACCCAGGTGTCACAGGCCTCGATTCTCTCTCCTGTCCACATCAGGAAGGAGGTCAGCAATACAGCAGAAATACATATTTTCTGTACTTTCATTTCGATTTCTCCGTTCTATTCTTTCGATTGGTCACGATGCCTCAGTCAGGAAGACTGTCAAAGACTTGTTGCATATTCTCACGATACTCCCGGAACGACGTCCGTCCCCGTTCGGTGAGACGAAGCAGTGTCCTCGGGATTTTTTTAATGAACTCCTTGCGTACTTCCACATAACCCGCGGCTTCCAGTTTGCTGAGATGGGAGGACATGTTGCCCTTGGTCAAGCCTGTCTGATTCATCAGGAAGAGGAAATCGGCGCTTTCCACGACATAGAGATAGGCGATTATCAGCAGTCTGGCCGGCTCATGGATTATCTTGTCGATTTCAACCGGCGGCAGCGCATTCTGTTCATCGTCCCTTTTCATCCGGCCGCCTCCTTTCCCGGGATGGAGTATTTTTTCATAAACCGCAGGAGCAGCACTACGCCGATACACATGATAGTAAATCCTGAAGATCCGAATACCAGTGGATATCCATGATGGGTGACGACTCCTTCCCTGAACAATACTTCCCCAATAAGCACAAATACCGTCAGCCCGGCACCATAATATCCCAGCCGGGGAAAATCAAGATACCGGGCTCCCAGACTGAAGCAAATTAGAATTAAAACCGCAAATACCGCCGGGAAAAACCAGTCCATATCACGGAATTTCTCGAATGCGGCAAATCCGGTGAGAATCCCAAGAGCCAGGAAGACGTTAAGGAAGATGTGTATGCGGGCGATCTTTTTCTTGCGCTGAGAGCCAATCTTCATCACCCCTGCCCTGGGATACGTAATTCTCCCCTTTCCCAGTGCAAATATCGCATAGCCGATTGCAAAAAAAGGCAGAATCAGCAGGGAGCTCCAAAAATCCCCCAGTCCTCTCACAGAAAGAATGGGAATGGCAGCGAAAGCAAGAAGAATGATTCCCAGCATAATATCCCAGAGACCGTCCTCATATGTCGATTTGAAGGCTTTTTTCTCCAATTCATCGAGATTGAAATGCTTATTCATGCATTGCCTCCTCTCCTGGAATGGCATACTGACGTAGGAAGCTCCGTAATGAGAAGATACCGATTACAATTAACAGCACTGCCGGCAGTGTATTGACATAGACACCGACGGGCCTCAATGAGGTATAGTGCTTGAGATAAAAATGTGCTGGTTCAGTTGCGGCAAATAAAACCGCCATTCCATACAGCCGGGGATAGTCAAGAAAATACCCTACCAGACTGATCGCCGTGAAGATAAGCAGAGTTATTATTATTGAACCCAGGTAATTTGGCGGTTTGGCACCTTCCAGGAGTAATGTATTGTTGGCCCTTAAATGCATTGTCAGATAGAGTCCGATGACGGAGATAATAACGACAACAGTCAGGATGAGGGGTAGCAGTTGTATTCTGTCCCTCCTCGCTTTACTGAATTTCACAAATCCCAGTCGGGGAGCGGTGATATATTTCACCAGGGTGAACAGTAGACAGGCCGTGATTATGAGCCCGATACTCACTATCTGAGCGGTCAGAACGGGGGCGCCGAGATAGGGCAGCAGATCACGCAGGACTCCCGCGAAGAGCATTATACCATAGAAGAGCTCGAACGATCCGTCTCGGTAAAAGACCGAAAAGGCCTTTTTCTCGAGTTTTGTCAATACATCAGACGACATGATACACCTCCTTTCCCGCTGTGTGGTTGATTTCAGCCGTTCGGCCGGCAGTGAAGGGAGCTCCAGGCCGCCCGGCCTGAACGGGGAAACGTTTTTGATAATGACAAACCATTTTTGCTGTATTGATCATAGCCTGTGAATGCATAGCGGGCCTCCAAAATAATTTGCTGCTCATACCAGTTTGTATCACAAACCTGTCTACGGTAATAACGCTTATTTGTTTCAAAAAGTCAAGTAATTTTTTAAAATTTGACGGCGATCCCACAACGGCGTCTGGAATTCATAGTCAGATGTGATTGAAGACAGGTATCCCGGCATGAGATGCCGTATCGGGAGGGTATTGCTGCCCGGAGTCGGGCGGCTGGTCGTAAACGAAAAAGAAATTGAGCCTGGATATCTGATGGGCGAGCAGTGGGGAAGGTTTTAGTCCGTGTTGGAGATCATGCGGGAACCCGAGATACCGAGAAGGTGCCGAACTGGATCGGAGGATTCTTCCGGTTTTCAAAAAGGGATAAAAAGTAAATTTTTATAGAAACCGGCGAAAAAATTTATTATATTAACAAGGTTGTTCAATATAGCATTAGGCAGGACAGAGTATTGGCTCTGTCCTGCTTTTATTTCCGGGGCGGTGACATGCCTCGATTGTTTAATCAGGACACAATAGAATGAAGAAGGTGAAACTGGTCGCCTTTCTGGGGAATCCCGGAGAGGAATACCGGCGCACGCGGCATAATATTGCCTGGCTCCTATCTGAAGAGCTGGAGTGTTTACGGGACTGTCTCTGGCAGAACAAGTATGGCGGCCGGATCTGCCGGGGCGAGTGCGCCGGAAGGCAAATGATCTTTTTCAAACCCACCGCTTACATGAACCGGAGCGGTCCTCCCATTCAGGAGGTCATGAGTTTTTATAAACTCGTCCCGGAAGAAATCCTGGTGGTTCATGATGATCTTGAATTGGAGTTTTGTCGGATAAGCTTTAAATCCGGCGGCGGATTAGCGGGTCATAACGGACTTCGTTCCATCGCCGGAAGTCTGGGGGGCGTGGATTTTAACAGGTTCCGTCTGGGTATTTCCAAGCCGGAGAGGGGGGAGATAACTCCGTACGTGCTTGGAGGATTCAGCCCAGAGGAAAAAGAGCGTTTACCTGCCTATCTGGCGCAGGCGGCCAATATCATACAGGAAGGTCTGAAACTGGATCGGGAAGAAGCGATCAACAAATATTTCAAAGTAAATCTCTGCTCATAAGAGAAAGGAGTCACGTGCAGACAGTCTATATTAGTAAGGAAGGATATGAAAAGCTGAAAAAAGAGCTGGATTACCTTCTCAAGGTTAAACGCAAAGAGCTTGTGGAAGCAATTCAGCAGGCGCGGGAGTTTGGCGACTTGAAGGAGAACGCTGAATACAAAGCCGCCAAGGAAGCTCAGAGCCTGAATGAGATCAAGATCAAAGAATTGAGTACCCGGCTTTCAGCTGCCACAATTTTGGAGGATATAGACATTCCGGCGGATAAAGTTTACATAGGCGCCACAGCCCATCTGCATGATCTGGACCGGGAT
>CAZUMH010000068.1:0-6422 GCA_964621645.1 uncultured bacterium
CTCATCGTAATCTTCAATCTTATATTTTCTGCTCGTCTTGCAGCTTTCACCGCGGCTGATCAGTTCGCTATAGGTTTCTGATATCACGGCTCCCTCCACCCTATTTTTTAATACAAAATAATATGGCAATTTTTTAATGGTATTAAAATATTTTTTGATTTATTCTGTTTATTCCTTAGATTATGCGGATCGGAAGCAAACGATAAATATTCCGTATGTCTTTTCATTGCTACATATCCAGGGAGGGAATTATGCGTCGTACCATTGTACTGTTATCTTTTATTTATCTATGCTCGCTTCCCTTACAGGCTCAGACTCAGGAAAGTATGTCAAGTATCCGGGCTGATTCTATTCAGATCTGGATCACGTATTTTTCCTCGGATAATATGAAGGGGCGTGATACGCCCAGCCCGGAACTGGACAGCTGTGCCATGTACATCTCCAGGCATTTTTCCCGCTGGGGATTGCAGCCGGTGGTGGGAGACTCTTCTTACTTTCAGGCGGTTCATCTTTCCCACACCCGGATTTCTGAACCCAACCGGTTTACGATTAACCAGGCTGGAGAGATTCGGGCATATGAGTTAAAAAATGATTTTATTCCTCTGCATATGACTGCCAATAAAAGCGTTACGGCACCCGTGGTTTTCGCTGGATATGGCATTACCGCCCCTGAATACGATTACGATGATTATGCCGGCACAGATGTAAAAGGGAAAATAGTTTTCATGTTTACTCATGAGCCACAGGAAAACGACTCGACCAGCGTGTTCGAGGGCACAAGAATGACCGAACATGGTACGTTGTTGACCAAGGTCCTTAATGCTCAGGTCCATGGGGCCGCAGGAGTGATCGTTGTCACGGATCCCCTCAATCACCGTTTTCGCAGGCCCCCCAACGATTGGCCGTCGTTAATGAAGAACGCACTTGTAAATGCCATACCCCTGACACTTGATGAAAAAGAAGAAAACCAGATCGTCACTGTTCGGGTGGGAAGGGATCTTGCTGATGATCTTATTGCCCCGTCTGGACTGACTCTGGAACAAGTGCAGGAGAAATTAGATGCAGATCGGACAGGAGAATCATTTCCGATTTCCGATATAGAGGTAACCATTCAAACAACTTTGAAAGCCGACAAAGATATATCCTGGAACGTGCTGGGACTGATTGAGGGTACTTCTCCTGAGAAAAAAGATGAATATATCCTCATAGGGGCTCATTATGATCACCTGGGAGTTTTAAATGACAGTACAATATTTAACGGCGCCGATGACAATGCCAGTGGCACGGCGGGAATGATGTCACTGGCCAGGGCCTTTTCCGCTCATCCTCCCCAGCGCAGTGTACTGTTTTGTGCCTGGGCGGGGGAAGAAAAGGGTCTATTCGGATCCCGCTTCTACTCCGGCAGTGATCCTGTTTTACCTCTGGAACGGACAGTGGCCCTGATAAACCTCGATATGATCTCCCGCAGCGACAGCAGCGGGGTCTTCTGTTCCGGTATAAGCAGTGCGGCTGTTTTCCCTGAACTGGTGAAAAAGGCTGCAGCGGAAGAGGGGATACATATTATTGAGAAAAAAAGTGTGAGCCGATCGGATCACGCGCCTTTTTATCAGAAAAATATACCGGTGCTTGGTTTCGACACGGGAGAACATAAAGATTACCATCAGCCTACGGACACGGTTGATAAATGCAATTTCCGGGGCATGGAAGAGATTTGCCGTTTGGTATATCGCCTGGTGTGGCGGATTGCCGAGAGTGATAAAGCCCCGATTTTCCTGGAAAGCGGCAAGTAACTCAAACATAAATAAAATAAGGAGGAAAGGAGTTATGAAGAAACAGCGATGGATGGCAGGAGCCCTCCTGCCAATTTTAATCATGGCCCTGATTGTTTCAGGATGCGGCACCAGAGAGACCTTTAAAGGAGATCCGGCTACAGGGATCACCCTGCAGTGGGGATTAGATGCGAACAAATCATTGCAGTACAGATCAGGAACGGATGCCAATATCAACATGGAGATGATGGGAAGGACCATGGAAATAAAGAATATTTCCGATATGGTCTTCGATCTGGCCTATCAGGAAAGGGATAACGACGGCAATCTCAGAATAAAGACGACCATTGATTCCCTCTATTCACATATCTCAAGTATGCAGGGTGACATTACCATTGATGCCAGCAAGGTATTGGGAAAATCTTTTATCATGATCATGAATCCCCATGGAAAGCCAGTGGAATTTGAGGGAGACGATTCTTTGGTGATCAATATGGGGCAGATGAGCGGCGGCCAGCGGCAGGTTTCCTCAATGCTCAATGCTTATCTGCCTGGTCTGCCGGAAAAAGAGGTAAAGATAGGGGACAGCTGGACCTCAAGTCAGGTAGACACTGTCCGCAATATGGGCATGGAAATGCTGAACAAGGCCACCTCCACCTACACAGTCGAAGGTCTCGAAATGGTTAACGGTCATGAGTGTTTAAAGATCGTGTCAAAGAGCAAGGGCAGTGTCGAAGGCGGCGGTTCGACGATGGGACAGAATATGAATACGGAAGGAGACACCGAGAGTGAACGAGTGATCTATTTTGACTTTCGGAAGGGGTTTGTGGTAAAATATACCTTCAATTCCTTTATGGAAGGAACTGTCGCGGTTTCCGGGCAGGCTAATATGACCATTCCCATGGTCAATGAGACGAAAATTTCAATGCAGCTTATCAAGTAAGGAAGAAAAATGAGAAAATTCAAATTTGCCGGGGCGTCACTGGCAATTTTTCTGCTCTTGCCGTATATATTGGCAGGGCAGACGATTCCAGGTGCCGCACTGAAGTCCATCACTCCCGCAGAGATGAAAGCCCATGTGGCGTATCTCGCTTCAGACATGATGCGGGGGCGCAACACTCCCAGCCCCGAACTGGATACTTGTGCCGCCTATATTGCCAGGCAGTTCGCTTCTTATGGACTGGAACCTGCAGGTAAAGACGGCTCCTACTATCAGGTTTTTTACGTGGTTCGCAAGAAGCTGTCGGAACCGAACTCATTCAGCATGAAAACAGCCGCGGGTTTGAAGGAACTGCGCCTCAAGTATGATTTCCTGCCCAGTCAGGAGACGGCCAACGGAAGTATTGCCGGCAAAGAAGTGGTGTTTGCCGGATATGGAATTACCGCTCCGGAGTATGGCTATGACGATTACGCCGGTATCGATGCTGTGGACAGGGTTGTCCTTGTTTTTGAGGATGAACCGCAAAAAGATGACGAATCCAGCGTTTTTAACGGGATGAAGGCTACCGATCACAGTAAAATCAGAGTGAAGGTGGAGAATGCCATCGATCATGGAGCCGTTGGAATTATTTTGGCTCCGGATCCGAATACGATTTTCCGCAGACCGCCCAATCACTGGCCCAGCTTGATTGCTAATGCCTCGGCGGATGCCGTTCCGCTTACCATCGATTCAGAAGTCGGCAAGAAGGTGGTAACAGTGGTTATCGGGAAAAAGATAACCGAAGAACTTTTAGCTTTCTCCGGGAAGAAACCTAAAGAGATAATCCAGCAGATAGATGCGGATCTGAAACCAGACAGCTTTATCCTGCCAGGTCTCACCGTCACCATGGAGACAAATCTGGCCGGAGAAAAATATTCAACCCAGAATGTTGCCGGCTACTGGGAGGGAAGCGATCCAAAACTAAAAGATGATTTGGTTATCATCGGAGCTCATTATGATCATGTGGGAGTCATGAGCGATACTATCGTCTATAACGGAGCAGACGATAATGCTTCAGGAACCGCCGGAGTCATGGAAATCGCCGAAGCGTTCACTCAGGCTGGTATAAGGCCGCGCCGTTCGATTCTTTTCATTGCTTTTGCCGGTGAAGAGAAGGGTCTCTTCGGTTCCCGTTACTATACCGAAAATCCGCTGTTCCCGCTGAAGCACACCGTTGCCATGCTGAACCTTGACATGATAAGCCGCAACGACAGCAATGAGGTGGCCATCATCGGGGCACCTACCAGCAACACTCTGCGTGAAATAAATGACGAAGCGAATCAGAAGACAGTTCATATGAAGCTGGGATTCGATCAGGAGCAGTATTTCATGCAGAGCGATCATTACTCCTTTTACCGCAAATCCATTCCCGTTCTTTTTTACAACACCAGGGATACGCCGGATTTGCATCAACCAACCGATGATGTGGAGAAGATAATACCGGAAAAGATGGCCAAGATAGGGAAATTGGTTTTTACGACGGCTTGGCTTCTGGCGAACCGGGATATCACGCCCGATTTTATCAAGGTTCGATAGAAACGGAAGTGGAGGGTATTGCCTGGAAGGGCAAATCCTCTCTTATAAAGAAAAAATTTCACGAAACGGTGCGTTCTGTTCCTCCCGGAGGTCAGGGCGCACCGTTATTTTGTTTTTTTATTTTTCGCAGACGATTGAGTTCTTGACGGGCCTGTGATATCGTCCAGATATTTTCCCGAACGGGATAGCCTTCCCTGCGTAAAGAATCGAGGTATTGGGTTATATGGGGTTGTTCCAAATCGGCGCTTTCCAAAAGAGGGCGGTTTAAAAAGAGCGATTCTTTACTGCCTTGAAAAAGCTGTTTCCCTTTTCTCAGCACGATAACTCTGTCCGCCTGACGGGCAACTAAATCCATGTCATGGGAAATAAAAATAACGGTGTTGCCCCTGCTGCGGTAATCGTGAATAATCCCCTCTACTTTTTCCATGGATGATTGATCCAGCCCCACGGTGGGTTCATCCAGAATAAGAAGATCCGGTTTTACGGCCACGACTCCCGCTATGGCCGCTCTTCTTCTTTCACCGTTGCTCAGGTGGAAGGGAGAACGGTGAGCATACGTCTCATAGTCCAATCCAACCAGATGCAGGGATTCCCTCACTGCTTCATCAATGGTATTGAGGCCCAGGTTGCGGGGACCGAAAGCCACATCCGCCTTCACGGTTTCCTCGAAGAGCTGTAATTCCGGGAACTGAAAGACCAGACCCACCCGGCGGCGCAGTTCCCTGAAATTAGTATTTGGATCAGTAAGATCCATTCCAAAAACATGCAGAGATCCGCTCGTCGCCTTTAATAGGCCGTTGAGAAGCTGCACCAGTGTCGTTTTACCGGATCCGGTAGCACCGGCAATTGCGATAATCTCACCTTTTTCGACATAGAAGGAGATATCGTGAAGGGCCAGATGATTTCCGGTTACATTGGAGCGATAGTAAAATAAGAGATGTTCAGCATTGACAATCATCTAGGCGGTCCAGATGCGGGAAAGTTCTATCTCGACAGGAAGTCTCAGGCCGAGTTTCTTCAAACCAGTACTATTCTTAAAAATGTAGCGAGGAGTGCCATCATGAAGAATATTCCCCCTATCCATGACCAGCAGGCGGTCGCAGGTTAGGGCTTCCTCGGGGATTTGGGTAACCAGAATGATACCCAGAGTGCGTCCCTCCATCTCACTGTTTAACAGATCAAGGACCGCTCTCCTGCCGGAAGGATCCAATAATGATGTCGGTTCATCCAATATAAGATAGCGGGGCTGCATTACCCAGATGGAGGCCAATGCCAGGCGCTGGCGCTCTCCGCCGGAAAGCAGATGTGGTGGGGTTTGATTACGGCTGGAGAGGCCGAAACGGTCCAAGGCTTCTCTCACGCGGGTTTGCATGGAATTGTGTTCCCATCCGAGATTTTCCAAACCGAAGGCCACTTCTCTTTCCACTGTGGTGGCCACAATTTGATTATCGGGATTCTGAAAGACGAGCCCTACTCTTCGGCGTACCTGAAAAACCTGTTCCTCGGCCACTGTGGAAAATCCGTCCACGTGAACACTTCCCGATGATGGAGCATAGAGTCCGTTCAAACAACGAATCAGCGTCGTCTTCCCTGAGCCGTTGGCTCCCATCAGAGCTACTTTTTCTCCTCTTTTGATATCGAGAGATACGTTCTTAAGAGCCTGGACGGGATTTGGCCCAGGATAGGAAAAGCAAAGATTGCGGACCTTAATCATGGGGAAAGAGAGCTTCTTTTAATCGCTTCACGATACGATCGGTTGCCCCGGCATTTTCCTGCACTAGCTCTTCTGCTTTTTTACCGATTTCTTTCATTCGTGCCGGATCACCTAAAAGAGAGAGCAGTGTTTGGGACAGTTCGCCGGCGTTGGAACACTCGAATCCGATACCACGATTTTTCAGCTGTCCTGCTTCGTATGAGTTCCCGTTGCGCGGTCCGAAAAGAACGGGTTTTCCCAGAGCAGCGGGTTCAAGTACATTATGAATACCGGGGCCGAATCCCCCTCCCACGAAACAGATCTCTCCCAGAGCGTAAAGGCTGGCCAGAATACCTACCTGGTCAACAAGGAGAACCCCATCCTGCTCCCGGGAAGAATCGTCAATTTGTGACAGCCGCCTGGCAGGGATGCCAAGCTGCGTTAG
>CAZUMH010000068.1:6432-19279 GCA_964621645.1 uncultured bacterium
AGTCTCCAGTTGACTCAAATGTTCCCGGGTTGGTTCATGAGGTACAATTACCAGCCAAAGATTCACTATTTTTTTTCTGACAGGAAGGATAGATTCAAATAGGACCGTTTCATCACTAGGCCAGGTACTGCCCATGACAACACCCACGCTGTTTCCTTTTATTCGGCGCAGAGGTTTAACAATCTGTTCAGCTTTACGGGCGCGAAAAATGACCTGATCATAGCGGGTATCTCCCACTGCATCGACCGTGCCTGCAGTCCAGCCGTGTTTCACACATATATCCCTGGCCTCGGTGGAAACGGTAAGGATCTGATCAAAAAAGCTGTACAAAAAGCGGTTCACGCTGGAAGTAAGAAGAGGGATCGTGAAGGTTTGATTGATAGAACAGTTGATAAGAAAACAGGGGATGCTGCGTCGTTTAAGAGCCATGAGATGATTTGGCCAGAAATCATGCCGGACAACCACCGCCGCATCCGGCTGCAGGATGTCCAGAAAGCGGGCGGCTCGCCTTTGTGTATCCAGGGGGATGTAGCAAAGATGGTCCGCACTTCCCTTGTCTTTAATATGTTCAAAGGCGGAGGGGGAGAAAAAGCTTACGATAACCGATCCATCGGGGAATTTTTGTTTGAGTGCAGCGATCAGTGGGCGGGCTTGTTCGTATTCACCCATGGAACTGCAGTGAATCCAGAAGCGAGGATGATTGTTTGTCAACGACTTAAGGGCAGGCATCAGTTTCGTGTAGGTCTCTTTTCTCCCTGACAGCCCCAGCCGTACTTTGCGGCTCCAGAGGCGGGCTATACCAAGCCCAAGAAAGAAAAAAGGTATAACTATTATGTTATAAAGCAGGTACCAGAAAGAGTTCATGGTCTATCCTGTGCTAGTAATTCTTCCGCCAGCTGAATAACCCTGTCGGGAGAAATGTCACGCAGACAGCGGAAATGACCCTTGGGACAGTGAGCAGTACCATGGTAACTGCAGGGTCGGCAGGGAAGGGAGATTTCCGCGACGCGGCTTCTGGCCCGAAAGGGGTGGAAGCCCAGGTGAACGGTTGTCGGCCCGAAAAGCGCCACGACCGGTATGTCAAGTCCGCAAGCCAGGTGCATTACTCCTGTGTCGTTTGTGACCAGAAGTTGCGACCTGCTCAGGAGGGCGGCGCTTTCCTGCCATCCGGTTGTACCGGTAAAATCTTCCACAGCTACGGTGGCCGTTTTGACAATACGTCCGCTCAGTTCTTTATCTTCTTTTCCTCCCAGAAGAATTATGGTATATCCGTTTTTTCCGAAATGCTCTGCAACTTTAATATATCCCTCGGCCGGCCAGCGTTTTGTGGCCCGACCGGCACCAGGAGCCAGCGCCACTATCCTCCTCTTTCCTCCGATACCATGCTGAGCCAGCAGGGCTTCACCTTTCTGTTGTGTTCTCTTGGAAAGATGCACCTCCAGTCCCAGACCATCATCTTCTACTCCCCAGCGGCGCACCGCAGCTAAAAAACGCAGCGGCACCGGAGGAACCTCACGGTAAAAATCTATTCCCAGTCGCACCAATAAGAAACGGCGGAAACGATAATGGCGGAAACAGGCAACCCGCCTTGCGCCGGAAGCGATCCAGAGGGCCAGACTGCGGCCGTTAGTTTGCAGATCGATAACCGCATCGTAGTGTTCGGCACGAATTTTACTGAGAAGGGCAGAAAACTCTCCCCGCCCGAATGTTTTCATCCGTATTATGGTATTTAAATATGGATTTCCCTCCAGCAGGGAGGCGAAGCGATCCTTTACGGCAAAATCAAGTGAACTATCAGGAAAACGATTCTTCAGGGCCCGGATCACAGGAGATGCAAGAATAACATCGCCCATAGCACCCAGCCGGATTATGAGAATTTTTCTCATTACCGCATGATCATTTTTTTATTTCCAGCCTTTTGATGAACCACGCAATGGTCTTCTCGAGGCCTTCGCGCAGATCGATTGTGGGCTGCCAACTCAATTTTTCCCGAGCAACATGTATATCCGGCTGACGCACTTTAGGATCGTTTTTCGGCAGGGGATTGCTGCTGATCTTGCTTCGGCTGCCGGTCAGTTCCAGGATTAATTCGGCAAGGTCCATGATGGTGCGCTCATCGGGATTACCGATGTTGACAGGATCGGTGGTATCGGAAATCAGGAGTCGGTAGATTCCATCTACCAGATCAGAGACAAAACAGAAGCTGCGAGTCTGGCTGCCGTCTCCAAAAACGGTTAGAGGTTCTCCCCGCAGCGCCTGAGGGATGAAGGTCGGGATAGCCCGGCCGTCCTGGGGACGCATACGGGGGCCGTACGTATTAAAAATGCGTACAATACGCGTTTCCACCCCATGGAAACGATGGTAGGCCATGGTCAGGGCCTCAGCAAATCGTTTGGCCTCGTCATAGACTCCGCGGGGCCCCACCGGATTTACGTTACCCCAATAGGTCTCAGGCTGGGGGTGGATGAGAGGATCGCCGTACACCTCAGATGTTGATGCGAGCAGGAATACCGCTTTCTTCTCCAGGGCTAGTCCTAAGGCTTTATGGGTTCCCAAGGAGCCCACTTTCAGCGTCTGTATGGGATATTCCAAGTAATCCAAAGGGCTGGCCGGTGAAGCGAAGTGAAGAATATAATCAAGAGGACCATCAACGTATATATAGTTGGTAACGTCATGTTTGATGAAGGAGACCTCTTCCTGACGCAGATGAGCGATGTTATTAACAGTCCCTGTGATCAGGTTATCCATGCAAATGACTTCGTGACCTTTGCCGAGTAAATACTCGCAGAGATGTGATCCGAGAAATCCGGCACCACCGGTAATCAAGGTTCTAGGCATTGAGACGTCCTCGTTCAGTAAATTAGAAACGTTACTTATTCCATAAAGTGAAGGAATCCTTTAATCCACTTGAGATCAGATAGCCCAGAGATTCCCCCTCATCATAGATGATGATCCCTTCCAGATCGGGCCGGGATTCGATCAATGCCAGGCCCTTCTCCGGTCCCATAATGAAGACGGCCGTGGCATACGCATCCGCCAGAAGGCATTCTTTGCTGACGATGGTCACACTTACCGTGCCCCGGGCGGGGTAGCCGGAATAGGGATCGAGAAGGTGATGATACCGCCTGCCTCCGGCCATGAAGAAACGCTCGTAATCGCCGGATGTAGCCACACTGCCGGCGGGTAACCTTAGCGATCCGAAGATGGTCTTGCCGGAAGACGGTCTGGGGTGGCTGACGCCGATGTTCCAGCTGCCGTTACGGGCATGTTCCCCAAAGGTGCGCAGGTCTCCACCGGCTTCCACGATCCCGGCGGTGATACCGGATTTGCGCAAGACATCAACTGCCCGATCCACTGCATATCCTTTTGCGATGCCGCCCAGATCGAGAGACATTCCTTTGCTCTTGAATGAGAGGTAATCCTGCTGCAGCAAGAGGTTTTTATAGCCAATACCCTTTAGAGCCTCACGGATGGCAAGGGAGTCGGGAACCCGGGGATGATCGGATTCGAAGTTCCAGAGTTTTTTTAACGGGCCAATGGTGATATCGAAGGCCCCATCGCTTTGTTCCGACACTTCCCTGGACTTTTCCAATAGATACAACAGTTCCGGGGAAACCTTCTGTCGAGAAGAACCCGCTGTGCGATTGATAAGGGAGAGCTCGCTTTCTTCCAAATGAGATGAGGCCAGCTTTTCCACCTCTTCCATGATCTTGAACGCGTGTTCTATCGCTTTTTTTACCGGGATATTGGAGGAACTGGAGTCATAGATAGATATGTTTACCACAGTGTCCATCAGGAAACGCGAAGAAACAAGAGGGGGAGCCTGCCTGGAGCCGCAAGAGACCAGAAAAGCAGCAGCCAGAGTGAATAGTATGATGCACCGATATTTCATCGGAGTCTCTCGTTATTTTCCTGCACCAGTGTTGCCAGAAAATCCCGGAAGTTAGACCGGGGGAAAGCAGACAGCTCTTCAAGCATTAGACGGGAAAGTTCGGCCATTTTCACTTCCGATTGTTCAATTCCTCCGTATTCCAGAATGAATTCCCTAAGCTGCCGGCAGTCTTCTTCCGTCCGGGATAAGAGTAGGTCCATGATCACCTGTTTTTTATCGGATGCCGCTTTCTGAAGGGAGTAGATAAGGGGGAGTGTGACTTTACCTTCCAAAAGATCCTGGCATATTGGTTTTCCCATCTGTTCAGGAGAGCCGATGATATCGAGTACGTCATCTCTCACCTGGAAGCTAATACCAAAATATTCTCCGAAAAGGCTGCTTTTATGCTGTTGTTCTTTGGTGCCGCCCGCAGCAAGGCAACCGAGTTCACAGGCGGCGGCAAAGAGACCGGCGGTCTTGTCCCGGACCATCTGGAAGTATTTTTCTTCATCAACGGCCTCTTCATCGGTAATTACCTGCTGGGTGAGTTCTCCTTCCCCCATCCGTAGTGCCGTATAAGAAACAATCTCCATCACCCCGTCAAGGCCTGAGGCTATGATCAGCTGCAGGATTCGAGCCATAAGGTAGTCACCGGTGAGTACCGAGACCCGGTTCCCCCAAAGGGCGTTCAAAGAATCCCGTCCTCTCCTGGTGAAGGAGTTATCGACGACATCGTCGTGCAGAAGAGATGTTTCATGAAGCATTTCCAGAAGGGCCGGAATGGTTGCATTCTGCGGAGAAGGGGCGCCCACCAACGATTGAAAAGAGTAAAACAGCAGGGGCCTTATGCGTTTCCCTTTGACTTCTCTGATGTAATCGAATATCGGCTGCAGAAGAGGATTGCCGCTATCCAGGAGTCTTTTATATTCTCTCTCGAAATTATCCAGATTCTTGGCTAATACCGGAAGTATGGTACTGTTTTTATAAGTTGTGGTGGAATGGTGGAGTTCAGTCACTTTTTTCAAACAGAAGGGCGGGTGTTGTCCCGCCCTTCTGTTTCCCGCCTCGTTTAATTAAATAAAAATAAAAGTAAAAAGTGCCGCTCTGGATATTAAAATGCTTGTACGGCCTCTTTCACTGAATCGTACGTATCAAAAATGGTGATGAGTTTGGTCATCATGAAAAGACTTTTCACTTTTTCGGTTACACCGCAAATTTTCAATTCACCACCGGCATTTTTTAATGAAGTCAAGCAACCCATCATGGTGCCTAAACCCGAACTATTCATCCATTTCACCTTGGAGAGATCGATCACAATTTTCTTCACATCTTGATCGATAAGCTCTTTGACTTTTTCGTGTACGGAAATAGTCTCAGGACCGCCCATCAGATTTCCTTTTACGATAATCGCAGTCACATCGCCATACGTTTCAACATTGTAGTGCATTTTATATCCTCCGCGGGTTGATTAGGCAAATCGAGAACTTTTCAAAATATAATAGATATTCGCAGAAATTCCAAGATTTTTTTCTACTCTAAGCCGCTGTATTACAAATCTTTTTCGTCCAGGACTTGTGATGTGTAAATATAGATATCGGCACCTTTTTTCCAGGCATCAGGGGGAAGACCAGCCTTATCGGCGCAGCAGTGTTCCAGAAGTTCCGTAAGACTCCAGCCTGTTTCTTTGGCCACTTCGGGGAGAAAGGTGCCGCTGTGGCTCCCCTGGCTCACCCAGATGCCATGTACTCCCAGTTTTATTTCATCGACGGATTCTATCTTCTTCATTTCAGAGAGGATGGAAATACGAATATGGATATCATCCATTTCTTTTTCAGTGACCGGGTCGAATGCGAATCGATAATCCTGGGTGGCGGCGGCTACAGCCATACGTGAGACCATGTCCCCGAGTGGATATACCGGATCAAAATATCCGATACATCCCCGTAGACGGCCCCGGTTGGTCAGTGTCACGAATACACCGCGCTTAAGTAGCAAATTCTCTGTGGGGTGAGGAAAATCCGGAATGGGTTCTTTACGGATTGCAGCCAGAATACTGCGCCGGGCGATAGTAAACAGCTGCTGTTTCTCCTGAGGAGTGAAATTGATCGATTCCATCAAGGGATCGCCTTTCTTTATGTTTTTTTCCTTTGTGTGGAATACTGCTGCCCCATAACCTACGACACGGTCCTTATCTCCTGAAACATCTCCAGAATTGGCGTAGGGGAGGATGTCAACATATTTGGCTCCCCGTCTCTCTACCAGAAACATCACTGTCTCCAGAGCGGGCCAGCTGCAGAGCACACATACAAGTCCCGGGATGTTCTCACGGAGCATGGAGCGGTTGAGGATATCCAGACGGCCAATGTTGAAATCCGAGATCGCCTGCAAGGTCTGACCGTCCACTCGTAAGGCATCCTGATAGGAAGGATAATGCGACATGTCGGAGCTGGCGATAAAAAGGATGTTCTTATCCCGGGTCACTTTATCGATGGCTTTGGCCAATCTCTTACAGTCATCGCTATCCAGCTGTCCGAGGACGATTGGAACGATGGGCGTACCCGGTAAAAGCGTCTGGATGAATGGGAGCTGCACTTCAACAGAATGCTCCAGAGTATGGGCCTGAGGGAGAAAAGTTGCCAGCTCCGTTTCTTCTTTTATTTTTTTTATCAGTTCCCGATCGACCGGGACATCTCCCAGAGGCGTTCGGTAACTGTCGTAGTCTCCAAACGAGGCGGCTCTGAAGGCTATTTGATGGCTGGATGCGATGATAATGACGGTATCGTACTTGCGGTTTTTTACGGAATAGAAAGCGTTGGCAGCTATCTGGGCACTGAATGAGTATCCGGCATGAGGTACCCAGAGGCCGACAATGTCAGCGTTGGTCCCGGATGGTTTGGCTTTATCCAGCAAGGTGGTTAAGATGTTGGCCAGGGCTTCTTTATCGGCAGGATAGTATTCTCCGGCCCGGGCAGGAAGACGGACCTGTGCTATGCTGTATCCCGTCAGGGAAAATGCAAGCAGGGTACAGACAGCAATTACTTTTTTATTACCGCTGACAGCACTCCAGTGTACGTTTGACAAGTGCATGGACCCCCCTTGGTCTTAATGGAAAACAGCTTCCCGCGCTGTTTTCCTTGATAGAAATAAAACCGCGACTCGGACGGGTTTGTTCCCTCGGCACCGGTCTGAGTCTGTCTGTGCTGTCCGTTGCTAACAGGTGTTTACCTGCTCCACAATTTTTCTATTCGTATGCCTCTGGAATTTACTTTTGCTGTATGGAGCCGGACGGAGAAGGTCTTCTCCTCAGTATCGGCAAGGCGGAATTACGCTTTCTCAGGCATACCGGGCAGCGTCCCCGGTACTACACTTTTTTCTCGAATACCCGGTAGCGTTTGGATTGGCTGAATCCCATCTTCCGGATAGCGTTATTCATGGGCATATTATCTTCCAATACATAGTTGGCTTCCACCCTGGAGGCGTTTTTGGCTTTGAGCGTCCGGTAGAGCCGGGCGTAAAAGAGGGTGTCCAGTCCCTTGCGCTGGTACTCTGGAACGATCCCCAGAGCCCAGATGCGGTAATCTCTGATGCGACGCAGCCCAAAGACAAGTCGGAAAAGAGCCTTGGGCAAAAGATGTCCGCCGCACCCCCGCAGCAGTGTGTTGATATCAGGCAGCGCGATAAGATACCCAACCGGTCTGTCTTTTGCTTCGGCAAGCATGATCACCTCGGGATCGGCGATCATCTTGAGAGAATCGGCCAGATCAGAGGCTTCTTCATCTGTCACCGGCACGTAACCCCAATTGGCACTGGTGGAGGCATTGGCAACACTGAGCAGGGCATCGACTTCCCGGTTCAGATTTTTCATATCAATCGGCCGGATACGGACAATCTTTTTCCGTTCCAGCTGTTCGGCGAAACGCATAAAGCGTTCCGGAAGATGATAGCCCTGGGCGTTCGCTTCGTAGACCAGAAGATCTTTTATTTTGTTCAATCCGAAATTTTGGAAATGTTCCTGGTAGGAAGGGGGATTATAGGGGGCCATGATCATAGGCTGGGTTTGGAAGCCTTCAACCAGAAGCCCGAATTCCTGGGAGGTGAAGCTCCAGGGTCCCTGCATGAATTTCATCCCCCGGGTCCGCAGAAAGTCGGCTGCCGCGCCCAGCAGAAGCTCCGGCCCTTTGCCCTCCACCTGGCATTCATAGGATCCGAACAATCCCACTTCTCTTTGCCAGTGCTGGTTGGCCAGATGATTGACGAAAGCACTTATCCTTCCAACCGGCCTATTCCCATCCAGAAGCAGGAAATGTTGAACCAGACAATGCTGGAAAAGATGATTTTTCTTGGGGTTATAGCTTTTCTTTTCTTCCATGAGCAACGGCGGTATCCAGACCGGATCATCTCGATAAATATGGTAGGGCAGACGAATGAAGCGTCTCAGCTCCTTCCCTGTGGTTAGCGGCAGCACGGAAAAAGACATGGCAGAAAGGACTCCTTTGGGCTCAGATTTTTTTCTTCTCCAGCAGTTGTATCTGTTTTTCCCGGTAGCGCAGGGCGATTTCCAGCAGAACTCCAATAGCGGCACCCGAGACTACCATAAGGTGCCAGCCGATTTTCCATCCGAAGGTAAAATCTCCGAGCGGCAGCCGGACCAGTAAGACGAAGAAAAGGTTAACGGCTGTACCCCAGATTATTCCCCGGATCCACCAGGTAAGACGCAGAGGCACCGTGGCGATAACTAAACCGGTAAGAATACGTGAGAAGATGATGCCCCATACACCGGCTGAAGTAATATCGTTGGTGATTCCGGTAGCCATGAGCCAGGTTACAATTCCGAAGAAGAGACCCCACTCGCAAGCGGATATAATTTTTTTCCAGTCCATTATTCTAGACGCTCCAACAATAAATCAGTGAGATGTCTGATCCCGCTACTATTTTTTCTTCCATTTTTCCAGTATCGGCGCGAATAGTTCAATGGGAACAGGGAAAACGGTGGTTGAGTTCTGTTCCGCCGCTACCTCGACCAGGGTCTGCAGGAAACGCAGCTGGATGGCGGTGGGTTCCTTGCCCAGCTGCTGTGCGGCCTGCAGCAGTTTTTTGGAAGCCTGGAATTCACCTTCAGCGTGGATGACCTTGGCCCGCCGTTCCCTTTCCGCTTCAGCCTGGCGGGCGATAGCGCGTTTCATTGCCTCGGGAAGATCGATGTGTTTTACCTCGACCAGACCCACCTTGATGCCCCAGGGATCAGTATGTTTATCGAGGATGGTCTGCAGCTGCTCGTTGATTTTTTCCCGGGCGGAGAGGAGCTCGTCCAGTTCGAACTGGCCCAGAACGGAACGAAGGGTCGTCTGAGCCAGCTGGGAGGTGGCGTACAGATAATCCTGAACTTCCACAATAGCCTTGTCAGCGTTCATAACCCGGAAGTAGACGACCGCGTTCACTGAAATGGAGATGTTGTCCTTGGTGATGACATCCTGTGGCGGAACGTCCATGGCCACAGTTCGCAGGCTCACTTTTATCATCCGATCAACAAGAGGAATAAGCAGGATAATTCCCGGCCCCTTGTACCCAATGACCCGGCCCAGTCTGAAAATCACACCGCGTTCATACTCCTTTAGAATACGTACGGCACTGGCGAGGATTAAGAAAATGATGATCAATAATGTGACAAGTCCCTGCATGGTGTCCTCCTATTAGTTATCTGTCTCTACAGGTTTTACTATCAACAGCATACCTTTTACATCCACTACCTCAATTTCCGTACCGGCTTTCACCTTTGTCTGAGAGGTGGCCCGCCAGATCTCTCCGTGGACGGATACCTGTCCCTCCGGATTCAATGGTCTGACGACGGATCCCCGTTCTCCGACCATCCCGGCTACTCCGGTCGTGCTTTTTGTGAGCCGGGCTTTAAGAGCCATGTAGAGAGCAAAGAGGATGAAAAGCGCGAATCCTCCTATGGCAGGAATCATTACGGAAAGGGAAACCTGCAATTCCGGGGAGCGGTACAGCATAAGAGATCCGAGTATCATAGCGACGAGTCCTCCGATTGTTAACAGCCCATAGCTGGTGATGTGCACTTCCATGATAAAGAAGATCACAGCCAGCAGGATGAGAAGGATACCGGCTGCGTTGATGGGGAGAACCTGGAAGGCGAAAAAGGCCAGGATCAGGGAGATTCCTCCCAGGACACCGGGGAAAATGGCGCCCGGATTTCTTAGTTCGAAGAAGATGCCGATGATCCCGGCCATCATGAGCAGGTAGGCGATGTTTGGATCGGCGATTTTATTCAGTACCTGATAGTGGAAACCCATGGGATGAAAGGTGAGTTCAGCCCCGGCGGTTTGCAGGGTCACTTGCTGCCCTGCGGCTTCTACGGTTCGCCCCTGCAGTTTTTCCATCAGATCATCCAGATTCCGGGCTACCAGATTGATAACCCCAAGCTTGAGAGCCTCCTGTTCGGTGATATTGATGCTGGAACGTACGGCTTCTTCGGCCCAGCGAGCATTGCGCTGGCGCTGCCTGGCCAGTCCTTTTATATGGGCCACAGCGTCGTTGGTTACTTTTTCCAGCATGACCCTGGAGGTGTCCTTGCCGCCCATGGTAACAGGATGGGCCGAACCGATATTGGTACTCGGGGCCATGGCGGCGAAATGGGCGGCGTAGGTGATAAACACCCCGGCCGAGGCGGCACGTCCGCCGCTGGGAGAAATGTAAACGGCCACCGGTACACGCGAGGCCAAGATACGTTTATCGATCGACATGGTAGACTGAAGCAGTCCGCCAGGGGTGTCTAGACGTATTACCAGGAGCTCGTCTCCGGCAGACTCAGCTCTGCTGATCGCCTCGTTAATGTACTTGGCAACCACCGGGGTGATAGGCCCGTCTACGGTGATGACATCAACCTGCCGGGCCAGGACCGGGCATATGCCAATACTGAGGATACAGGCCACGGCAATGATGACGGTTTTACTCCCGTTATTTGATCGCATCGGTTTACCTCCGGCTGGACACGAAGCTGGTATCCCGCATTGTGAATAATAGCGGGAGGACAAAACGTAATATACCAAATTTTAGGGGAAGATAAAAGCAAAAGAGAATCTTTTAATAGTCCTGCCGACTCCTTTCGTTACTTTGTTTTTCCGGGAGGCAGGGATTGATCCCAATTAAGCGCGTTATATTTCCGGCAGATGGAGATTGCTTTTTCTATCGGCAAAATCCCGGTGGTGTGCCCGTGGAATCCCTGTACTTCAGTGGCCTTAAAAAGCGAGTTCAATATCGCCTCTTCCGTTGCCTCCACCGCTGCCAGAAACAATGAGGACATCTCTTCATTGCGGAGTGTCGATTTATCCTCCAACGCACCTGAAGTCTGATAGGGGGAACGGTTCTGTGGATAGGTCGAAAACGAGATGACGTAATCGCCACTGCCGTTGCTGCAGAAACCGCCGCAGCGCGCCAGACCCAACACGGCCCGGGAAGCGAGCCGTTCCAGATTCCGGGACAAAAGAGGTGCATCGGTGGCGATGACAATCATGCAGGAACCCTCTTCAGGACTTTCAAGTTCCCGTTTAAAGGAGTAACGGCCCAGTTCCCTCCCTACCGGGGCTCCGTTTATCCTGAGGATACCGCCAAAATTGGTCTGCACCAGAACACCGACGGTCCAGCTGCCCATTCCTTTCGGCAGACGGCGGGAAGAAGTTCCAATCCCTCCCTTGAAACCCAGACAGGTGGTGCCTGTCCCCGCTCCCACGCTTCCCTCTTCCACAGGATTTGTGGAAGCGGCTTTGATAGCGGCGATAATATGCTCCTTGTCAATATGCAGTCCCCGGATATCATTCAACCAGCCGTCATTGGTCTCTCCCGCCACACCGTTTACCGATCGCACCCTTTCATTGCCGGGTAAATCCAGTATATAAGAGACGAGAGACTGAAGGGCGGTGCCGACACTCAGGGTATTGGTGAGAATGATCGGCGTCTCTAGAAGGCCCAGCTCCCTGATCTGAGTGACACCGGTCAGCTTGCCGAATCCGTTCCCCACATAGACAGCAGCCGGCACCTTGTCCTGGAACATATTACCTCCGTGGGGCAGAATGGCGGTAACGCCGGTGCAAACCGAATCGGGATGATAGAGTGTGGCGTGACCGACCAGCACTCCTTTGACATCGGTTATGCCGTTATCTGGTCCGGGTGACAACACTCCAACAACGATTCCAGCTTCACGGGCACGGGGCCGATTTTGAGCGAAAGATGCAGCGGTTATTGCCACTAGAACCGCCAGTACCATGGTCCGGCGCGATCTTGATATGCGAAGCATTTTTTTTCTTGACATTGGACGTTTATTTCTCCAAATTGTCTATGAATGGTCGATTAATACCCTGCGATAGGTATACCCCGACCACTATAAAGAGCCATCAATAATTACATGGGAGCTCGGCTCTGACGTCTATTACATGCCTCCATCGAGTGGACGTAAAAAGCGATCAGGAGAGTACCCACCGTGTCTATAACACGGTTCTTTATAGTTGGGGTTCTAGCGCAGGGTTTTTTATCTCCCGGACCGGCATAGACGCCGGGCCTCTTCTTCGGTTTTCGCCACTGTGAGAAGTATTCCAAGCTTCATCTGAGTAAAGAGCTGCTGTAGAACCGGATTCAATCCCGTTAACACCATTATCCCTCCGGAAGCCGCCACTTGTTCCTGAGCAAGCAGGAGCACTCCAAGGGCAGTACTATTCATCACCTCTACCGGACTCAGATCAAGAATAAAACGATCTTCCTCTTTTAATAGTGTAAGGAGTTCTGCGCGAAAATCCGGAATTTCGTTCTGGTAGATCCGTTCACAACAAAGAGACACTATGGCCTGGTCTTCTTCCCACCTGATTTTAAGCATAGGTTTTTCCATAGGGTTGCCTCTTATTTAGTCAGGAGCTATACCATCGCGGCGAAATCACGATCGAGACTGCGGTACTGAATAGCTTCACCGAT
>CAZUMH010000069.1:0-18616 GCA_964621645.1 uncultured bacterium
CAGACAATGAGCCAAACCAAGCCGTTGACGGTATCCGGTGCTTCTTGGATGGGGAAAAAGGGAAAGGGAGTGCTGTACTGGAGATGCACCCCATCATATGACAATCTGGCGGCGAAACCCGCATAATAATCGCTGACCCACCAATCACAGGGACCTGGTGTTATCGCTGTGCTTCTGGAAGGCACACTAAGGTAATCTTCACCCTCCACTGCAATATAGTACTGAACCGCACGGCCGTAAGGCAGACCTGTATCTTTATAATAAA
Organism: uncultured bacterium; assembly: GCA_964621645.1. GTDB lineage: Bacteria > Zhuqueibacterota > QNDG01 > QNDG01 > JAGLOF01 > CAZUMH01. The sequence continues at coordinate 266 of CAZUMH010000069.1, forward strand.
CAGAACCCTTTGCCGGATAAGCCCGGATAGAGAAATCCGTTTCTCCCTCTTGTTTGCGATAGAGTCTGAATCTGGTCATATCGTCCACTCCCGGATCCGACCACGATATATTCACTTCATGTTTTCGTGAAACCAAGGTAAGATCACCAGGAAGACCTCCGGTAACTTCATTAGCTGGATCCAATGGATTGCTTCTGGGCCGGTCACTGCAGGCAAGCGACATCATAAAGACAGCCGGTATCGCCAGACTAATGAGCATTCGGAGTTCTCTGGTCACCATATTTTTTCCACCGCGAAATAGAGTGTAACTCCCAGGCTGATTTCTCCCGCAACGTAAAAAATACCGGTAAGCTTGTCGTAATGCACGGCGCGGTCATATTCCTGATTCATACGTCCCTGATGACCGGTTCGTAAATAATTACTATAGGCCTTATCAGCCCTTTTCTGACAAATATACCCTGCTGTCCCCAGTAATACCGCCGCTCCCGCTCCGCGCCATAGCCATGTACCGACCCGGGAAGAAATCGTCGGAGAACCGGAACCAGGATGTTTCCGGTGCAATTCCGCCAGAAGATAGGACCTGTTCTTAATAAGTCTGGAAGAAAGCAGTGTATCAGCATAGCCCTCATGGCTCAGTCGAAAACCGCTGCCTGAATACAGACGCTGATCAAGTAAAATCGGTGTCAAGCCCAGCAGTTTATCCCCCTTCCAAACCTCAGCCTCTGCAGGGTGAGACGTCAGCCACAGCCGGTGAGGGAATTCAACCGGGAGGTTCATATTCCCTCCTTCCCGGATTGTAATTTCTCTCTGCCAGAACGATCCGGGCCAGAGGCCGAAGAGAGGTGAAGGAACCAAGATTGTGTGCCTGCCCGGGGCAAGACAGAAAATCTCCACAGGCGTCCTGCCGGAAAGCCCGCCATCGATAAATACGGGAAGCCCGTCCGGTGAGCCATGGATGTGGAGAGATGCTTTCTCCCCTTCTTGACAAAAAGCTGTCCCCACTCCCGACAGGAGAAAAAACAGGTACAGTGCTTTATAATTATTCCTGTACAAATCCATAAATATATCTGTTTTCCGAGGCGGCAATAAGCATTTTCCCACTGAAAATCGGCGCAGTACGAATTCTGCCTTTCAACGCATAGTTCCAGACTTCCTCCCCATCATCCCGATTATACAGATATATCTTGCCGTTTAAACGGCCCAGGCAGATAAATCTCCGGCTCAGCAGCGGCTGAGTCCCCACCGGGCTGGAATCTTCATTCATCCAGATCATCTCTCCAGTGGTGCAGCTCAGACAATACAGAGTACCCTTCGCTGTACCGAAATACACCTTTCCTCCCTCCGAGGCGGCTGTTGTAAAAATATTACCATCGGTTGGAAAATTCCACCTTTCGTTGCCGTCAGATATCCGGAAAGCGTGAAATTTTCCGGCCCGGCTGCCAATCAGCACCAGGGAGTCAGCGAGCATTGGGGTCGCTGAACAGGGGGCTTCCATGGAAGTGCGCCAGAGAAGCCTGCCTTCGGCGAGATCGAAAGCCCTGATCTCTCCATTCTCAGCCGCCGCGACAACAACCTGTCCCATGCCGGCCACTCCTGTCCCGGGTGCACCCAAAGTACTCTGCCAAATCTGTTCTCCATGCCTTATGGAATATGCCAGGCACATCCCCGCATCGGTCACAACCACCAGATGGTCCCTTATCAACAGCGGTTCTCCCTGGATATCGCCGGGAACGGCATGCCACATTTCCCTGCCGCTGAGAAAATCATATACCCAAAGTGACGGGGCTCCACTTCGTGAGGCTGCGATAAGAGATGAATCTCCCACCAGGCAGGTAATTGACCCATGCTTGACCAGAGTCAAATGTTCCATCCGGCGACCCGATACCAGTGCTACTATCTCAACGTCACCTTTTTGTGTGCCGATAAACAGGCTCTCCCCGTCGACAGACATGGATCGTCCGACCGCACCCTCAAGTCTTCTTGTCCACTGCAGACTGTAGTGAGGCGCGCCCCTTTCTTCGGTATATCCCGTTCTGCCCGGACTTCCTCCCCAATTCCATATCGTGAGACCATCAATGAGCCGTACCTTCAGGCCCGAAGTGCAGGCGAATAGAAACATCCCCAAAAAAAAGAGCTGGAGGGCCACCTTTCTCATTTCAGCTCCAGATCATTACCTTCATTGGGCCAGCGGGCGCGTATTTTTACGGTGTCGGGAAGGACCGTGAAACGTTCCGCCGGCCGAAAAGGAAAAATACTCCCATAGCTGTATCGTCCGTTCCCGTCTTCATCACGGAAAGCCTCAAGAATATACAGTCCGGGGAGCATATCGGATATATAGTATGTCCCGGTGTTTTTGATCCATCGTTTATAAGTATTTATTTCCTTACCAATCTGACGGGCCCTAATCAGGATGGGGCCCTGAGCCAGGGAATCGGCATCTCTCACCTCCCCGCCTATCGCGGAAAGAGTGTCGGGATTCACGGTGTGAAAGCGAAAAAGGGAATCGGCGGCCTCGTTCCCCCAGGTGTCCCTTATGTGAGCACCGTGAAGCTCAACCTCAATAACCTGATTCCCGGGAAGCGGAGAAAGGGGTTGGAAAAGTAATTCCGCAGGAGAGGGATGGGACAATTTGCCAGGGATCATTCCGGCCAGGGTATCGTGCATGATAATCGCCGGATTGATCGTGTCAATAAGGACAGCTTCCGAAAATATGAATTCAGGATTTGCGTTTGGCAGTACGTGCCGTGCTCCGGCAGCAGGACTGGAAAAAATCAAGCGAGGCGCGCTTGTATCGGGATCGGCGGTCCCCTCTACGGTCAGGCTTGCATGCTCCGGATCCAGCCGATTCCCCGCTCTGTCCTCAAGATCTCTCAGTACAATTGTATAATTCCGATTCGGTTCCTGATCTTCGCTGTGTACTGTCATCTGCTGTGCTCGTTGTTTATCGATATAGACTTTCTGCACAGGAAGGAATAGACTGTCAGAATAAGATATCCGCACACATCCAGCCAGTTTTGCATAGGGATACGTCACCGGCTCGTCAAAACTTAAGAGAAAAGTCCGCCGGTCCTTTGCCACTGCCCCCACAAGTTTCGGACCACTGGTATCGGCCCTGGTGAGACGGAACCGAACATCCTTCCGCTTCAATCCATGGGTGAAAGATAACCTGATATCATCGTTTGTGAGTCCGATACGATCCTCGACCGGCTGATAATATCGGTCAGCTACTCTGTCTTGAACGGCACAGAGCCGGTAGCGGGCTGGAGCCAAGTGAATAAAATGAAAGCGCCCTTCTTTATCACACTGCACCACATAATCCGGTTGACGTCTGGATGGATCAACCTCTTGCCCCTCTCTGACCATGAAGGCCCACACACCGATCCCGCTGGCATCTTTTTCTCCCCAGACGCGTCCGGAAATTTCCCCCTGATCGAGATGATCCCCTGTTGAGAAGGCCAGGGTAAAAGAACTTCTAAGCGGATTATTCCGCAGATCCTTCACGCCTGTCCCCAACGTGATGACATAGGTACGATCGGAGAAAAGGGAATCGGCAAACCTGATGATCAACCTTCTTCCGCTCAGTTTGAGCGAAACACGATCACCGGGAAACGGCGTTATAAAAACCGCGTCGGCAATCGATTCCGGTTTGATTCTTTCATCGAAAATAATCTCTACCCGGCTGTCACGCGGGACGTTAAGGTCATTGGAAGCCGGTTTTGTATCGACGATAATCGGGGGAAATGTGTCCTCAGGCCCACCCGGGGGCATTCCCCTTTTAGCGCACGATGCCAGGAGGAGAAGGACGAGCAGGAGAGTCCCGCCTCTTAAACTCATGGGATGTGAACCTCATCGGTTGGTGTTAATTTTTGTAGCGGATTCTCGGAGTGATTTTTTGTCCGGCAGGGCTGGAAAATCGATGCGGGAATCTGCCCCCCGCACCCCACCGTACCCGCTATAAAATTTACACTTTGTTATGGGCTGGGTTTTGGTTGTTATAAATTTGTCTTGAGTCATTTTAATCAATTAAGAATTAGAATCCTTTTCTATCCAATTATGAATTATCGTTCTCATTGACTCAATTTTAATAAAACAAATCACAAAGTGAACCACAAGAAGTCCGAACAAAATAAAAATACCCTTATTTAAATTTGTCCACTTAAACCATGCCAATACGTATAATATCGCTCCATAAATCAGAAAGTTAAATTCGAGTGGAAGGAATCTAAATCCAAATTTAAGGTGTGAACTAATTTTAATTTTGTCATTTGAAAATCTAATTTTTATATAACAAAGCATTGGTAAAAAGATTTTTAAAGTCGAATCTTTCAGTTCAAAATTGTAATCATAAAACTGTAATCTCGAAGCAATCTTTTCTATGGTAACTTTCATTTTGTCTATTTATTTATATGCTTTTAAGTTTGACCGAATTCCTTTTTCAACCTTACCCATAACAAACATATTAGTACATATTGAATGTACAATGAATCGAAGAAAAATGCAACGTATTCCTGTAACAATCCGCCTCTTCTTTTGTTTTTTCAATAGATAGCGCCTCCTTGTCCAGCTATAAAAAGTGCCTGTCCGATAACGGGCAGGCACTTTCGACAGCCGGTTTTATTACAGAGAAAACCGGTGATTAAATTTGATAAGGAAAACATTTTCCGGATAAATTCGGAATAGATCTCTGGCATCATGACGCAGTGAGAACAGATCCTGACTTTCAACACCGATTCTTCCCTGTGACCATACCAGATAAATGGTCGATCCGGGGGAGTACTCCCAGCACAGCACCAGATTTGAACTGAATTGCCGGAAATTAAAGTCCGGATTATCCACCGTGTAATCAGTGCTTCCATTCGCATCTTTATCAATATCCGTGAAGGTGCGGAACCTGTCTTCATATGTATCCGCCCGGGGAGAAGTGACTCTCTTCAGATGAGTGTATCTTCCTGCTGAAATAAAAGGCTGACCGTAATATTGACCCTTTCTCTTATTCTATTGCACTATATTGTCACTTATGTGTGCTTTATTTCTGATGAAATCTGAAAGTAATCAAAAAATACTGTCATTATTATAGACTATATTACATCGATTTTGTTACACTGTTTTTATAAAAAAAGCCGCCTCTTGGGCGGCTCTTTTCGATACCATGGCACTATCTATTTATAGCGTAACCACTTAAGAGCTTCCTTTAAAGACGGTTTTTTACCGTACATAAGAATCCCCACGCGATAGATCTTCGCTACGGCCAGCACCAGCAGAGCCGTGAAGATTATCATGGTGACGATTGAAAGGTATGTTCCCGAAGGGATAATGGGATCGCTCACCGCCACTCTGGCAAACTGGACTAAAGGAGTGAAAAGAGGGAAGAGCGCTACCCAGAAGGCTCTCGGCGTTTCCGGATTCTTGGCAACTGTAAACATAATGAAATACCCGATCATTATCAGGAATATGAGAGGCATTTGGTACTGCTGACCCTCATCCTCTGAATTAACCATTGCACCCACCGCTGCGAAAAGCGTGGAAAAGAAGACAAATCCCAACAGGAAAAAGACGATCATGAAGGCAAACATGGAGCTCGTAAAATGAATCTGCCCGATAATACTGAGCAATTCGGGAGCTTCCAATCCAAATTTACCAAAAAGAGGCCCGGCGTAGGTCAAAAATGCAAGAACAAATCCGCCAAAAATGATCAACTGTGTCAATCCAAGTCCGCAGACACCTATTATTTTACCCAGCATCAATTCTAAAGGCTTAACGGATGACACTATTGTTTCGGTAATTCGCTGTGATTTCTCTTCGATGACGCTGCGCATAAGGGTCTGCCCGTATATCATAATCATCAGCAGCATGACATAAGTGAGGATGTACGATAACAGATAACTGGAAATACCACTTTTCTCCACCTCCCCTTTTTCAGTTACCTGCGTACTCTTTATGCGCACGTACCCCTGGGCCATCTCCTTGCGGATCTCTGACACAGGGAAGCCCTTTCTCTCCAGTCTCATATTGGTGACAATACGGCTCAAAGATGATTGGAATGAACTCTGCTCCTCGAAATCACTCACATTTCTGGCAGAATAGATGACTTCCCGCTGTTCAATAATATCCTTTGGGATAACGAGATATCCATCCAGCTCCTTATCACGAACCTGCTGTTGTAAAGTGCCCAGCACCGCTTCATGATCTTCGGCTCCCGTTTCCGTAGGGATAAATTTGTATTTCGGTTCTCCATTTTTCAATGTATCCGACTGCATGCTCACGAATTGACTGAAAATAACTCCTGTCTCATCTAAAACGGCATAGGTGCGTGTGGAAGGTTTGAAGAGCGCACCAATAATAAAGATGCCGCCGAAGATGAGCACCAGAATAAACGGGAAAAGAAAAGTCCCGATGATAAAGCCTTTTGTTTTGGCTCTGCTAAGATACTCTCGTTTTATAATAGCAACTACTTTCGTGCTCATTCCTCCCCTCCTTCCCGGCTTTCTGGTCCCACCGTGCTGATGAATATATCATGCAGGGAGGGCTCCACCACTTCGAATTTACGGATACGCGCCGATGAAGCCGCGGCAAGAAGCAACTTCTGAGGGTCTCCTGATTCCTTTAAATGTACCTCGACGCTGTTGCCATAGTTATCAAAGCTCACAATCTCATTATTGTTGTTAAGGAAAGAATCCTCTCCTTCATATTCAATAAAGACATTCTTCTTCCCAATATCCCGTTTAATGGAAGCGAGGTTCCCATACAGCACTTTTTTCCCTTTGTTGATAAGAAAAATCTCTTCGCACAGTCTTTCAGCACTCTCCATTACATGGGTCGAAAAAATAATTGTCGTTCCTTTTTTCTTGAGATCCAGGAGAATGTCTTTTATCAGATTCTGATTTACCGGATCAAGTCCTCCAAAAGGTTCATCAAGAATGAGCAGTTTCGGTTCATGCAGGATTGTTCCGATGAACTGAATCTTCTGCTGCATTCCTTTAGAAAGTTCCTCTATCTTTTTATTCTTCCACTCACTCAGATCGACTCTCTCCAGCCAGTTATCAATGGCCGCCAGGGCTTTCTTCCTGGGCATTCTCTTGAGTTCTGTAAGAAAGAGGAGTAGATCCCTTACCTTCATTTTGCGGTACATCCCTCGTTCTTCAGGAAGATAACCGATATGTTCTGTCGTGTTACGGGCATCACTGTCTCCCAGCAGAGTAACGCTGCCGCTGTCTGGAACAATAATATTCATGATCATCCTGATCGTGGTTGTTTTCCCCGCGCCGTTGGGACCGATGAGGCCGAAAACAACGCCCTCATCCAGGGAAAAGGAGACGTCATCCACCGCCGTAAAATCACCAAATCGTTTCTTGATATTTTTAACTTCCAGGATCTTCAAATTAGCCTCCTCATTTAAGCGTGCGCCGGTTTCTCACGATTCAATCCCCTCCGTAAATAACGTTTATCAATTCATGTTTTTACTCGACAGCGGTGATTCGATAATCCGTGCGTCTATTATTAGACAGCCTGATTTAAAGAAAATTCACATCACTATACTCTTACCAGAATCCATCTTCCCGATAACCACTGAACATTCGCATACATAATTACAGCAGAGGAGAAAATAATCCCTCCCCTGTCAATCTCATAGCTGTTACATTTCCCTGGTTTCATCGCGTCTCAAGAACAGAGCGAGCCTGAAGATCCACCATGGCTGTATGTTCACAGTTCATGCGGCGGGAATTTATCAAGGATTTTCCTTACACCTTTTACCATCTCAGCCGCAGGCTGACGGGGATTGAGAACCCCTTTGCCGGTTCCCTGCCAAATAAGTTCCTTTTTTTCTCTATCAACAATATCGATGACCAGGGCACCCTTTTTGACATTATAAGAATGCCCGGGAGATACAGCTCTTACCCGACCCCAACGCCCCACATAGTACGTCGGGGGTGTCACATAACGCTGGTTTTTTACTGCACCGTAAAATACTACCAGAAGGTTCGAAGTCGCCTTGGTGCCCGCTATGGTGAAACCTTTTTCTTCCATTATGGAACGGATTTCCCTCATAACATCGCGATTAAAAAAAGGATCACGGACAGTTGGAGCCCCTCTTTCTCTCACTCTCTCTGGTTTGATGAAGTAAAAACTTTTATATTTGCCGAAATCGATCGTGTCATCATACTTCACCATTACATTCATGGAAGAGCATTCGCTTATGAGTATGATCAGGACCAGCAAGCTGCCTGCCATTGACTTTTTCATGGAATTCTCCTTCACGATATACATCCGAAATGGGATTTTTTGATGAATAATTGCGGGAAAGCCTGTCTATAATAAAAAATTTACATGAAAAAGTCAATATACGATTTCAAAAATCAGAACAAAACAAGAGCCCCATTTCCATGCAAGAAACGGGGCTTTTGTGTCGTGACCTATATTAAGATCAAATCAAGTATACTGTTTTAAAAGCTGTTCAACAGATAATGTGCCTTCCTTCTGCTTGACCATAGCCAGATTCATCTGAGTCTTAAGATGATCTTCCAGGCAGGGCTGCTCGCGCTGATAGAATATCCCGGTATAGAAGGGATTCTTTGAATAAGCCGTCTCAATAGCCTTCAAACGGTCGGAAGGATCATAATCATCCGGAAGGGGCTGCAGCATGGCTTTTAGTCCCTTCGAATCTATTGCCGGAAATGTCACGCAAGGTGAAAGCAGATAGACAATTGAGAAGCCTTTGTGCTGAATGGCTTTCACCAGGATATCGGTCATCTCATTGAGCTGCAGAGGACTGGTGCGGGCTATGAAACTGACTCCATAGGTGATAAACATGGGAAGGGGTTCCATCGGTTCCTCATAAACGCCGTACGGACTGGTCTTGGTACGCAGTTCCAGCGGAGTCGTGGGCGAGGTTTGCCCTTTAGTAAGTCCGTAGATCCTGTTGTCAATAAGCAGGTATGTAATATCCACATTTTTATGGGCCGCGTGCGGGATGTGGCCTCCCCCGATGCCCAGTCCGTCACCATCGCCGCCCACACAGAGAACCGTGAGCTCAGGACGGGCCGCTTTGGCGCCCAAAGCTGTCGGCACGGCCCTGCCATGTGTCCCATGCAGTGAATAGGAATTCAGATAATGGGAAAATCGTCCGGAGCAGCCAATGCCGGAAACGGTGATGATTTCTTCAGGTTGGATCTGCAGCTCAACCAGCGCCTTCATTAGACCGTTCAGAATGCCATAATCTCCGCACCCGGGACACCAGACCGGTTTAATGTCGCTTTTATAATTCTGTAATATGGTCTTCATCGACAACCCTCGCGACTTTCTTGATACTTTCCAAAACTTCCTGGGGAGTAATCGGCACTCCCTGGCATTTACGGACTTCTATGGGTCTGATACCGAATTTGGCCTTGATGAAATGGGCGAATTGACCCGAAAAGTTCTCTTCCACCACTATTACCTGTTTGAGCCCCAAAAGAAAGCGCCTGATTTGCCGGTCCGGCAGCGGTGATATGACTTTGGGATGCAGATGCCGGATGAAGATGCCCTCTTTCTCGGCAAGATACCTGGCTTCCCGGATGGCCCCCTCGGTCGATCCCCAGCCGATGATGCCGACTTTAGCCTCCTTGGAACCGTAATAGTCGGGAGGATTGGCCTCAAAGGCTTCGCTGAGCGCTTCAAGCTTGCGGAAACGTTTCCTGGTCATGGCAAGATGGTTATCCGGACTGTAGTTTGCCCTTCCCTTTTCAGTATGTTCCAGACCTGTCCCCAGGTACTGACCGCCTGGCGTACCTGGAGTAGATATGGGAGAGATGCCGTTATCGGTAATCCGGAAGCGGTGATAATCCTCCAACTCTTTAAGATCCGGTTCTCCCCGTGATACAATATCAATACGATCCGCTCTGGGGATGGCGATATGTATCGCCGGGATATCATCCACGACCTCATGAATGCCCTCAAACTCCGGAATTCGCACCGTGGCTTTCCGGTAACCGATGGATTGATCGGTAAGAACTGTTACCGGCATCTGATACATCTCGGCGATATTGAAAGCACGGATAGTCTGATAAAAACAGTCTTCCACAGTGGTGGGAGCCAGAATACAACGAGGTGCTTCACCGGCCGTGCCGTAGATGGCGAATTTGAGGTCCGACTGTTCAGTTTTAGTCGGCAGACCGGTACTGGGGCCTCCCCGCTGTACATCGATGATAACCAGAGGCAGCTCCAGCATGGCTGCCAGGTTCAATTGCTCCCCCATGAGCTGGAGCCCTGGCCCCGAAGTCGGAGTCATCGCCTTCTGACCGCCGAAGGACGCCCCGATAACAGCGGAAATGGAAGCGATTTCATCCTCCATCTGGAGAGCCCTGCCGCCGACTTTCGGCATAATCTTAACCAGGGTTTCGAATATAGGAGTAGCGGGCGTGATAGGGTATCCCGCCACGAAGCGGCAGCCTGCCGCGATGGTTCCCAAGGCCACGGCCTCGTTCCCCGAAAGCATCATATAGCGGGCCTTGCCCCCATTGCCGCTTTTCAGATGAAACCGTTTATCTGGAGCATTGTTGCTGAGAGCCGCATATCCCGCGGATAGCATCTTGATGTTCTTTTCAATAATTTCAGAACCTTTGGCACCATATCGATCTTTTAAGAGCTGTTGTAAAAATGATTCATCAATACTAAAAATATCACCGAGCACCCCCAGTGCCACCACGTTCTTTCCCAACTTCCCACCAGTGATCTTATTGGCTAAAGCGCTAAAGGGAACCGGGCAGTTGACCGCTTGGATCTTTTCGTCCACCATTACCGTTTCAGGATCATAGATCACCATTCCGTCTTTTCTCAGTTCCTTAATGGACCGGTCGTAGGCTTCCTGATTGAAAACCACCAGATAATCGACTTTGCTGCCCATGGAATAGATGGTCCAGTCCCTGGTGCGAATCTGAATCATAGAATATCCACCCCTGATTTCAGCAGGGTAGGAAATATAGGTGAACACATGATACTCTGTTCGGGCTGCGGCCTGGGCGAACAGTTCGCCGCAGCTAATTACGCCATCTCCTCCTTCTCCTCCAAGCCTGACAACAAAATCTACATCGGATGAAAATGTTTTCTTTGTCATTCTTCCCAATCCTATGCTATAGGCTGTCTTTTTTAATCGGCGCGCCAATCGCGTCTCAAAAAAAAAGGACACCCGCGGATTACTCCGCTGTCTCCCGGATTCATATCTCTTTTATTGTCATCGCTGGCGACTCTTTCATCCGATTCAAGAGTCACCTTGAAAAAATGCACGTCTGGATTTAATCTATCCCTTTTCGCCGTGACGGTACTCCTGCCCTCAAAGACCACCCATAATAAGGAAAAACATTATGTATGTCAAGCAAATTCGAAGAAAAATGTAATAATTATTTTCTTGATAAAGCCTGTTTTCCCCGTCCCATATAGGATCGTACAAGATCCATGAATATTTCAAGATCCAGATCAAGATCGAAGGGAACTCCATCAAAATAAAAAATGCGAATAGGCAGGCCGCCATGGTCTTCACTGATTCTGGGGTAGACGACTTCGGTAACGATGCCGTTCATACAGGTGAAGGGACTGATATCCACGACGCCGTGGCAGCCGGCCCGGTGAAAAACGATAGCCTTCCCGGCATTAAGAGTCATCTCCCCCAAGGCCTTCTCAGCGGGAAGATAGGGCCGGCTATATTGAAGGATTTCCTCAACCCCGGCCTCAGGACGGTCGCTAAATATTTACATAAAAGGCCACAGAAGCACCTGCTCGACCCGACGCTGCAACCAATGTCGTATTCGGGTCGAAAGCATGGAAAGAGAGCCCCTTTTACCGCTCTCCCGCAATTTGCGTCGTTCCTCCCAGTTGGTATACCAGACCCATTCCGCAATATCCGCTATCCAGGCTTCTCCTCCGTGGGCCTCAATACGGCGAATAAGGTTCTGATTGCTGAAGCTGTTAAAGCGCAGATATATCTCTCCAACCACTCCCACCAACGGCCGGCTGCCAAGGGGTTCAGCCACAGGGATAGCGGCAAATCTGTCCCGCGCTTCCCCCAAAGCTTTAATAAGCAGTTGTAATTCCCGGGCGGAAGAAAGCTCGCCGTCAGCCAGGATAGAACACACCGAATCGAGAGATATACGGTGAGCCTGGTCGGCATCTCCTTTGCGGGACTCGTAAGGCCGGTGCATAAGAGTGATTTTTCTGAGAATATCGGCGGTTAGCACAGCCCTCCAGGCGGTACGCATAAAACGGTTCTGTTTCTGAGCAATCCCTTCATACCCGTTGCTGCTGGTCGGTGAGAACACCAGTACATCTTCCAGTCCGAGCTCCCGTAACGTTTTCTTGAGAAGATTCATATATTGTCCGAAACGGCAGGGTCCGGCCGACGTAGGCAGCAAAAAGGCCGTACGGGCGGGATCGAAATCCGCCTGTTTGGTCACTTTGAGAAAATTTCCCAGGGTTACTCTTTGCGGCAGACACTCTTCCCCGGTGGTATGCCGGGCCGCCAGCGTAAAGGTTTCGTCATCCGCCGCTGGAGACACCTCGGCTTCGACTCCCACCGACCTGAAAGCCGCGGCCATGGTCAGAGCGGCGCCGGTACTCATGCGGGGGATGTAGAGCCTGCGTCCGGCTAAAGGATGTCTTCCGTTTTCTCTCATGGTATTTCTCTTTCAGCTCGCGAACGGATAACGACCAGGCAATATCTTTCCATCATACGGTCCCCTACATGCCCTTGCTTTCCAAGAAGGCTTCGACTCGTGTCATAAGACCCGCGTCATTGGCGTGACTGTCAAGCTGCAGAAAGAGAAAGGGCTCAGCGGCAGCATCCTGGACATAATGGCGGATATAGGAATCGGGGCCGCACTTAAAATTACTCAGATAGATGAGGTGCATGTTCGGATAATCCCGGGATAACAGGGCGGCCTGCAGGATCCTGCGGCCGTAATTCCAAAACATGTGGTCATGCACTCCGTTAATATCGACGCTGTCCAGAGGAAGAAAATCCATGGGGATCACATCCACCCCGTAGATATTCCTCAGCTTGGCCGGCAGGTTAAGATTGAGTCCAGGATCATAGAGATTATAGGGCCGGCCCAGCAGCAGGATGCATTCTCGTCCGGAGCCCATGATCTCTTTCAGGGCCGAATCGCCCGCTCGCATTAATTCGTTCCGGAAAGACTCATACGCCTCCCAGGCGTTTCGAACAGCCCTGCTGTTTTGCTCAGAGGATATTCCCAGTTTTCTTGCGACGTCCTGCTCCAGGCTCCTGGCAACGAATTCAGGACCCTGACGAAACTGAATAGTAGGATACAGCAGAGAAGCGTCTATTGCCTGCAGGGCCGGTGTTTGACGCACCACCAGCGGCAGCGTCTGGGTCCAGGGGCAAATGAATGAAGCGACGCTGACGGCAGGATCGAGCTCATTGACCAGATTTGGGATGAAAATAGCGTCGAGTTCCAAACGGAGAAGCTCAGCCACATGGCCGTGGGCCATCTGCACCGGGAAACAGGGTTCGGCCACGGCGGCCTCGATCCCCGCCTGCACATGGTATGTCTTGCTGGGACCGGAGAGAACCGGCAAGCAGCCTAATTCCCGAAAATAGGCGAGCCAGAAGGGCAACCGGTCAAAAAATGTAAGAACCCGGGGAATCCCGATCCTGAACCCCTTTCCATCGGGTGGGACCGGCTGGCGGTAGAGGAGTTCATCATGAAGAGAAAACAGATCACGGGAAACAGGTTTCTGGGAACGCTTGCTTCTTTTACGATATTTTTCTGAGCATTTGTCTCCCCAGTAGCTTTTTTCTCCTTCCACCCCGAATTCCTGAATCAGGCAGTGATTGGAACAGGCCTGACAGGTAAATTCCCTATTGTCGATCTTGACCGCGGCGAGATCCCAGCCGCGAAATGCCGTGGTTCCATCACCCGCCCGATCTCTGGCGAGAAGGGCCGCACCAATGGCACCCATGATTCCGTTATGCGGCGGCACTATTATCTCTTTATCCAAAAGAGTGGCAAAGGCGGCAGCGACCGCATCGTTGTAGGCTGTGCCGCCCTGGAAGAATATCACCTCCCCAATACGCCGTTTCTTTACAACCCGGTTTAAATAGTTTTTTACCACTGAATACGCCAGACCCGCGGTGATATCCTCTTTCGGTGTTCCCCGGTGCAGATGGGGAATAAGCTCTTTTTCCATGAACACGGTACAGCGCTCTCCCAGCTGCAGGGGACGACGTGAGCGTAAGGCCATACGAGCAAATTCATTTTTAATCGATATGCCCAGTTCAGCGGCCTGCTCTTCCAGGAAAGAGCCCGTCCCCGCTGCGCAGGCTTCATTGAGGCTGAAATCCGTTACCACTCCATCCTGGATGGAAATGAATTTGGAATCCTGGCCGCCGATCTCGAAGATGGTATCGACCGGGCGCTTGAGATATTTGCGGCTCACATGCAGGGCTCCGGTCTTGTGGGCCGTGATCTCATCCTTGACGCAGTCGGCGCCCACCAGCATGGCGATGAGTTCCCGCCCGGATCCGGTGGCACCCACTCCTCTGATGCGAACTTTTTCCCCGACTCTTCGGCCCATTTCCCGGAGCGAATCGATCACGACTTCTACAGGCCTGCCGCTGGTCATACAATAGATGCTGTCCAGGAGGTCACCGTTCTGATCAATGAGAGCAAGATTGGTACTCACTGAACCGATGTCCAGCCCCAGATAAACGTCTGTCGTTCCAGTCCCGGGGAGTGCGGCTTCCACGGCTTGATCACGCAGCAGGACGACTTTTTCCAGGGAGAGCGGCTTTTCAGCATGAGCGACGGAGGATTCAGAGGGATGAATGACCGGGAAAGCGGCACGCTCTCTGTTTCGCGCCAGAAGTACCGCCCCTATCGCTCCCATCCAGGAATGCAAAGGCGGGACGATCAGGTGACCGTCGCTAAGCTCGAACTGTTCTCTCACGGCCTGGACAACACCTCTGTTTGCCGCCACTCCTCCGATCAGAGCGACTGGAGGGATAATCTTTTTCCCCTTGGTGACGGTGCCTTTAAAATTCCGCACCACTGCAGAGCAGAGGCCTTTCAATACTTCCGGAGGGGAATACCCTCGCTGCTGAGCGTGAATCATGTCCGACTTGGCAAACACAGAACAACGCCCGGCGATAACAGCCGCTCGCTCCACCCCGTCAAGCGCTTCACTTACCCGGTCGGTATCATACTGAAGACGAGAAGCCTGCTGGTCGAAAAACGAGCCCGTCCCGGCGGCGCACTCGCCGTTAACACCGTAACAGTTAATCATCACGCCCTCAGCTGATGGACTGATCTGCAGGTACCGGGAACGCTCTCCTCCCAGTTCGAATATGGTATGCACTTCAGGCAGGACATGACTTACTGCTTCGGCTGAGGCTCTAAATTCGTTAACGTAGGTTCCCTTCAGTCTTTCTGCCCCCTCCTTCCCTCCTGTTCCGGTGCAGAAAAGAGTGATATCCTTCCCATTGGTAATTGCTTCTGTCAGGGCTCGATACATTGTCTCCGCCGCCCGAATAGGGTCGCCTCCATGCCTGCGGTAGGCGGAAAGAATCCAGCCGCCGTCTTCAGACGGGATCTGATCGGCCGGTGGGACAAAAAAGCCGGAAGGAATCTCGCCCGGTGTTATCTGACGGCGGACAAAGGCTGCCAGGGTCACACTCACCGAGCCGATATCGATACCAATGTACATTTCCTTGAACATGTCGGGGATTAATTTAGAAAGATTTGGGAAAGATACAAGTATTAAATAGTCCTGTTTCCCCATTCGTTTCCGGCGGGATCGGAAAATCGATCCTGAATTGATATTCCTGGGGGTGCCTTACCGTTGAGAACGGGGCCCCCGTTTATTCCGGGAACCCCGCCATTAGCAGAAAAATCAAATAAGGATATCTCGGTTTTAGAAACCGAATCCCCGCGGCATGATGACAGCAAGTTTCAGGATCCGGCTGCCCCAGGCCGTTGTGATATGAGCGAGGTACATGCCGCTGGATACCGGATAGCCGTTGCTGTTATACAGATCCCATTGCTCCAGAGGGGTACCGTTATCGTGCGGGATGGTCCTGACCAGCTGACCATCAAGGCTGAATATGCGGAGAGTACACTCGTCGGCCGGCAGATTATTGAAGGTGATACAGGTCAGGCCAACGGAACTTTCGGCACTTCCACCGAAATAGGGATTGGGGAAGACATTGAGATCCTTCAGCCGCGCTTTTGCAATGGTATCGGATTGTATTTTTCCATATCCGTCAGTGGAAAATGTCCAGTAGGTCTGTCCCATTTTGATGGGATGAATCATGTAGAAATACATCGTGAACTCTTCTTCAGCGGTATAGGCGCCTCCTCTCCCGGTCGGCCAGAACGTGACCAGACAGTCTCTGTTCAAATCACCATCACTGTAGAGTGTGGTGGGATCTTCTACATAATCACTATTCACGATGAAGACATACTCGTATCCGCCATAGCCGTCGCCGGCATCAGCGGCAATGGGATTCCAGAAATGATCAACCAGGTCAGATTCGACAAACTGGATATTCAGTCTTCTGAGAACCGGATTGTCCGGGGGTTCCATCATGTAGGCCGCGCCCGGGAATACTCCCACTCCGTTGGCAGCATATCCAGGTCTCAGAAAAGTCTGGCAGTTCGACCAGGGATGGGCCACCGGATCCGCCGTATTGCTGGCCGCGTTCCAGAAGTCGATCTTGATATTGCCGTAATCGCCGGGTTCCACATCGTTGGGGCCCCAGAAGTTTTCACCTAGGTCGCCTCCGCCGAAGAATGAGTGACCTCCCCAGTTGACACCGGTAATTGGCCGGATACCTGAGTAACCGAAGCCGTTTCCATAGCCGCCCTTGGTATCATCCCAGCCGTAATTTGCCGGAGTGACGATTTTAACAACCGGCTGGATTCCGTCAATGATAACACTCATTTCCCCGGAAATACTGGTCTGATCGGCAAGTACAACCTGGCCTGTGGTGACATCGGTAAGATCCCACACTACCGTTGAGCTGTCGGCATCATATTTTGGATCGATCCGGTAATCATGGCCGGTGACTTTGCTGGGATCTATTACCGTTATATGTACCCAGCTACTTGAAGTATAAGGTCCCATCTTGGTAACCGACAAGGTGTCGCCAAATTCAGCGTTGTACTCAACGTTCATTACCGGCCGGCTGGGAACAACCGTGACTACTGATTTTGATGATTCCCAGGTGGGAGCGGGTTCTCCGGACGCATTTTAGGTGTAGGAAGAGACGGCAAAGTAGTAGGTCTGCCCGTTAATGAAGGGACCGCCGTTAATCGTATCTCTCTCCGGATGGAAATAAAACTGCAGACCGCTGTCACTGCCCTTCTGCATCACCGAGTTTATCACCTCTCCCACAGCCGGATTGTAGTTCATCCCCCGTATATATTTTATATGATTGATCTTATCATAGGTCGCCAGCCGCGTCCAGGGCCCCTGCTCACTCTCGCTCTGAAAGACATTGAATCCTTCAAATGCATTTTCGCCCTGCTGGAATTCGACGGCCGCGTCATCCCAGCTGATGATGATCTCACCGTCGAGACCTGTTGCCGAGACCTGCGGTGCCGGCGGGATGTCCTCTCCTTTCGTCCAATAGTGGTATGAAGCCCGCCGCTGATTATACCGCAGGAGGCTCACCGAGTTGAGATAATCGAGCCCCTGAGCCGTGACCACGGCGAACACCACCTCCTGATTGTCGCCGGGCGCCAGGGTAAAGGGCCCCGACGAGGGGCCGCCTCGGACGTCACAGGGATCCGTTAGATCACTGAGGAGCCAGCCGGTCCCCGTCAAGGGGTCGCCGCTGCAGGGATATTTAGTGTCGACTCCAGTTGTAGGATCATGGTAAGGTAACCCGTTACCTCTTAGTCCTTTGCAAAAATTGAACTGCTGAATATACGCATCTGGTCCGACGGGATCGCCCATCCCGCTTATGGGGGAGCTTCACAAGAAGACGAAAGAAGCGGTCATCTCCAGCATGGTAGTATCCCATTTGACGGTTCCATCAGGCAGCTCTGTCTTCGCTCCCGGCTGAGGCACATAAGGGCCCTTAAGCGTTGAAAAGCCCAGAGCCGGCACCGCTACTCCATAATCATCATCGTACCCGTCTCCGTTGTAGTTATAGAACATGTTATATGCTGGATCGCAGCCGCAGTAATCGTCATTGGAATCGCCAATATCAGCATCGCTGAAAAGCGCGATATAGGCGCTGTCGATGGTATTGGTTCCCTTGTTGATGATCTGGTATTTAAGAAAGGCGATATGATCAAGCGAAGGTGGATAATTTACCACCCAGACCGTTTGCCGTACCTCCACTCCCAACGGTAAAGTTCC
>CAZUMH010000070.1:0-18463 GCA_964621645.1 uncultured bacterium
CAGCTTTTTTGGGGATGATTATTCTGCTGATGTGGAGGGGATCCTCTTTTCTGAATAGTATTTTTGCCGTGGCTCTCCTGCTGTTAATCGGCTTCCGGAAACTGGCAATTACAAGAGAATTTAAAAAGAGTCATTACTCCTCAGAATAGAGGATGAAATCCCCGATTCCATTTTTATCTATGAAAAGAAACTTTTTATCAAGCATCTGATAGATCCATAATTCATAATCCTGAGTGCCCTGTACCATGCGGGTGGGTTTTTCCACCCGGCTGGGGGGGCCATACAGGATATATATTTTACCCCTATCTGTTTTCCAACCGGGAATGCTGCTGTTTCGGGCCGTAAAATTATAATCAGCATAAGCGACACGGCGATAAAATTCTTCCTCCAAAGGATTTTCAGGAGTTGAAGGATCGTCATCCTTGGATTGCCAAAATGTATGCAGAAATACTCTTTGGGAGTCTGGTACCATTTCTTTGACAGCGTTCCATTTGTCGTTGGGTACTAGATATTTCAACAATTCTATAGACATTTCCAGATCAGGCATTAGAGAGCTGTGTTTACCCCACTGTACGGAAAATTCAGAAGCTGATGTGTGTATGACAGTGCCGTCGTCGACCGTAATCTGAAGCTTATACTGTCCAAAAGGAAGATCTTCAGGAAGTTGGTAACGATATAAATACTTTCTTGTTTTTAGGGTATACAGGGTGGTATCCTGACTAATGACGTGACCGCTCATCGATGCTATTTTCTTATAGATGCGAATGTCATGAGGAACTTGATTAGAAAGGATATACATCACACCGGTCAGCATTGGCTGTGACTGAGAAAGTATCGGTCTTGGTATCGGATTGAGTCGTAAAGTCCTGTCAACAGTATCAATACTACCGGGAAAGAAGAGGATGTCAGACGAGAATAATGTTTCTTTCTGTATATCGGGAATGGTTATATCCTGCTTCATAGTATACGGCGTGGAAGCATTCTTATCATCAAGCTCAAGATAGACGGTATAGTTTCCCGGGGGCATTACAAAGGAAAAATTTTCAACCGAGAGGCGATTGCGTGAGTTTGTCTCTCTGAAATTTCTTACTGAAACAGAGCGGGAAGATATTTTACTTCTGCTGATACCTCCCTGTTTTCCCGAAAAGCTTACCGTTAAGTCATACTTGGCCTGATAGACTGTGTCCAGTTTGATAAACTGAAGAAAATCATAACTGATAGCCAAATCAAAGGTTACGTCGACCAATGCAGAGTCAAGGCGTGGGTCAATCCAAATCTTGGAGTACAGGTTATTTTGAAAACGGATGGAATCATGGTTTCTGTCAGGACGGAATCCATTGTAATATTGAGCAGTTAGGGACGAGTGCAACAGAAAGACCGTCAGTAGAAACAGCGCAGATCTCTTTTTCATCGGAGTATCTCCTTTAACGTGAACAGGGAAAGATACATGTTTCTTGTTGTTATTTCAAGGAGAAACATACCATTTGCCTGAACTGATTTCAGACACACACCTGGTGTGTAATTGGTCAGAACTTGTTACCTTGATCCAGTGATGACAGATATATGACAAGAATAACATACTGAGAAAACTAGTCTTAGGGACCTTTAATGCTCTATATATTAAAATAACAATGACAAGGCATGAATATTGCAAGTTTGAACTCGATTCGTGTAATAAATCCTTGACAAAGTTTGAAATTTTAAGTAAATAGAACAAGTGATATTCAGGAGTTTTACATGTCAAAGAAGATTCAGATCTGTTTTCTCATTATGCTCATGTTTTTTGTCAGCCTGGAAGCGCAGGAAAAAATCACGATTACCGTTTTCGATTTCAATAATAACAGTATTATGGATCGAGAAACATACCAGCCGCTTTCAATTGGACTCGGTCAGATGTTGCTTTCAGAACTGGGAAGCCTGTCATCAGTCAGTATAGTGGAACGTCAGAAACTCAAGTCTATTTTGGATGAAATCAAATTATCCCAGAGCGGTGTCATCGATGAACAGACTTCCGCGAAGGCGGGGAAGCTGCTGGGAGCACAATATATGGTTTTCGGTTCATATCTGGTCAATACCAAAGGAAAGATGCGTTTGGATGCCCGAATCGTGCAGGTGGAGACCGGTCTTACCGTGAAGGCGGCTGAAGCAACAGGAAAATCGGGAGAATTTGAAAAGCTGATTAAGAATTTGACCGGCAAACTTCTTTCCGGAATGACGATCACAATGTTAAAAAGTGAAAAAAAACACCTTGATAAATATAGGAACATTCCTCTTAAAGCGCTTATCAATTTCTCACGGGGGTTGTCCTGCGAAGACAAAGAGGACTGGAAAGGAGCGCTTTCATATTACAGAAAGGCTTTGGAGGAAGCACCTGATTTCGAACAGGTGAAGAAACAAATGGAAGAAAATCCCCGTTTTCAGGAAATCCGTTAGCTTTCTCCTGAGTGAACATGACATAAGATATGTATCCCGCAAAAACTGCAACGCTTTGGGGGGGATACTCATAGTGAAAAATATTTTTCGGGCGCGCACACCGGAAGGAGGCGGTTCTATGAAGTGGAGAACTGGTGGAATAATATTTCTGCTTCTATTTTTACTAGGTTGCGGTACGTCTCAATACCAGCAAGCGGAAAAACTGATGAAGCAGGAAGATTATAAGGAAGCCATCCGTGCATACGTGCAGATGCTTGACCCCCATGTTAGAAATAACAATCGCTATATTTATTACGACAAAGAAGCGGTAACCGGTATCGGTGTCGCCTACTGGCATATGGATAAGTTTTCTACCGCACAGAAAGTGCTGGAAAGAGTAATCACCAAAGATCCATATTATGCCAAGGCGCAATTCTATCTCGGTTTGTGTTATGAATCACTGTTTCAGGAAGACAAAGCGCTGCAAGTGTACCGCAGGTTTACCCGCATCCCGGATTCTGATCCGTATAAGCAACTGATGATAGGAAGATTGGATTGGCTCATTCGTAAACGAGTCACACAGGATGTGCAAAACCTGATAGCAAAAGAGAAGAACCTGAATTTGGATTCATATCCCAAGAACAGTGTCGGTGTCCTCTACTTTATCAGCCAGAGTACTGATCCGCGCTGGCTGCCGCTTCAGAAGGGTCTCGCCGAGATGATAAATACCGACCTTGCGGTTGCTGATAACCTGGTGGTAGTGGAACGGCTTCATTTGAATTTACTAATGCAGGAAAAGGATCTGAGTGTTAAGGGATTAAGCCAGTCCAATAATGCAGAAATGATGGGAAAACTGTTGGGAGCCCGCACACTCGTCAAAGGTTCATATCTGATAACGCCGGATCTGAAAATGACCGTCGATGCAGGTATTTATGATGCAGATCGACCGGATTTCCCTTTGCCGGCTAGCTATGAAGGCACTCTGGCCACTCTTTTCCAGATGGAAAAGGAGCTTGTTATCCAGATTCTGGATTATTTTGGGATAGAAATCAGCATCGAGCAGCGGGAGAAAATTTTTAAGATTCCAACCACAAATATGGACGCATTTTTGAATTATTGCCTCGGGTTGGACGCTTTGGACAGGGATAACTATGATGAGGCCCAAAATTACTTCATGGAATCTGTGCGGCTCGATCCGGATTTTGGGATGGCCCGTAATAAACTTGTTTCTCGTCAGGCATGGGATTTCACGCATATCGATAATTTAATCAGGCTGGAACATGACGCGCAGCAGTATGTCGATAATATGCCCAGGGGCGGGCCGGAAATGCTTATCCAGCCAAAGGAGGGACTGGTCACTCCATGGAAGAGATTGCAGGTAATGGCTGTCTTCCAGAATGCCGGTTTCCTGCCTGGATCGGACACCAGAGACGGGTTTATCGATCCGGATACAAAAGCCATGCGAATTCTTCCTGAAAAGTTGGGACTTCCGGTAAATCCGGGAAAATGATCAGGTAGTAAGATCAACCGACGGCATAAGGGAAACAGTCGAGGAGATTAATGTATATGCGTCGAACAGCGATTATTATATTGTTGACAACCGTCACACTTTCCGCCTCAGCGCAGAATAATTTGACCTTAAACGGCAGGTGGGGCGAAGGAAGATGCGAGGCTGTATTCCGCCGGAGCGGCTATACTTTTACAGGGAATGGAGCCAAACTTGAATTATTCAAGATGTCAGGCTCCTATAAAAAGTTGCCGACATCGGCATTACTGCCTGGTCCAATAGAAGATATTTGGGTCGCCAGTAATCTGCAGTATGTCTATGTAGCCTGTGGTGAGGCCGGCGTCTACATCGTTCCTTTTGATGAACAGAATGAAGAGTTTGGAACGGTAATTGGAGGGTACAATACTCCCGGATATGCGCATGGCATTACTCAATCAGGCAGTTACGCTTATGTGGCGGACGGTAACAACGGGATGTTCATTCTTTTCGTTGGAAGTCCAAGCAATCCCCTGGCCCGAGGGACTTTTAAAACAGCTTCCTATGCAGAGGAAGTATGGCTCCAAAATGATTCAACCCTCTTTGTCGCAGCTGACAGCGCGGGACTGTATAGTGTGAATGTCAAGGACAAGAGTAATCCCATCGCTTTGGATTCTCTGTCTTTTTCGGAAAGTTTTCCTGGATATCATCCCCGTTCATATCATGTAATCAGCCTAGATACCGTTGCGTATGTTGCCGATGGCTGGGGTGGTCTGCGTATTGTGGATATCCGTAATCGCTCAAATCTCAATTTATTCGGCACCTGGACCTATGGCGGCACTCCAAGGGATGTGAGAGAAGTTTGGGTTGAAAATGGCAATGCGGTTCTGGCCTGCCTGGAATACGGTCTATTTACTCATATCGATGTTTCTGATGTACACAATCCGACAGGCCCGAGATATCAGCCGCTTGACACAGACGGATTCACTTCAGCTGTTGTTATTCAGTCAGATACCGCCTATGTCGCTGACGGCTATAACGGTCACTTACAGGTAGTTGTCCCGGAAGCGGGGGCAGCCCGTATTATCAAGCAGCACCTTTGCTCGGATTATGCCAATGATGTTATCATCTCCGGGAATTACGCATATACGGCAAATGGCAGATCGGGTGTCGGTGTCATCAAATTGACAGATATTGATCCGGTCAGCAAAGATGTGGGACTGGTTGCCAGGTTTGATACAACAGGACAGGCTCTGGGGCTGTCCCGGCGTGCCTCCCGGCTTTTCGTTGCCAATGGCAGCCGGGGTCTTCTGGTACTCAACGTATCAAATCCTGAAACACCCTATGCGATACAGTCGGATATTGCGCTGGGAGATACCTGTTACAATGTTGACGCTCCATTGGGAGATTTTGCTTATCTGGCCTGCGGCCTGAATGGTATGAGAGTGGTGGATCACAGTACAAGTCCCATATCAGAATTGGTTTCCGACAGAGTAAACACGCCGGGAATCTGTCGTTCCGTCAAGGTAGTGAATGGCAAAGCGTACCTGGCCGACTCAGATGGCGTGTATGTTTATAATGTATCCGGACTTCCATCCGTACCTCCTTCGCTGGAAAATTCACTGGTATTCGGCAGTATTAATGCTCTCGATCTGGATGTACGAGGTGATTCAGTGTATGTTGCAAACGGCAGGTTCGGATTTCTTATCTGGAACGTCGAAACCAATGAAGTCGTGACCTATGAGACCGGTGGAGTCTGTACAGATGTGTCGATTCAAAACAGAACTCTTTATGTAAGTGACGGTAAGAATGGAGTACGTATTTTCGATCTTTCTCGACCTGGGCAGGTCGTTGAACCGGGGAATTATAATACGAATGATTTTGCTTCATCAGTTCATCTGGAAAATAATCTTGTGGGGGTGGCTGACGGGCGAGATGGAGTCTATATACTTGAAAGCGCTATAAAACCAGAAATCGCTATTACTCCGGCCTCCCGGCTCGATTTTGGACCGGTTCCGACCGGTAAGAAAAGGCCACTCATACTCTGGATCGTCAACACTGGAACGGCACTCCTGGAGGGGAGCCTTTCCATTCCTCCTGAGATAAGCGGTGAATTCGAATTGAGCCAGCAAAAATTCTCTGTGCCGCCTTCAGATACCGCAGTTGTTGACGTTGCCTTTGCTCCAAATAACAGTTATAGTATAGGAACAAATTATAATACAACCCTCTCAATCATATCCAATGATCCGGACAATAGCAATATACCCGTTACTCTGCAGTGGGAGGGAGGCATCGAAGCCCATGAAAACAATCAGTACACATCCGATATTTTTACCATGGGATTATGGCATCTCAATGAGACCGGCGGCACACAGGCAAACGATTCCTCGCCGAACAATCTTGATGGCGAATTGGTTGGAGACGCCTCTTTTGTCGCTTCAAGCAAGACGACCTTCACAAACGCGGTTCAACTGGATGGGAGTGGTGATCGTGTCAAGGTTGAATATGATAATCATTTAAATTTTCAAGATATTCCTTTCACTGCTGAAATGTGGTTTAAAATTACCGAGAAACCGACTGAAAACAAACCAAATGCTATTTTACTGCAAAGAGGGATTGGGGACCAGAAACAGTTTCAGATAGCCTTGGTGGATGATTCACAGCCTGTTTCCGGATTGTATGCGTACCTTAATGGCTCCTTTCCCGATTCGACATATGTTCTGTCCACGGGTTCTTTGGAAAATCTCGCTGTGCAGCACTGGTATCATGTCGCCCTTACTTCGGATCGGGAATATATCAGACTCTATTTGAACGGTGTGCTGAGAGACAGCACCCGCCAATACGGAAAGCTGGCTGCTGCAGTGGATGAAGGTTTGGGAATCGGAGACAGTTATTACGGCAACGCTCCATTCAACGGTCAGGTGGATGAAGTCAGGCTTTCAAATATAGCCCGTCAGACATGGGAATTCCATGTGAATCGCTCCCGCTTGCTGGTAAGTGAAGATACGTTAAATTACGCCAGTGTACTACGTGGCAACAGCCGGGAACTGCCCCTCACACTAAGCAATGCCGGCAGCCAGCAGCTCCTCATCTCAAATATCTCACTGCAGAACGGGAATGATTCGTTCGATACGGGATTTTCCTCTGTCATCACGCTTGGGGCAGGAGAGGACACCACTATACAGGTGACTTTCAATCCCGCTCAGCAAGGTGATGAGGAAGATATTCTTCAGATCTCCAGCAGTGATCCCACCTATCCTGTTATTTCAGTGGATTTGATGGGAACAGGAGTAAAAGCTCTTCCGGCTGGCTCCTACGATACTGATCTTTTTACAATCGGCTTGTATCATTTCGAGGAGCAATCAGGAACGGTTATTGAGGATAGCTCCGGAAACGAAATGAGCGGCGTTACCAAGGTGAGCATGCGCAGTGATAACGGTCGATTTGGAAAAGGTCTTATCTTCCGGGACGGTCAGAATGATATAGCAACAATTAACCCTCCCGGCAACTATCCCATTTCACCCCGCTGGGGCGGATTGAGCGTGGAAGGGTGGTTTTTGGTGGAAACCCTGCCCCAGGATGACGAAACGCTTATCGGACGAGGAGATAACAGCTGGAGACAGTTTGAGATCTGGCTGAATGGGCCGACGATTTATGGACGTGTATATAGCAACGATGCGCCTCAGCAGATCGTCACCCTGACCAGCGCAGCTAAAGGAGATGTGCGTACCGGCCAGTGGAATCACTATGCCTTGAGTTTCCAGAGTGACAGCATAACTCTGTATTTGAACGGTGATGCCGCTGAAACAAAGCCTTTCCCCTACAGCATGGCAGACAGATCTGTTGGCCAGCTGCCGGATACCAACAAAATCAGAATTGGACGGGATTGGAGCGGCAGCCGGCCTTTTGTGGGACGCATGGATGAGATACGTATCTCCAATACCGGGAGGAAACCCTGGGAATTCAATGTTGACATGGCCAGGGCGAATATCAGCGCTACAAGTCTTGATTTCGACCAGGTGCTGGTGGGAAAGAGTCGGACCCTCAAACTGGAGATAAGCAATACCGGTATCGATAACCTGACAATTAGCAATCTGCAGGTTAACCATTCCAATTATTCGGTGCAAAATAATTCCTTTGTGGTAACTCCGGGCGGCTCAAATATCATCAAGGTGACCTACACACCTTCTGATACAGCGACTCATCAAGGTTTATTAGTAATGAACAGTAATGATCCTTTCCAGAGACAGATAGATGTACAGCTGACTGGAAAGGGCTCGGATGTACCGATCATATCATCCTATCAATCGGATATTTTCACAACAGGGCTTTATCATATGGACAGCGGCAGCGGGCAGAATATGGTTGACGGTTCGTCTAAAAACCAGCCCGGGAGTATCCACGGAGCGGCCTGGTCCATAAATGCCGTATTCGGGAGCAATTCTCTCAGCCTTGATGGAGTGAATGATTATCTGTCCATCTCCGATACCGCCGGGGTGCTGCTTACAGGAACAGAGTATACGGTGGAGATGTGGTTCAGCCTCAAGCAGGTTCCCCAGGATCGGCGCTGGCTGATGCGCCGTGCCAGTTCTGCGGGTTCAAAATTCGAATTGTTCTTTGACCCGGCAGCAGGAATAAAGGTGGTGGTTGCAGATTCTGCGGCGGTAACGGACAGCCTTGCCACCGGCATCGATCCGGAATTCAATGTCGATCAATGGTACAATGTAAACGTTTCCTGGGACGGCGATTCACTGCGATTGCGTCTGAATAAAATCTTGGTCGGCAGCACTCTCTGGCATGGTGTTTTTGATTTCCTCTCAACACAACCTGTCAGAATCGGCGGAACACCATCTGGTGGAACGCTCCCCGGCTATATCGATGAAATCCGCTTTTCCTCATTGGCCAGGGAAACATGGGAACTGCACGTACGGGAACGGGAACTGCACGTGGATCCCGTTAATCTTGATTTCGCAGTTGTACTCAACGATCAGGTGCGGACCCTTCAGCTGGGCGTGGGCAACCTGGGCGATCAGAATCTTTCAGTACTGTCAATAAGCGGTGGAGACGAACCTTTTGCAATCCCTGACAGCCTCAGACAATTCACCCTCGGCCGAAGAAGTACACAGGCGATTCCGGTTTCGTACCATCCTCAGGCCGCGAATGTAACACATAAGGATTCACTGGTTATCACCGCGGAGGACACGACGATTACGGTACACCTCACCGGAAGCAGCACAGATTCCCGGACCATGAAGCAGTACACCAGTGATACCCATACGAACCTGCTTTATCATCTTGATGAAGGTTCGGGCACGATCGCTATCGATGCTTCGGGAAACGCCAACGGAGGGTATATAACTAATGGCGCCCAATGGAGCACCGGTGTGTTCAATAGCGCCTGCCTGTATTTTGACGGGTACAATGATTTTATCAGGGTACCTTACTCTTCTGAGCTGTCTTTCGACGTTTCGCGGCAGAGTTTTACGATAGAATGTTATTTCCGCACTGATACCGTTGATCAAGGATTGATCTATTTAGGCGATCCCGATTCAGCGAATTATGGCTTGGAAATAACACCGCAGGGACGGATAGGTGCGGCTGGATTCGGGAGCGGCGGAACCCGTGTCAATGACGATGCCTGGCACCATACAGCCCTGATGTACGATCACCTTACCGGTAAGGGAACGATATATCTGGATGGAGTCAGGGTATGGCAGGGGATGCGTACTACTCCAGCTCCATCGTATAAAGGAAGATCACTTTGCATCGCGGCAAGGGACAGTGTGTCAGGATATTTCAACGGAAGCATCGACGAGGTTCGAATCTCTGATATACCACGGGAAATATGGGAGTTCCGGTTTGTCAATTATGGGATTGAGATCGCATTACCCAATCAGATCACCTATAGAACAGATCTTCCGCTTATTATTTCTGTTCCTTCTTCTATTACACCCGCGAGTAACGGAGTGAAGCTTTATTACCGTGCCGGCGGTGGACAGCGCTACAACAGCGTCACTGCTATTCCCAGTGGGGATGCATTTTCAGCGACGATCCCAGCTGCAGGTATTACCCTGAGAGGATTGGAATATTATCTGGAAATTGTCACCGCTACAGGTGATACCATCTCGGATCCCCTGCTTGATCCTGCCGGGAATCCTCATGCTCTTCAGGTCCACCATAACGGAACCCAGGTCCCGGTGACACTGCCCTACCGGCAGTTTACCATGATTTCCTTCCCCTATCAACTGGATGAAACTCGTATTGACTCGGCACTCTCGAACCTGGGACCCTACAATCCATACGTCTGGGAATTATTCTGGTGGGATCCGAGCCTCAGTCAGCAGCGCTGGACTCAGGGACGCGATACGACATATATCCATATCACCGATCCTGATTTTGATATAAGGGCGGTACCCGGTCGGTCCTATTGGCTGGCGACGGCCACACAAACCAGTTTCTCCATAGGCGGCGGAAACACTGTTACAACGGATTCCAGCTATGTTATCAAGGCGGCTCATGGATGGAACATGATCGCCGATCCTTTCAATTTCAATATCGCCTGGAAAAACTGTTCCTTGTCTGACAGCCTCATGGGACCCTACTTCTATGATTATTCCATTTCCGATGGTCCTATTCAGGACTGGCCTGTCCTTCAACCCTGGGAGGGATACTGGGTATATAATCCTCATCCTGATACCGTGGAAATTCTGATTATGCCGAAACAAACAGATCTTTCACTGCCCGGCAAGGACGGGCAACTCTCTCTTTCCAGACCAAACGGATGGAAAAAGGAGGGTGATTGGCGTATCAGGCTTTCAGCTGCAGGGAATCTCACCAGAGATATTGATAACTATGCAGGTCTTTCTCAGAGGGCAGCTGATGAGTGGGATCAGCTCGATGCCCCGGAACCTCCGGAGATCAGGGAACATGTAAATCTCTTTTTCGATCACAGCGAGTGGCTGTACAATCCCGCTGTTTATGCCAGCGATTTCAGGTCTACAGCAGGGGAGGGACAGATCTGGATGATTACGGTATCTCTTCCCGAAAATGAGAACACGCTGACACTTTCCTGGCAGGCGGAAGTCCTGCCGGCAGGGTGGCAGGCTGTTATCCTGAATATGGATGAAAGATTCGGCGTTAACATCAATGAACAGAATTCTATTACCGTGGAAGCACTTGGAAGAAGGGAATTCTCCTTTAAGCTGGTTGCTGGAACTCCAGCGTTTATCGAAAATGAGAGTGAAGGGATTTCGACACAGCCCGTCTCCTTCGCTCTGGAACAGAATTACCCCAATCCTTTCAATCCAGAAACGACGATTCATTACAGTCTCCCCCAGAAATTGCCGGTGAAGCTGGTTGTTTTTAATATGCTGGGGCAAAAAATCAGAACCCTGGTGGAAAAGCCCGAGACTGCCGGGATGCACCAGGTGATATGGGATGGAAAAGACTTCTCCGGAAAATTGGTATCCAGCGGAGTATATGTTTGCAGACTGGAAGCGGGTGATCTGAAAGCAGTGCGTAAAATGGTACTTCTGCGCTGATGATACGTTCATTTTAAAGAACGAGGTAGATAAATGCGGCGTCAAGCGGTTATTCTCATTATTACTTCATTTTTTATCGCTGGATCAGTCAGCGGGCAGGATCTGGTAAACCGGGAGCGGGGTTTGGGATATCTCAGTATAGGAACAGGATTCCAGATTTACAAGACGGGACAGTTTGCCAATCCAATCACTCAGGTATCCATACCGATGTCACTTACCTATCCTTTGACAACGAATCTCAATCTGAGCATTACCCACGTAGCGGCTGCCAGCTGGCAGGAAGGTGACAGAAAGATCTTTGGCTTGTCGGATACCTGGTTTCAGACAAACATGATTACCTGGCAGGATCGTTTGATGCTCAACGCAGGTATTGGACTACCCACAGGCACCACGAGACTGGATACCAATCAGTACATCATGACCAAAGAATATTTGAGCAGAAATATCTATGGATTTAACCTTCCCGTATACGGTCAAGGCTTTAGCGCAAAATTTGGATTTGCTCTCTCAATTCCCTTAGGTCGAAATGTCGTCGCTGGTATCGGAGCGCAATACATCTACCGTCAGGGGTATCATCCCATTTATTATACCTACCAGTATCGGACTCAGGATGGAAGTATAGCCAGTGATGTCTGGGATCTGGTGTATCGTCCCGGTAACGAGATAAGCGGACAGTTGGGAATGGATATTCTCAGTATGGATAACCTCAAGATATCACTGAATGCGATGTATATGTATTATATGAGAGATATGCTCGGTGATAACGAGATTTACGGATCAGGAGCTCGTTTTCTCGGAAACGCCCACATATACTATCGTTACGGATATACCAGTTACCTGACCTTTGATATACTCTACAGACACCAGGGAAAAAATGAAATACTGCAGGGACTTGCCTTTCAACAGTCTGACCTGAAGAACGGGCCGCAGATACAGATAAATTTCGAAGCAAAGATAATCTCAGATGGCCGTAACGGGATGTCGATTCTTACTCTCCTGAGGTATCATAAAGACACTATTTTTCTACAGAAAAACGGAGCGGAAAAATTCGATGAATTTCTTATCGGACCCGGTGTAGGCGGGAACTACGAGTTAACAAAGAACTGGGAGGTTGAGATAAAGCTCCACTATAACCTCGGCAATCTGACCGAACCGAGGGATGATATTATCGCAGGATTCGACGCTTTTGTTATGCTTCATTATACTTTTTAAATATCTTTGAAGGATGATCCCCGTAAAGGCTGTACTGCTTTGATTGGGAAAAACTCTCCCAATTAAGGCAAAGCTTGCCCGAGACAAGGTACCTCTTCTTTATTTATTGCATATCCGCTTTTAAGTTAACCTCATAAAATACAATATAATAATCCTGTATAATCCAGGTGGCATGGATGTTGCCTGAAAACTGTACAGTTTGAAATTAACGCAGGCAAAATCAGATGATATCTAAGAAAAAAATTCTATTTGTAGACGATGAAGAAGACATTTTAATGGTTTTAAAGGATATCTTCTCAGAGGAAGATATGACACTGTTTACAGCACGTTCAGTATCTGAAGCATTAAACATTATTCGTGAATATAATATTGATTTTATTTTTTCTGATCTTAAGCTTCCGGACTCATCCGGAAAAGAACTTCTTGAGAGAGTTGAGAAGGAGTCACCGCAGACCATACGGGCGCTTTCTTCCGGTTCTTTCGAGCTGGATATGGGTCAGATAAGAATGGACAAACGCGACGGAACTTTCTATCTTTCCAAACCCTGGGACTTATTTGTGGTAAAACAGCTTATTACTGAGAGGCTCTCCTGAATGGAAAACGACCATAGAAAATTTATCCTCTACGCGGATCAGGATCCGGAGTACATTAATAAAGCAAAAGAGGCTCTGGATTCAGGGGGTTATTATTTTAAGATCGTTACAACTGGCAAGGAAGCATTGCAAGATATACTTGTTCTTAAGCCTGATTTGGTGGTGGTTGATCATAATCTTAAGGACATTTCAGGAGAAGAGTTATACACGCGTTATCTCATGTCACAAGATTTCAAGAAAGCGGCTGTAATACCTTTTATCGTATTGACTACTAACGGTTCTGTCGATAAATCAAAGCTTTATAGTCTGGGTTTCAGTTCCTGTCTGTCTAAACCATTCCATAAGAAAGATTTGATAGAATTTATTGAGGATGTCATCCTTTCTCATCAATTGAAGATTGAGGAAGTGCAGTTCTGGGAAACTATCCGCCAGTCAAAAGATTTTCTGGAACGAGTAGTAGAAAGTTCCGCGGATGCAATCGTAACAACGGATAAGATAGGATATATCACTTACTGCAATCGTGCGGCTGAAGACCTGCTTGACTATAACTTTGATGAACTTGTCGGTCAAAGAGCCAGTAACTTTTTCAAAGGCGGATCATCGGAACTGCTTCATATAAATAATTTTCTACAAAAGCAGAACAAACTCCAGAATTACAAGACCAACTTGATAAACAAATCCGGTAAATTCTTGCCGATTAACATGTCCATATCAATTATGAGAAACAGCAGCGGCGAATTGATGGGTGCTCTTGGAATATGCAAGGAGATGGGCGCTAAAAAAGATACGGCTATTGAGAAAAACAAATCAGACAAGCTGGCAGCGGTGTTGGAGACAGCGGTTGCAGTAAATCATGCTATCAATAATCCTCTGGTCCCCATTCTCGGAAATGCTCAGTTTTTGCTGCAGCGCCAGGACATACAGGACGAGGATATTCGTAGAAGACTGCGTGTTATTGTTAACAACGCCCTGAGAATCAGGGAAATAACACAAAAGCTGGCCCGGATTTCAAATCCGGTGAAGAAGGAATATATTAAAGGCACAATGATGCTTGATATAGATGCTTCCACTTGATCTGTAAAATTATTATTCAATAGGAAGAGATAATCAACATTTCAAAATGCCCTGATGTCTTTATTAACAAACCGGTGTTTATGTCCCGATGTTTACTTGACAATTTTATCAATTTTTCGTAAATTTAAATCAATAATTTTTAAAATCTTCAGTAAGAAGATTTTTTTTATATATGCATGCCTTAATCAGCACCCCACTTGTCGATAGAGTGGGGAAGAAATAAAACGGAGCAGATGATGTACGAAGAAATTAATGAAATTCTTCAAGAAAACAACAAAAGATTGGAAAATCTGCGGAGGCATCTTTGACATTGATAAAAAAAAGAGCCGCATCCAGGAATTGGAAAAATCAAGCAACGACCCGGATTTCTGGCAGAATAACGAAAAGGCTCAAAATATACTGAAAGAACTTAATGAACTCAAAGAGATCGTTGACGCCTGGGATGGATCATACGATCAGAATAACGATTCCTTAACCATGCTAAAAATGGCTGAGGAAGAAAATGATGAGAATGTTCTCCCCGAATTAAAGAAAGAAGCAGATACTGTTCGCAAAGTTATAGATAAACTAGAACTTCAGCGTATGCTGGGAGGGGTCGACGATAAAAAGAACGCCATTTGCACCATCCATTCAGGGGCTGGAGGTACTGAATCACAGGATTGGGCTGATATGCTTTTTCGCATGTATACTCGCTATGCCCAGCGTCACAATTTCAAGGTCGATATTCTGGACCATCAGGCTGGCGAAGAGGCCGGGCTTAAAAGCGTGACAATAGAGATCAGCGGCCCCTATGCGTACGGCTATCTGAAAGCTGAGGCAGGCGTGCATCGCTTGGTCCGTATCTCGCCATACGACGCCAACAGCAGAAGACATACCTCATTCGCTTCCGTTTTTGTCTATCCCGAAGTGGAAGAAGATATTGAGATAACCATAAATCCGGCGGATCTGCGTATCGATACATATCGTGCCTCAGGGGCAGGGGGGCAGCATGTCAATAAAACGAGTTCGGCCGTAAGAATAACCCATTTGCCGACGAATATTGTTGTGCAGTGCCAGAACGAACGCTCCCAGTTTCAAAATAAAACGAATGCCATGAAGATACTGGCATCCCGGATTTATCAACAGGAGAAAGAAGAGGAACGGAAAAAACTGCAGGCAATGGAAAACGAAAAAAAGGACATTGCCTGGGGCAGTCAGATCAGATCCTATGTCTTTCAGCCGTATACCATGGTCAAAGATCATCGTACCACCACGGAGACATCAGATGTACAGGCGGTAATGGACGGTGAAATAGACAATTTTATTACTAGTTATTTGCTGGAATTTAGTAATTAGGAGAGTCTTGTGGATAGCGCATCAGACATCCGACAACAACGAATAGAGAAGATCAACAAGCTGCTGAACTCAGGAGTGCTTTCATACGCGTATTCCTTTGACCGAACCCACCTGGCACAGGATATTCTGGATAACATCGATCCGGCAAAGCAGCCTGAAGTAACAGTGGCGGTGGGCGGACGTATGATGTCAGTGCGTTTAATGGGAAAGGCGAGCTTTGCCCATATCATGGACCAGAGCGGAAGAATCCAGATATATGTCAAGAAAGACACTATCGGTGAGAAAGCGTATGATGTCTTCCGCCTCCTTGACATCGGGGATCTTATCGGTGTGAAAGGTAAGGTCTTCGTCACCAGAACCGGGGAAAAGACAATCGTGGTGGAAGAACTGGTTCTCCTGGCTAAAACCCTGCGGCCTCTCCCGATAGTAAAAGAAAAGGTCGAAGGAGATGAGAAAATACTGTTTGATCAATTCGCCGATAAAGAGCTGAGATACCGTCAGCGCTATGTCGATCTTCTGGTCAATCCGGATGTGAAGGATGTCTTTATAAAACGTTCTCATCTAGTATCGTTCCTGCGTTCCTTTCTTGAGAATAAAGGGTATCTCGAAGTAGAGACTCCGGTTCTGCAGCCGCTCTACGGTGGCGCCTTGGCCCGTCCATTCGTCACCCACCATAATACCCTTGACATGACACTTTATCTTCGCATCGCCGACGAACTCTATCTCAAGCGTCTGATTGTGGGAGGATTCGAAGGAGTATTCGAGATATCCAAAGATTTCCGTAACGAGGGCATGGATCGTGATCATAATCCTGAGTTTACCATGCTGGAACTTTATGTGGCATTCAAGGATTATGTCTTCATGATGGATCTGGTGGAAGAGATGATCGGTGGTGTCTGCCGGGAAATTTTTAACCGGACGGAACTCCCCTTTCATGATCGGATCATTAATTTCCGGACACCCTGGAAGCGGCTTACTTATCTGGATGCAATCAAGCAAGAGACCGGTCTGGACTTCGAGGACTCCTCTGATGAAGAGATGGCTTCGGCAGCCAAGAAACTACAGCTTGACATTGAAGCTGAAGCGGGTCGCGGGAAAATTGTGGATGAAATCTTCAGCCGTTTTGTGGAACCGAAATTATGGGATCCCACCTTTATCATCGATTTCCCCCTAGAGCTTTCCCCTCTTGCTAAAAAACACCGGAGTAAACCGGGATTAACAGAACGGTTCGAATTATTTGTTGCCGGAATGGAAATTTGTAACGCCTTCAGTGAATTAAACGATCCGCTGGATCAACGGGAGCGCTTCGAAGAACAGGCCAGGCAAAGAAGCGCCGGAGACGAAGAAGCCATGCTTCTTGACGAAGACTATCTCCGGGCAATGGAATACGGGATGCCGCCCACTGCGGGACTGGGTATCGGTATCGACAGACTGGTAATGCTCCTGACCAATTCACCTTCGATACGGGATGTCATCCTTTTCCCGACAATGCGTCCGGAAAAGTAAAATCGGGAATAATCAGTGAAACTACCATACGAACTTTTTATCGCCCGCCGCTATCTGCAATCCCGCAGAAAAAGCGGTTTTATCAATCTGATAACCTACATTTCCATCCTGGGAGTTGCCATTGGCGTGGCGGCCCTCATCATCGTGCTTTCAGTGATGAACGGCTTCGAGTCCGAAGTCAGAAATCGTATTATCGGTTTCGATACCCATATTCGCGTTCGTCCTTTTTTTAATAAGGGAATGGATGATTTTCAGTCTGTTATCCCGGTTTTAAAAAATATAAAACATGTTGTCGGCGTCTCTCCCTATATCCTTGACAAGGGCATGATACGCAACAGTTCGGCCAGCAGCGGAATTTTCATCCGAGGAGCTGATCTCTCCACCCTGGATGATGTGAGTGATCTCCGTAAAAATATTGTCTACGGCGACCTGGAGCTGGGAATGGTGGCCCAGGCTCAAGGTGATTCACTTCCGGGTATTGTGGTGGGCAAGTATATCGCCGATGATCTTCTTCTGGATGTAGGAACGAAGGTGTTTCTATTCAGCATGGCCGGCGTTACCAATATCTTCCATCCTCCCCCGGTCAAGGCTTTTATCGTTACAGGTTTTTTCGAGACAGGCTTCTATGAATATGACAATACCTACGTATATATCTCTTTGGAATCCGCACAGGATCTCTTTCGCATGCCGGGCAAAATATCCGGTTTGGAGGTACGTCTCGATGATCTTTACAAAGCAACCGAGGTGAAAGAAGAGATAAAAGATAAGCTGGGATTTCCCTTTTATGTCAGGACCTGGTTTGAAATGCGGCAGAACCTTTTCTCCTGGATGCAGCTGGAGAAATGGGCCATGTTCATCATTCTTTGTCTGATCATATTGGTGGCCGCCTTCAATATAATCAGCACCCTGATCATGGTGGTCATGGAGAAGACCAGGGAGATCGGGATCCTGAAGTCAATGGGGGCGGACAGACGAGGCATTACCAGGATATTTCTGTATGAAGCAGCCTTTGTGGGAATAGCGGGGACAGTCCTGGGTTTCATTGTCGGGTTCTCCCTTTGCTGGGCTCAATTGAAATATAAACTCATTTCACTGCCGGGGGACGTTTATTTCATTACTTCATTGCCGATTCAGATGGAATTCACCGACTTTCTCTTCATTGGGACGGCGTCATTCCTTATCTGTCTTATATCAGCCGTATATCCGGCGCGCCGGGCCGCAAAGCTCGATCCGGTCAAGGCGATTCGGTACGAATAGGAGAATTGACGAGTGCCAAACGTTCATCGAGAAATAATACTTTCAGCCCA